>DASRSH010000313.1:0-8088 GCA_035656575.1 Opitutaceae bacterium
TATCTCTACGGCACCGGGACGCTCCAGCGCATTTTTCTGCTGCCGGATGACTTTCAGCTCTGGATCCGGGGGCAGGGGCAGCTTTCCAGCGCGCGCCTGCTGAGCAGCGAGCGCATGGCCATTGGCGGCGAGGCCACCGTGCGCGGCTATGACGAGCGCATCATGGACGGAGACGAAGGCTGGCAGTTCAGCACCGAACTGCGCTCGCCCGCTTTCCGGCTGCACGTGCCCTTCACTCCCGAACGTTATGCGCGGCTGGAAAACCGGCTCCTGGCTTTCTTCGACGATGGGCGCGTGGACTACCGCCACCCGCGTCCGGACGACTTTCCGCTGAGCCGGCTGACCAGCACGGGCGTCGGCCTGCGGACGAGCTGGGCGTCCAATTTCAGCCTGGCCTTCGACTACGGCTGGCAGCTCAAGAGCACGGGGCCGGGCGTCCTGGCCCAGCCCAACCGGAGCCGGGCGCACCTCCAGGCGACGCTGTCCTATTGAGCATTCATATCGGCCATCACTTCTTCGGGGCCGGAAACCTCGGCGACGATCTGATGCTGGCCGGATTTTTGCGGGCGGCTCCGCCGGCATGGCGGGGGCGTCTGACCTGCTGCGTGCCGCACGACCGCGCCGCCCTGGCCGCGCGTTTTCCCGAGGTGCAGTGGCTGCCCTACGAACCCGGGGCGCGCGAGCAGGCGATCCGGTCCTGCGCCGCGTGGCTCGGACTGGGCGGAGCGCCGTTTCAATCGAACGTCTCGCGCTGGTTCGTCGACCACCTGGCCGAAGAGGGCCGCCTGTGCGCGGCCGCCGGCAAGCCGATGTACTTCCTGGGCGTGGGGGTCCAGGATCCGGCCTCCCTGGAACTGCCGGAACTGCAAGCGGTGATCAGGCAGGCGCGGCGGGTCTGGACGCGGGACGATGCCTCCGCGGACTTGCTCGCGGACCGGATCCCGTCGGTTACGGTCGCGGCGGCCGCCGATTTGGCGCATCTTCAGCTCGCCGCGTTGCCACCGCCGCGGGCTGAGGCGGGGCGGTTCACCGCCGCCCTCAATTTCGAATTTGCCGAATGGCCGGGATTGGCCGGCGCCCTGCGCGCCACGGACGCCTTGGCGGTTCGGGAACGCGTTTGGGCCGCGCAGGAGGCCCGCGATCTTCCCGGCGCGGAACGCTGGCTGCATGCCCGGCTGCCCGAGTCCGAGCGCGCGCGGTGGCGGCTGCAGCCGGTCGAGACTCTCGCGGCCTGGCCCAGCGGGGAGTGGCAACTCTCCAGCCGCTACCATGGAACCTTGATTGGCGCCTGGGCGGGCTCGCGCGCAGTGGTGATCGGTACAAACGCCAAGCTGCGCGCGGCGGCGGCGGAAACGGGCTATCCACTCGCCGCCGGGGATGATCCCCATCCGGCTTGGACGGAGCTTTTCGGCCGGAGCCGGCCGCCGGATCCCGCCCGGCTGCAGGGGCGCGCCCGCCTCGCAGCGCAGGCTTGCGCTGAGTTCTTTGCCGCTGTGGGGTGACGGCCTTCATGCAGCATGCATTCGTGACCGGCGCCGCCGGCTTCATCGGCTCGAATCTGGTCGACCGCCTCCTGGCCGACGGCGTGGCCGTGACCGGCTGGGACAACTTCTCGACCGGCCAGGAGAAATTCCTGGAAGGCGCCCGGTCCCATCGCAGCTTCCGGCTCGTGCGCGGCGACAACCTGGACCTGCCGGCGCTGACGGCGGCGATGCGGGGGTGCGACACCGTGTTTCACCTGGCGGCGAACGCCGACGTGCGCTTCGGGACGGAGCATCCGCGCAAGGATCTCGAACAGAACACCGTGGCGACCTTCCATGTGCTGGAGGCCGCCCGAGCCAACGGCATCCGGCAGCTGGCATTTTCCTCCACCGGTTCGGTGTATGGCGAAGCGCCCGTGATTCCCACGCCGGAGGACGCGCCCTTCCCCGTCCAGACCTCCCTTTACGGCGCCTCGAAGCTGGCCGGCGAAGGGATGATCGCCGCCTACGGCGAAGGCTTCGGGCTGGAGAGCTACATCTTCCGCTTCGTCTCGATCCTGGGCGAGCGCTACACCCACGGGCACATTTTCGACTTTCACCAGCAGCTCCTGGCCCATCCCGGCCAGCTCCGCGTCCTGGGCGACGGGAAGCAGCGCAAGAGCTATCTGTATGTTCAGGACTGCCTGAGCGCGATCCTCCACGTGATGCGCGCCGCAACGGCGAAGGAGGCCAAGCACCGCGTGCAGATCTACAACCTCGGCACCCCCGAATACGTGCAGGTGAACGACAGCGTCCGCATCATCTGCTCCGCGCTGGGCCTGAAGCCGGAGCTGTCCTATTCGGGCGGCGACCGGGGCTGGATCGGGGACAATCCGTTCATCTTCCTCGACACAAAAAAGATCGCCGCCACCGGCTGGAAGCCCGCCCTGACCATCGAGCAGGGCATCGTGAAAACCCTGCGCTGGCTGGAGGCCAACCGCTGGGTCTACGAGGCCCGCCATTGAGCCGGCGCCATTGCCCCCTCCCCCCGCAGCCGGCATGTCCGCGGATATTTTGCTTCAAAGGGAACGTGTTTCGGCCCCGGATCGTGTATCCTAACGGCCCATGAAAGTCGTCCTTACCGGAAGCAGTTCGGGCATCGGCGCGGCTCTCGCGGACCGGCTTCTCCGGCGCGGGCATTCGGTGTGGGGCCTCGCGCGGACCGCGGGCGCCGCAGCCCCTGCCTCCCCGAGTGTGCCGGCTGCCTCGAAACCGCCTACGCTTCAAAGCAACGGGCGCTCGGACCCATTTGCGGCAAACCTCGCGAGCAAGCAGCGCCGCGATACGGCGATCGATGTTTCTTCGTGGGATCAGGTCCAGGCGGCGGCGGCTGAGGTGGGCCGGAGCTGGGGAACGGTGGACGCCCTCGTCACCTGCGCGGCGATCCAAGGAGAGATCGGGCCGACCCTGAGGGCCGACCCCGCCGGTTGGGCCAGGACCGTGGAGGTGGACCTCATGGGCACCTTTTACGCGGTGCGGGCCTTCGCCGCCCTTCTGCGCCCGGGGGAGGGGCGGCGCGCCAAGGTGGTGTGCTTTTCGGGCGGGGGGGCGACCAAGCCCCGGCCGCATTTTTCGGCGTACGGCGCCGCCAAGACGGCGGTCGTCCGCCTGGTCGAGACCATCGCCGCCGAGGAAAGGGAAAGCCCCCTCGACATCAACGCTGTGGCCCCGGGCGCGATCAACACCCGCTTGACCGACGAGGTCATCGCCAAGGGGCCCGAGGCCGCCGGCGCGGCCGAGCACGCGGCCGCGCTCAAACAGAAAGCGTCGGGCGGCGGTTCGCTCGAGCGCGCCCTCGATCTGGTGGAATGGCTGCTGTCGCCCGCCAGCGACCGGATCACCGGCCGGCTGCTCAGCGCCCCGTGGGATCCCTGGGACGACCTGCAGGCCCTGCGGCCCCGGCTGGAACTGCCGGACGACGATCTCTACACGTTGCGCCGAAACACCCGGTAATTGAGGATGGCGATCACCGCCAGCGTCGAGGGCGGAACGGCGAACACCGGAATCCACAGCAGCGGCATGTGGACCCAGGTGAGGCAGAACCAGGCGATGAACCGCTGGATCAGGTAGCCGATCAGCGCCGTGCCCAGGTATTCCAGGAATTGCCGGCCGGCGTCGCGGCGGGCGCTCTTGAGCGCCCAGAAGCGGTTCAGGCTGTAGTGGGTCGCCACGCTGCACACGTAGGCCCAGGAATAAGCCCGCAGCGGGCGCAGGTGCGGCTTGAGGATCCACAGCACCAGGTACTGCACGCCGAAGGCCGTCCCTCCGACCAACAGCGACTTGAAAAAGCGGACTTGCGTCTCTCGGGCGGGCAGCATGCGTTGGCCTGTCATACAAGAGCGAATGAATCGGCCGGCGCCATCCCAAATCCAGTTTGCGCAAATCGGTTGTGGATTGATCGGCAGGAAGCGGGCCGCCGCGCTCAAGTCTCTCGGGTCGGAGGCGGCGCTGGCATATGCCTGCGATCCCGACCGGGGGCGGGCCGAGGCGCTTGCGGCGACGATGCCCGGATGCCGCGCCGTCACCTCGCACGCTGAGGTCCTGGCCGACCCCGCCGTCACGGCGGTCATCGTCTCGACGCTCAATTCCGCCTTGGCTCCGATCGCCCGGGAGGCAGCGGCCGCGGGCCGCCATGTGATCGTCGAAAAGCCCGGGGCCCTCAATGCCGCCGAACTGCGCGGGGTCGCCGAAGCCGCCCGCCGCACCGGGGCGCGGGTGCGCGTCAGCTTCAACCACCGTTACCACCCGGCGCTGCAAAAGGCCCGGGAGCTGGTCGACGCCGGCGCCCTGGGCCCCCTGATGTTCCTGCGGGGGCGCTACGGGCACGGGGGCCGCACGGGCTACGAGCGGGAATGGCGCGCCGATCCCCGGCTGTCCGGGGGCGGCGAACTGATCGATCAAGGCGTGCACCTCATCGACCTTGCGGGGTGGTTTCTCGGGGCGTTCGCCCAGGTCGAAGGACATGCCGCGACCTACTACTGGAACATGCCCGTGGACGATAACGCCTTCCTCAGCCTGCGCACCGCCGCCGGCCAGACCGCGTGGCTGCACGTGAGCTGCACGGAATGGAAGAACCTCTTCTCCCTCGAATTATACGGCCGCGCGGGCAAGATCGCGATCGACGGGTTGGGCGGCAGCTACGGGACCGAACGGCTCGCCTTCTACCGCATGCTGCCGGAGATGGGCCCCCCCGAGACCACGATTTGGGAGTACCCCCGCGGGGACGATTCGTGGACGGCGGAGCTGCGCGAGTTCATCGCCGACATCCGGCAGGGCCGCGAGCCCTCTCCCGGCCTCGCCGACGCCATCCGGGTCCTGGATGTCGTGGCGGCGATCTACGAGAAAAGCGGATTTCACGCATGATCATCACCCGTTCCCCCCTGCGCGTTTCGCTGGGCGGGGGAGGCACCGACCTCCCCTCCTATTTCCGCGACCACGGGGGCTTTCTCGTCGCGGCCGCGATCGACAAATACGTTTACATCACCAAGCACCGCACCTTCCAGGAGGAGATCATCATCAAGTACTCCAAGATGGAGCGCGTCTCGTCGGTGAATCAGATCGAGCACCCCATCGTGCGCGAGGCGCTGCTCC
This sequence comes from Opitutaceae bacterium, assembly GCA_035656575.1. Classification (GTDB taxonomy): domain Bacteria; phylum Verrucomicrobiota; class Verrucomicrobiia; order Opitutales; family Opitutaceae; genus Palsa-1447. Next base: position 5,112 of record DASRSH010000313.1, read on the forward strand.
TGACCGGCGTGACCGATCCCCATCTGGAGCTCACCTCGATGGCCGACATTCCCGGCGGCACGGGGCTGGGATCGTCGGGCAGCTTCACCACCGCCCTGCTCAAGGCCCTGCACGCCTTCCGCAAGAATCCGATTTCGCCGGCCGAGCTGGCCGAGCAGGCGTGCCAGATCGAGATCGACAAGCTCGGCGAACCGATCGGCAAGCAGGACCAGTACATCGCCGCCGTCGGGGGCATCACCGCCTTCACCTTCCACCCGGACGGCCGCGTGGAGTATCGCCCGGCCCAGATCTCGGAGGAGACGCTGTACAATCTGGAGGACAACCTGCTCCTGTTTTTCACCGGCTATTCGCGCAGCGCCTCGGCCATCCTCAAGGACCAGAACGACCGCTCCAAGCAGGCGGACCAGCAGATGCTCGACAATCTGCATTTCACCAAGGAGCTGGGCTACAAGTCCCTCGCCGCGCTGGAAAGCGGGAACCTGGACGAATTCGCCCGGCTGATGGACGTCCACTGGCAGCGCAAGAAGGCCCGCTCCTCGGGCATGAGCAACGACCGCATCAACGCGTGGTACGACCATGCGCGCGACCACGGCGCCCTGGGCGGCAAGCTGATCGGCGCGGGCGGCGGCGGCTTCCTCATGTTCTACGCCGGCAACAAGGCGCTGCTGCGCCACGCCATGCGCGAACAGGGACTGCAGGAAGTCCGGTTCCGCTTCGACTTCGAGGGCACGAAGGTGGTCGCCCAGAACTGAGCGATGGACCTGCCCGTCGCCATTCTTGCCGGCGGCCTGGCCACGCGCCTGCGGCCCATCACCGAGAAGATTCCCAAGCTTCTGGTCGAGGTGGCCGGCGAGCCGTTCTTTTCCCACCAACTGCGGCTGCTGCGGGCCGCGGGCCTCACCCGGATCGTCCTGTGCATCGGCCATCTCGGCGAGCAGATCATGGCCCGCTACGGGGACGGTTCGGCCTGGGGCGTCCGGATCGATTACTCCCCCGACGGGCCGCGCCTGCTCGGCACCGGCGGGGCGCTGATTCGCGCGCTGCCCCTCCTGGGCGAGCGCTTCTGCGTCCTCTACGGCGACAGCTATCTGCCGATCGACTACGCGGCCGTGGGCCGCGCCTTTCTCGCGTCGGGCAAGCTCGGCCTGATGACGGTGTACGAGAACCGGGGCCGCTACGACACCAGCAACGTGTGGTTCGAAGGCGGGGAGATCCGCGTCTACGACAAGAAGCGCCGCCTTCCCCAGATGCGGCATATCGACTACGGCCTGAACTTCTTCGCCGCCGCCGCGTTTGCGGGACTGCCCCGGGACGAGCCGGTGGACCTGTCCGACGTCCAGCGCGGCCTGGCCGAGCGGGGCGAACTGGCGGGCTACGAGCTCGCCACGCGCTTTTACGAAATCGGCTCGCCCGCCGGATTGGCCGAACTCAACCTGCTCCTTTCATCGTCTTCGCCGCATGTCGTATTCCCAACAGCACCTGAAGGAAACTGCTGATATCGTCGCCCGGCTGGATCCGGACGACTGCGAACGCTGCGTGGCCGTGCTGCGGTCCGTCCGCGATGCCGGAGGGCGGCTGTTCATTCTCGGGGTCGGCGGCAGCGCGGCCAACGCCTCGCACGCCGTGAACGACTTTCGCAAGATCGCCGGGTTCGAGGCTTACGCCCCGACCGACAATGTGTCGGAGTTGACGGCGCGCACCAACGACGAGGGCTGGACCACCGTGTTTGTGGAATGGCTGCGGGGCAGCCGCCTGTCCTCGCGGGACGGCCTGCTGGTCTTCTCGGTGGGCGGCGGCAGCCTGGAAAAGAACGTCTCGCCCAACCTGGTCACGGCGCTGCAGCTCGCCCGCCAGGTGGGCGCCAAGGTGGTCGGCGTCGTCGGCAAGGACGGCGGGTTCACCGCGCAGGCGGCCGACGCGCGCGTGATCGTGCCGGTGGTGAACCCCGGCAACGTCACGCCGCACTCCGAGGCGTTCCAGGCCGTCGTGTGGCACCTGTTCGTCTCCCACCCGGACCTGAAGGTCAATCAGACGAAATGGGAGTCGACCCGGTAGGCTCCGGGGGAAGCGGCGGCGCGCCGCGGCCCGTCGTCTTCGTCGACCGCGACGGCACCCTCAATCGCCCGGTGGTCAAGGACGCGCGGCCCTTCGCGCCCGTCAGCGTGGCCGAGTTCGAGCTGTTTCCCGAAGTCCCGTCCGCGTGCCGGGCCCTCGCGGCCGCCGGCTACCTGATCGTCGTCGTCACGAACCAGCCCGACGTCGGCCGCGGCACCCTGGACCAGGCGCGGGTCGAGGAGATGCATCGCCTCCTGCTCGAGCAGGTCCCGGAAATCTCCCGGATCGAAGTCTGCTACGATCCCGGCCGGGGCGAGGTCTCCCGCCGCCGCAAGCCCGAGCCGGGCATGATCCACGACGCCGCGGCGGCCCTGGGGGCCGATCTGGCGCGCTCCTGGATGGTGGGAGACCGCTGGAAGGACATCGATTGCGGCCGGCGCGCGGGGCTGCGGACGATTTTCATCGACCAGGGTTATGCGGAAGCGCTGCGTGCGCCGCCGGATTTCACCGTCACGTCCTTCGGACAGGCGGCGGACATCATTCTCGAGGAGAAGCGGCGCGATGCGCCGCCCGGGCCGCGAAAAGGCTGAAGATCGCCGCCGCGCCGGCCGCGGCGGCCAGAACGGCCGACGGGGCCTGCACGGCGGGCAGCAGCGCATCGGTGCCCGCGGAATGGGACGAAAGCGGCACCCAGCCGCCGAGGAAGAGCGCCGCCTGGAGAACGACCAGGATTCCCTGCACCGGGCGCGGGTACTGGGCGATTCCGATCCCCAGGGCGAGCATCCAGCACACGTTCGTGAAATACGTCCCCTGATGGTTCACGGTGGAATCCGGCTGAAACATCAGCAGGCACCACAGGACCAGGACAGCGGTGGCCACGGCCAGCAGCGAGCGGGCAAAGCGGATCGTCGGCGCGGCGGCG
>DASRSH010000314.1:0-8910 GCA_035656575.1 Opitutaceae bacterium
AACTTGAAATCGGTGAAGCCGTTGTTGCCCCCGAACGTGAAGTCGTTGCGGAAGAACATCAGGCTGGCCGCATAGGTCAGAGCCTGGGTCAGAATCGAAAAGTAGACCCCGCGGATGCGCGAGCGGAAGGCGAAGAAGCCGAAAATCAGGGCCACCAGTCCCGGCACCCACAGCACCGCGGCGAGCGCGAAGGCAAAGTGCCGGAAGGGGACCCAATGCGGCGGAAGCTTCGGGTAGCCGAGAAAGACCATGAAGTCGGGCAGGTCGCTGTGATACTGGCCGAGCTTTCCGATCATCAGCATCAGGTACATGCCCAGGGCATAGCCCCCCAGGGCGAAGAACAGGCATTGGCCGAGGCAGAGCAGGCCGGTGTAGCCCCACAGCAGGTCGACGCTGATCGCGAGGATCGCGTAGCAGAGATACTTGCCGTAGAGGTTGATCGTGAAATCGCTCACGTGCAGCGCGCTGGCCGCCGGGGCGAACGCGTTCAGCCCGGGAAGCACGATGACGAACACGATGGCCGCGAGCGCCACGGCGATGTGCTCCGCCCGCGCGGGGATCCGCCTCAACAGGCCGCGTCGGATGACGATGGTGTCGCTGAAGTTGGGCATCAGTCCAGGCTCCGGCTGCGGGTGGCGAACAGCCCGCCCGGTTTCCACTGCAGAAAGAGGATGATGATCCCGAGGACGATGATCTTGCCCATGACCGGGGAGCCGCTCACCTGCTGCAGCACCTGGTCCGAGGTCCCGATGCCGACGGCCGAGCAGACCGTCCCGACGATGCTGCCCACTCCGCCGACGACCACGACCATGAAGCTGTCGACGATGTAGTTCTGGCCCAGGCTCGGGCCCACGTTGCCGATCTGCGAGAGAAAGGCGCCGGCGAGGCCGGCGAGGCCGGAACCAAAGGCGAACGTCAGCATGTTGACCCGCTCGGTCCGCACCCCCAGGCAGGAGGCCATGTCGTGGTTCTGCATCACCGCGCGGATCAGCAGCCCGAGCGCGGTGCGGGTGAGCAGCAGCCACGTGCCCAGCACGATCACGATGGCGAACGCGATGACGAAGACCCGATTGTACCCCAGCTCGACGTCGTGGATGCTGAAGTGCCCGAGCAGCCAGGACGGCGAATTGACCTGCACATTGTTCGCCCCAAAGACCATCCGGAAGAGCTGCTGCATGATCAGCGAGACCCCCCAGGTCGCCAGCAGCGATTCCAGCGGCCGGCGGTAGAGGAACCGGATGACGGTTCGCTCCACCGCGACGCCCGCCAGGGCCGCGGCGAGGAAACTCAGCGGCAGGACGAAGAGGAAATAGCTTTCGTACCAGCCTCCGGTCGCGTTCAGGCCGGGGAGGGAAAAGCCGAAGCCCAGCGGCCGGCCGCCGAAATCGAAGGGCAGCGTGATGTGGAAGCTGAAGCCGGCGCCAAAGAGATTCTGGACCACGTAGCTGGTGTAGGCGCCGACCGCGATCATCTCGCCGTGGGCCATGTTGATGACCCCCATCAGGCCGAAGGTGATCGCCAGCCCCAGCGCCACGACCAGCAGGATGGATCCCTGGCTTGCCCCGCGAAAGATCGTCCCGACGAAGTTGACGACGGCCATGTGGTGGGCGATGACCGCCAGGGCGCGGGCGGCGGCGGCGGACAGCGCGGGCGGGCCGGAGGCCTGGACCCGGCGCAGACGGTCGACCGCGCCGGCGTCTTCGAGCCGGCCCAGGCGATCCGCGGCGGCGATGCGGTCGGCCAGCACGGGCCCGTCGAGCTGGAGCAGGGCCTCCGCCTCCGCCAGCGTCTTGCGCACCTGCGGATCCGTCTCGACCTCGAGGCGCGCCCGCAACGCCGGGAGGTATTGCAGCCGCTGGGAGTTGCCCAGCGTGAGCGCGGCCGACTGGCGCTCGTCCGGGCTCGGGTCGGACAGGGCCAGCACATCCAGCGCCTGCTGGATCGCCCCGCGCAGGCGCATGTCGGTGTCGACGGAGTCGAGGTCGTCGGGCGTGAAGCGCAGGACGCGGCCGTGCGCGTCGCGCAGCGGCAGCCCGGTGTCCAGCCGGAGGGCGCGCGCCTTTCCGTCCGCGTCCTGCTGATCCTCCAGCAGGACCGGGATGCGGACGCCGGGGGACGGATGGTAGAGGAGGATTTCGTCGCGCGTCCACGCGGCCATCACGTCGCGGGCCAGGTGGGATCCCGTGGTCGACAGCTGGGTGAGCAGCTGCAGGCGCTCGGGCCCGGAGGCGAGGACGGCCTGGACCAGAAGCCGGCGGACGGCCGCGTCGCCGGGCGTCGCCGCCGCCAGCCGGAGGACCAGCAGGCCGGCGCAGAGCAGCCAGCCGCACGCGCGGATGAATGATTTCATGGGCAAAGAGGGAGGAGGGCCCGGTCACGGGCCCTCCCCTCTTTAGCTGGATTCATTCCCATTTCGGGCGGCAGACCCGAATTACGCCGTGGGAGCGAGCCGCGTTACTTGGAAAGCGCCGCGAGCTTCGCGTCCAGGGTCTTGAGCTGGAAGGGCTCGCCGTAAACATCCGGGAATTCCTTCAGGATCTTGAATTGGCCGTTGGCCCGCGTTTCCCCGATGTAAACCGTCTTCGTCAGGTGGTGATTGGGCTGCATGGTGACCTTGCCGCCGGGGCCGACGAAGGAGATATCCCCCGACTCCAGCACGGCCCGCACCTTGTCGACGTCGAAGGAGCCGGCCTTCTCGACCGCCTCTTTCCACAGGTGGACGCCATCGTAGGACAGCACCATCGGGCTGTCGACGGCGCGGTTTTCCTTCACCACGCCGGGATAGTTCTCGGTCGCCAGCCACTTCCGCCAGCCGGCGAGAAAGGCCGCGTTTTCCGGGCTCTTGATCGATTGGAAATAGGTCCAGCAGCCGAGTTCTCCCACGAGGTCCTTGGTCGGCATGCTGCGCAGCTCATCCTCGGCCAGGCTGAACGAGACCACCGGGCACTCGGCGGGCGTGAGGCCCGCGGCCACCACCTCCTTGAAGAAGGGGACATTGGAGTCGCCGTTGATCGTGTTGATCACGCAGGCGTCCCCGCTGGCGGCGAATTCCTTGATGTCGGCCACGATCTGCTGGAAGTCGGTGTAGCCGAACGGCACGTACTTGCCGGCCGAGATCACCTTGCCGTCGGCGTCCCGGCGCAGCCCGCCGCCGATATTCTCGACCGGCACCCCGTGCAGCAGCAGGTACTTGTAGAGAATGAGGTTCGTCGTCTGCGGATAGACATAGTCCGTGCCGAGCAGGTAGAATTTCTTGCGGCCCTGCTGCAGCAGATAGTCGACGGCCGGAGTGGCCTGCTGGTTCACCGCCTCGGCGGTGTAAAAGATGTTCTTGGACAGCTCCTCGCCCTCGTACTGCACGGGGTAGAAGAGCAGCCCGTTGTCCTTTTCCACCACCGGCAGCACGTACTTGCGGCTGACCGAGGTCCAGCAGCCGAAGATGGCCGCCACCTTGTCCTGCTCCAGCAGCTCTTTGGCCTTTTCGGCAAACGTGGGCCAATCCGAAGCGGGATCGACGACCACCGGCTCGATCCGGCGGCCGAGCACGCCCCCCTGGGCGTTGATCTCGTCAAAGGAGTAGAGCAGCATGTCGCGCAGGGAGGTTTCGCTGATGGCCATGGTGCCCGACAGCGAGTGGAGAACGCCGACCTTGACGGTCGGCTCGTCGGCGTGGGACGGAGTGGCGCCGAGAGCGAGCGCCAGGCCGCCGGCCGCGAGAAGGCTGAGCAGTTTGGATGTGTTCATGGGATGAGGCAGGAGGGTGATGGGCGGGTTCGTCAGAATTGGAAGAGGGCCTGGACGGCGTAGAAGACATCGTGGTCGATGGGCCCGTCGTTCCGATAGTCGATATAGGACACTTCCGGACGCAGGGTCAGATGCGGCACCAGCTTATAGGCCGGGCTGACGGTGTATTTGGTGAATCCGAGCCCGGGCGCGGCGGCGGTGTTGTCCAGCTTCCCGGTGCTGACGCGAAAGGCGCTCGAAAGCTTGGCGGTGAAACCGTAATCGAGCAGCACCAGCCCGTCTTCGCCGCTGGCGCCGGGGCCGTGGCTTTGCTGGATCCACTCGCCCGCGACCGTGGCGCTGCCGACGACGTACTGCACCCAGACATTCGCGACGGTGGTCGAGTATTTCTGGTACGGCTCGGCCCCTTTCGTGTCGTAGCCCAATCCGGTCCAGATGGTGAGGCCCGGGATCGGCGTCAGGGCGGCGAACACCTCGGTTCCGGCATTGTGGCGCAGTTCGCCGTCGCCCCGGTAGATGGTCGGGCCGTTGAGCGAATCGAGCAGGGCGGCGCCGACCGTGATGTACTTCGAGGCGTACTTGACCTTCAGGCCCTCGTGGTAGGCGGGATAAAACATGATCGTCCCGTTGGGATTGATGTAGGCGGAACTGACCTGGAACATGTTGACCGGGTCGAACGCCTCGTAGCCCATCCAGCTCAGGAACCGGCCGCCCGTGATGGTGAGGCCGCCACCGGCATCATACGTCACGTTGGCGTCGATCAGGGTCAGGTCGCCTGTGCCGCTGGCCGTCTGGGTGTAATAGACGCCCAGGTCGGCGCTGACCGGCGAGAAATTGAGCAGGAGGCTGGCCTTGGCCGCGTCGAGGTCGAAGGAGTCGCTCGAGGGAGCGCCCGAAGTGTCCACATATTGGTAGGAGCCGACCACGTAGCCGCTCAGGCTGACGTTGTCGTTCAACTTGACGTCGGCGCGGGCGGAGGAGAGGGCCAGGGCAAGGCCGCCGCAGACGCCGGCAAGAAGGCGTAGTTTCGCTGAAGGGTGAGGTGAGCTGCGTTGAAGCATGGTGAATAGGAGGGAGGGATGCTGGTGAATCCGGGCGGCTGTAAGCTGCCCGCATGCCCAGCCGCGGCGTGAATCCCCATCTCGCCAGCCACCAGGCAGATAAAATTCCCCGCCCTCCTGAAACCCCCAGGCCGGCGCTCGCCTCCGGGCGCGCACTGCTGCTCAAAGCAGCAGCCCGCTGCTGCATTCAGCAACAAAAGCCGCTAGCGGCGGGGCCGGAGCTTATGCAGCAAGGATTCGATCTTCTCCACCGAGACGCTGCTGAGGTGGTGCTCCAGGCCTTCCACATCGCGCGAGACCACATCCGGCGGCACCCCGAGCTGGGTCAGGAACGCGGTCAGCACGCGGTGCCGGTGGCGGATGCCGAGCGCCGCCGCCTCCCCCGTGGGCGTCAGGGTCAGCCCCCGGTAGCGCTCGTAGTTCAGGAGGCCGGCCTTGGCCATCTTCTGCACCATCGACGTGACGCTCGCCGGAGCGATCTGCAGCTGCTGGGCGATGTCCGCCACGCGCGCGTAGCCCTTGGCCTCGATCAGTTCGTGGATCCGTTCGAGATAGTCCTCCCAGTTTTCGGAAAGTGACGCGGGCGAGCGCAAGCGGCGGAGCTGAATCAGCCAGGTAAATCAAAATTAGCCGAGCCTAAAGAAGGCGATTGACAATAGGTGGTGCTAGGAGTGTTAGCTAGACCTAACGTGCGCCGCCATGGATAACGTTCCCGATCCCATCCGGGTGCCGCCCCCGGCGGGCCGCAGCCAGCTCTCGCTGGAGGGCTTCCATGGCAGCGTCCGCGTGCCGCACGCCTCCGCGCACCCCTGGCGCCAGTACCTGGCCTTCGCGGGCCCCGCCCTGCTGGTCAGCGTCGGCTACATGGACCCTGGCAACTGGGCGACCGACCTCCAGGCGGGGGCCCAGTTCAAGTTCATGCTGCTTTGGATCGTGGGCCTTTCCAGCGCCATGGCGGTCGTGCTGCAGATCATCGCCGCGCGGCTGGGCGTGGTGACCGGGAAGGATCTGGCGCAGTGCTGCCGGGACTTCCTGCCGGCCTGGACCCGCTGGCCCAATTATTTGAGCTGCGAGGTCGCCATTGCCGCCTGCGATCTGGCGGAGGTCCTGGGCAGCGCGGTCGCGATCCATCTGCTCTTTCCGCGCATCACGCTGCTGACCGCGGTGGTGATCACGGCGTTCGATGTTGTCCTGCTCCTGTCGCTGCAGCGGTTCGGGATGCGCCTGATCGAGGCCGTGGTCCTGGTTCTGATCGCGACGATCGGCGTCTGCTACTTCATCGAGATCTTCGTCCTGCCCCAGACCCAGCCCAATTTCCACGAGATGGGCAGCTGGCTTTTCGCCCCGAACCTGGCGGCGTTTTTCCGCAGCCGGGATCTCGTTTACATCGCGATCGGAATCATCGGCGCGACCGTCATGCCCCACAACCTGTACCTGCATTCCGCGCTGGTGCAGTCGCGGGACTTCCCCAAGGACCCGGCCTCCGTCCAGCGGGCCCTGCGCTACAACACCCTCGACACCGTGGCGGCGCTGTCCGTCGCCTTCCTGGTCAATGCCGCGATTCTCGTCCTGGCGGCGGTGGTCTTTTTCGGGCACGACAAGGTGGCGCTGCCCTCAGGGCAGGTGGTCGCGTTCAGCGCGGACGCGGACTGGATTCAGGTCGCCTATGTCACGCTGGCGCCGCTGCTCGGCACCGTCGCGGCCAGCCTGCTTTTCGCGGTCGCGCTTCTGGCCAGCGGCCAGAGCAGCACGATCACGGGGACGCTGGCGGGCCAGGTGGTCATGGAGGGATTCATGCATTGGCGGATCGCCCCCTGGGCGCGCCGCCTGATCACCCGGGCCTGCGCGATCACTCCGGCGATCCTTCTCATCGGCCTGCGCGGCGACAGCAGCGTGACCGACCTGCTGACCCTGAGCCAGGTGGTCCTGGCGATCCAGCTGCCCCTGGCGATGTTTCCGCTCCTGGCCTTCGCCGCGTCCAAGCGGAGGATGGGCGGCCAGCGGGTCGGAGGGTGGCTGCTGATGGCCGGATGGGCGTCATGCCTCATGATCACCGCGTTGGACATTTACGGCCTGCCGGGGGCGGTTCACGACGCGATCAGCGTGTTCACCGGGCATTGAGGCCGGCGGCATGCGCGCCCACCGTCAATTTCGGCCGGGACGAAGATTTGATAATATGGGGCCCCGCCCCTGAAACGGCTGGCGCTCGGCCGGGTTTCGGGCCCCAATTCGCCCTCATGTCCTCTTCCCAACGCGTTGCCCGCGGCGGCCTCTCCGTCGCGAGCGAATTGGACGAATTGGCGGCCGGCCGTTTGACCCAGGCGGTCGGGCTGGCGCCGGAAAAGCTCTGGGGTTGTCTCGAGCGGCTGGTCGACGACCTCGGACCGAGGAACCGGCAGCTGCTCGAACGGCGCGATGCCCTGCAGCGGCAGATCGACGACTGGCACCACCGTCATCCGCCGGGCGCCGCGAGCCCGGCCGAATACCGCGCGTTTCTTGAGTCGATCGGCTATCTGCTGCCCGCCCCGGCGCCGCAGCCGATTTCCCCCGGGCGGGTCGATCCCGAAGTGGCGGAAATCGCCGGACCGCAGCTGGTCGTTCCCGTATCCAACGCCCGCTTCGCGCTCAATGCGGCCAACGCCCGCTGGGGCAGCCTCTACGATGCCCTCTACGGGACCAATGCGATTCCGGGCGCTGTGCCGGCTTCCGGCTACGACCGCGCCCGCGGCGCCCAGGTGATCGCCTGGGGGCGGCAATTCCTCGATCAGGCCGTGCCCCTGGCCGCCGGCAGCCATGCCGACGCCGAGGCCTACACGGTGGCGGAAAACCGCCTGCAGGTGCGGCTCGCCGGCGGGGCGGCGACCGGGCTTCGGGATGCGTCCGCCTTCCGCGGATGGACCGGCGAAGCGGCCCTGCCGGCCGCCATCCTGCTCCGCCACCACGGCCTGCATATCGAGATTCAATTTGACCGCGCGCATGGGGTCGGCCGCGACGACCGCGCCGGCGTCAAGGACATCGTCCTCGAGGCCGCTATCACCACGATCCAGGACTTTGAGGATTCGGTCGCGGCGGTCGACGCCGCCGACAAGGCGCGGATCTACGGCAATTGGCTGGGCCTGATCGCGGGCGACCTGAAGGAGACCTTCCTCAAGAACGGGGCCACGCTCACCCGCGCGCTGCACCCCGACCGGACTTACCAGGGCGCGGACGAAAAGCCGCTGGTGCTGAAGGGCCGCAGCCTGCTCCTTGCCCGCAACGTCGGCCTGCACATGTACACCGACGCGGTGCGGGACCGTCAGGGGCGGGAGATTCCGGAGGGGATGCTCGACGCCGTCTTCACCGCCGCGATCGGCCTCCACGACCTGCGGGGCCAAGGTCCGCTGCGCAATTCCACCGCGGGCAATCTCTACGTGGTCAAGCCGAAGCTCCATGGGCCGGAAGAGGCGGCCTTTGCCTGTGAAATCTTCGCGCGGGTCGAGGACGGCCTCGGCCTGCCCCGCAACGCAATCAAGGTCGGCATCATGGACGAGGAGCGGCGCACGACCGTGAACCTGGCCGCCTGCATCGCCGCGGCCCGCGAACGCCTGATCTTCATCAACACGGGATTTCTCGACCGGACCGGCGACGAGATTCACACCAGCATGGAGGCCGGGCCGATGGTCCGAAAGAACGCCATGCGCCAGCAGCCGTGGATCGCCGCCTACGAGGACTGGAACGTCGACGTGGGCCTGGCGTGGGGCCTGGCGGGGCGCGCCCAGATTGGCAAGGGCATGTGGGCGGCGCCGGACCAGATGGCGGAAATGCTTGCGGCGAAGATCGGGCACCCGCGCGCGGGCGCCACGACCGCCTGGGTCCCCTCGCCCACCGCGGCCACGCTGCACGCGACGCACTATCACGCGGTGGATGTCAGCGCGCGCCAGGCGGAGCTCGCCCGGCGCGCGCCGGCGCAGCTGGAGCGGATCCTCACGCTGCCGCTCCTCGGCGCCGAGCGCCCGTCCCCGGCCGACGTGAAGCGCGAACTGGACAACAACGTCCAGGGCATCCTCGGCTACGTCGTGCGCTGGGTGGACCAGGGCATCGGCTGCTCCAAGGTCCCCGACATCAA
>DASRSH010000315.1:0-4372 GCA_035656575.1 Opitutaceae bacterium
TTTTCGGCGAGATCCTGGCCCAATACAACGCCTCCGTTCCCCCCGCGATCGAGGAGGAGCAGTTGGTGCAGTCCTGGCGCTCGGCGCCCGCGGTTATCGAGCTGGTCAACGCCGTGTTTGGGCAGGCGCAGGCCATTGGAAACCTGTTCGCGGGGCCGGCGGCCGACCAGTGGAACGCGGAGTGGGGCGATCATGTCAGCGCGCATCCGCACTGGCCGGGGCAGTCGGCCGTGCTGGTGGCGGCGGACCGGGCCGGGCGGTGGCAAGCAGCGCTCGACATCCTGCTGGAGGTGGATCCGTCCGAGCGCGGATTGACCTGCGCCGTGCTGGTGCAGCGGAACGAGGCGGCGGCCGAACTGGCGGAATACCTGCGGCGCGAGGGCGGCCTGCCCGCGGTGGCGGAAGCGGATCTGCACGTGTGCGCGGACAATCCGGTCGGCGCCGCGCTCCTCGCCCTGGTGCAGGTGGCGGAGCATCCCGCCGACATGTTCGCCTGGCAGCACGTGCGGATGAGCCCGCCGCTGGCCGCCTGGCTCGACGCGCGCGGCTGGAAGACGGCGGAGGCGCTGTCGACGGGGCTGCTCGGAGCGCTGCAGCGCGAGGGTTATGCCGGGACCCTGGCCGGGATCCTGGAGGGGCTCGAGGCGCACTTCGCGCCCGACGACCGCTTCAACCGGACGCGGGCGCGGCAGTTCGTGGCCGCGGCGGCGCTGTTCGATGAGAGCGGAGGGCGCAGCGCGGCGGAGTTTGTGGAATTCATGGAGCGGTACACGCTGCGCGAGCCGGAAAGCGCGGCGGTGATTCGGGTCATGACGATCCACAAGTCCAAAGGCCTGGGGTTCGATGTCGTGGTCGTGCCGGATTTGCAGGAGACGACGTTGTTCGAAGCCAGGCGCGGATTGGCCGTGCGGCGCGCGCCGGACCGGAGCGTCGAGTGGATCCTCGATCTGCCCTCGAAGCTTTTTTGGGAGAACGATCCCATCGTCGCCGCCCACGTCGAGGCGGAGCAGGCCGCCGGATGCTACGAGAACCTGGCCGCCCTCTACGTCGCGCTGACGCGGGCCAAGCGCGGGCTGTATGTCGTCACGCAGTCGGTGCCGGAAACGTCCACCTCGAAGAATTATGCCCGGTTGCTGGCGCAGACGCTGGGAGAAGAGCCCCGGACGGTGCAAGTCGGGGGGCGTGACTTGCATGGTATCTGGCAGGCCGGCGATCCGCAATGGTTCCTGAAGCTCGCGCCCGAAGCCCCCCTTCCCGCGGCGCTGCCGCTGCGGGCGTTTCCGGAATGGGGGCCGTCCGCGGAGCGGCGCCTGGCGCGCCGCCCGTCGGCAGAAGGGCAGGGCGCTTTCGCGCTGGAGGGGATTTTCAGCCTCAAGCCGGCCGCCGCGCGCGAGTTTGGCCGCGCGGTGCATGCGCTGCTGGCCGGGATTGAATGGGCCGATGCCGGCCAGCGCGCCCGGACGGCCGCGGGCTGGCGCGCTGCCGCCGCCCAGCATCCGCCCGGCGCGGCGGAAGCCGCCGCCGCCTGCCTCTTGGCGGCGGACAACGCGGAGGTGTGGGAGCGCCCCGATGCCTCCGCCGAGGTGTGGCGCGAGCGCGCCTTCGAACTGGTGGCCGACGACAACTGGATCAGCGGCCAGTTCGACCGGGTCGTGGTGCGGCGGGACGCGGCGGGCGCGCCGATCGCGGCAACGATCTATGATTTCAAGACGCTGGCCCCGGAGGCGGAGCCGGACGCGGCCCGGCACGAAGGACAGCTCTCGTGGTATCGCCGCGCCGCCGCGCGCCTGACGGGCCTGCCCGAAACCGCGGTCGCCGCGCGGCTGGTCTGGGTACGCGGTTAGCCCGTGGCTATCCGCGCCGTCGAACGCTCAGGACTTCATCGTCGGGAAGGGCTTCGATGCTGTCCGCAGGCAGGGCCACGACGCCAAGCGATTGGCCTTTTGCGCCCAGCACTTCAGCGGAATAGCCTTCCTGTCCGGACGGCGCGACGTGATGCTCGACCAGCCGAACCCTGTCGCCTTTTCGCAGGCGCTGCGCCGGCAAGTGGACCGCAACGGCGACATCGGTGCACAGAGGAAGAGCCATGGACTTCGGATTTGGGGCGGAATCAGGCTGGTGAACTTCGCCTTACCTTACCTGACAAGTGGTCGTCGTTTTCCATCGCCGCTTTTGGTTGCCGAGCGGCTGGGAATTCAAGCTTTACAGTCCGACTCCGCGCACGCAGCCTGACCCACTACACTCATGGGCAATCTCAAGAAGAAACGCCGGCTGAAGATGAACAAGCACAAGCGCCGGAAGCGCTTGAAGTCGAATCGCCACAAGAAGCGCACCTGGCAGAAGTAACGCTTCCGCTTCGGAAGCGTTGCCCGCCGAAGCGAACGGCGCAGGCGGGGTGCAGCCCATGCGATCGCCGCAACCTCCGAGCCCACCGAATGAATCCGGTGGGCTTTTCATTTCGGCAGGACGCTTTCGCCGGCTGCTGTGCGCCTTGGGCGCCCACCTGCGCGAGACCCTGATCCGGGCCCGCCGGCGGGGCGGCGCGCGGCTGGCTCAGGTGGCGGCCGTGACCGCGGCGGATACGATCTACCGGATCGATCGCATCAGCGAGGAGGCGATCGTGGCCTGGTTCGAGGCGCACTGGCCCGACGCGTGGCCGGTGCAGGTGGTGATGGAAGGGGTGGACGATGACGAGCCGCTCACATTTCCGCGCGGGACGCCCGTCGCGCGCACGCGGCTCAAGTGCATTTTGGATCCCATTGACGGAACGCGGAACCTGATGTACGACAAGCGCCCGGCGTGGGCGCTGGCCGGCCTCGCGCCGCAGCGGCAGGCGAAGACGGAACTGCGGGATATCTTCGTCGCGGTGATGACTGAACTGCCCACGGCCAACCAGGGGAGCGTGGAGCAGTGGAGCGCGATCGCCGGCAGGGGCGCGCGGGGAACGGCGCAGGACCTCGGCACGGGCCGGGCGCGGCGGATCAAGCCGCGGCCGTCGCAGGCGCGGGATTGCCGGCACGGCTTTGCGTCCCTCGTGAAGTTCTTCCCCGAGGGCAAGGAGCTGACGGCACGGATCGAGGAACGGCTGTGGCGCGAACTCTACGGCGGGGACCCGGGCAGCGGGCCTCTTGTATTCGAAGATCAATACACGACGACGGGCGGCCAGATCCACGAGCTGCTCGTCGGGCACGACCGGATGATTGGCGACCTGCGGCCGCTGGTGCACCGCCGCCTGGGCCTGGCGTCGGCGCTCGTCTGCCATCCTTACGATCTGTGCACCGAGCTCATCCTGCGCGAGGCCGGCGGGGTGGTGGAGGCGCCCTTCGGGGGCCCGGTCCGCGCGCCCCTGGACACCACTTCTCCGGTCGCATGGGTCGGCTACGCGAACCCGGCGCTAGCGCGGCGGGTGCGTCCCGTTCTGCGGAAGCTGCTGCGGGAAGCCGGCCTGTCCTGAACCCGGCGGAAGGGCCTTCAGGAGGTCCACGCGCAGGCTCCGCAGCGAGAACTCCGCGCGGCGCCCTTCCCGCCGAAGACGGCTACCTAGGTGAAGCCGCGCCCGGGCAGGTAAAATGAGGCGCAGTCGGCCAGGAAAATCGCGACGGCAGCCGCGCAAAACATCAATCGCAACCACCTGCTCATCAACTTGATGCTGAGACCGTCACGGATTCTTCAAAAAATGCTTGAGCGCCTTGGTGGAGGGTGCATGTTCCCCGTCCCTTCAGACGCAAACCCGCCGGCAATGACCGGTGCGCGGTGCTCTGGAAAGGGAGGCAAAAACTGGTTCTTTCCGCAGTCGGATTTTTTCGGAGTCTCCTTCGCAAGATATTCCGGAAAGGTGTTGACGAGGGTGACAGAAAAGTTCTTGCTGGACCCCTTTCCCCTAGAGGGAAGCTCTTTGAAATTTACTTTGTGCGATTGATTGGGACCCCCAATCAAAATTATAAAATGTCCGGCGTCGCCTTCACAGGCTATGCCGTGACAAGTTCAGTAGTTCAAAAGAATCACTAGGTTCTTATTCTCTGATCTTTTCGGAGAGTTTGATCCTGGCTCAGAATGAACGCTGGCGGCGTGGTTAAGACATGCAAGTCGAACGGGACTTTATGAAGCGCAAGCAGATTGAAGTTCAGTGGCGAACGGGTGCGTAACACGTGAACAATCTACCTTTGAGTGTGGAATAGCTCGCCGAAAGGCGAATTAATACCGCATGTGGTCGAAGCCCGCATGGGCGATGTACCAAAGTCAGGGACCGCAAGGCCTGACGCTAGGAGAGGAGTTCGCGGCCTATCAGCTAGTTGGCGAGGTAACGGCTCACCAAGGCTAAGACGGGTAGCTGGTCTGAGAGGATGATCAGCCACACTGGAACTGAGACACG
>DASRSH010000316.1:0-15960 GCA_035656575.1 Opitutaceae bacterium
CCCTCTGCGAGCGGAATGGGAAAAAAACCGCCGAGGCCTCAGCGAAGGCGGGGCCTCCGCGCCGCCCGCGAGTTCACGAGCCCACGAGTAGGTTATCAGTAAGCCGAAAAGTAGGAAAAACCACCACCGCCACCCGCGAACTTTTTCCGAACGCTGCGGGTCTGTGCGTTTCCTCTTTTCACCGCTCCATGCCGGGAAGACCTGCAAATTCCAGCACCCCGACCGCGCCCCGTCCGCCCGCGTCACCCCCGCGCTCTCCGGCCGCCAAGGCGCTGCGGATCGTGGGCGTGGGCGCTTCCGCCGGCGGCCTGGAGGCTTTCACGGAATTTCTCCGGGCGGCGCCCACCACCGGCGGGATCGCCTACATCCTGATCCAGCATCTGGACCCCACCCACCGCAGCCTCCTGGTTGAGCTTCTGGCCAAGGCGACGTCCCTGCCGGTGCGCGAGATCACCGATCAGATGCCGGCCGCGGCGAACGAGGTGCACGTGATCCCTCCGAACAGCGACCTGGCGATCCGCGACGGGGTGCTGCATCTGACTCCGCGCGAACGGGCCAGCGGGGGCGCGCGCACGATCGACCATTTTTTGCGCTCGCTGGCGGCGGACCAGCGCGACCGCGCCGTCGCCGTGATCCTCTCGGGAGCCGGCTCCGACGGCGCCGAGGGCATCAAGTGCGTCCGCGCGGTCGGCGGGCTCACGCTGGCGCAGCTGGAGAACGACGCCCGCTACGACAGCATGCCGCGCGCGGCGATCGCCACCGGCTGCGTCGACTTCGTGCTGCCGGCGGACCGCATGCCGGCCGAAATCGTGCGCGCCCTGCGCCGCCCGGGCGGCTCGCGCAAGCGCGCCGCCACCAACGCGCGGCAGCGCACCGGCGCCATCGGGAAGGCCGGGGGGCGGCCGTTCGGCGATGACGGCTCCGACGGGGTCGAGTGGCCGGAAGCGCCGGCCGACCTCAACCTGCGCAAGATCTTTTTCCTGCTGCGCACCCGGACCGGAGTCGATTTCAGCCTCTATCGGATGAACACCGTGCGGCGCCGCCTGCAGCGGCGCTTCACCCTGAACAAGGTCGCCGATCTGGGCGAGTACCTGCAGCTCCTGCGCCGCCACCCGGTCGAGCTGGACGCGCTGTACCAGGATCTGCTGATCAACGTCTCCAGCTTCTTCCGCAATCCCGGGGTGTTCGAGGCGCTGAAGAAGCGCATCTTCCCCAAGCTGGTCCAGATGCACGACGGCGGCGACGCCCTGCGGATCTGGGCCGCCGGCTGCGCCATGGGGCAGGAGCCGTACTCGCTGGCGATCGCCTTCGCCGAGTTTGCCGAGCAGCACGGCACCGACGTGCCGGTGCAGATTTTCGCCACGGACGTGAACGCCACGACGCTGGAGGCCGCGCGCGCCGGGCGGTACACCCCCGCGCAGGTCGAATCGGTTTCGCCGGCGCGGCTCGCCCGCTACTTCACCAAGGAGGGCGACAACTACCGCGTCCAGAAGTCGATCCGCGACCGGGTGGTTTTCGCCCCGCAGAATCTCCTCAGCCATCCGCCGTTCACCCGCATCGACCTGATCAGCTGCCGCAACGTGCTCATCTACCTGGAGTCGGCGATGCAGCAGAAGATCATCCCCACCTTCCACTACGCCCTGCGTCCGGGCGGGTACCTGCTGCTCGGCACTTCGGAATCGGTGGGCCAGTTCAGCAACCTGTTCGAGTCGCGCGAAAAGTCGCACAAGATCTTTCTGAAGAAGCCGGCGGCGAGCTGGCTGCGGCTGGAACGCCCGGCGGCGCTCCCCGTGCACGCCCCGCCGCTGGCGGCCGGGCGCGACAGCGAGGCCGAATTCAACGTCCAGGACGCCCAGAAGGAGGCGGACCGGCTCACGCTCGCCAAATACGCGCCGGCCAGCGTGGTGATCGACGAGGCGGGCAACATCCTGCAGTTTCGCGGGGACGTGCGGCCCTACCTGGATCTGCCGCGCGGGCGCGCCTCCTTTCAGCTGCTGAAGATGGCGCGGGAGGGGCTCGAGCTGCCGCTGATGCGCCTGCTGCAGCAGGCGAAGAAGCGGGACAAGCCTGCGCGCGATCCGGCCGTGGCGCTCGAAGCCGGCGGGGCCGCCACGCTGGAGGTGGTCCCCCTGAAGAACCTGAAGCGGCGCTGTTTTCTGGTCTTGTTCCATCCGGCGGCGCCGGCTCCGGCCGTCCCGCCCGCCGCCGGGAAAGGGCGCGCCCGCAACGCGGGCCGGGACCGGCTCGCGGACCTGCGCCACGAGTACAACCGCACGCGCGAGCACCTGGCTTCGCTGCAGGAGGCCCACGACACGTCGATCGAGGAGCTGCAATCCGCGAACGAGGAGGTCCAATCCGCCAATGAGGAGTTGCAGAGCCTCAATGAGGAGCTCGAGACCTCGAACGAGGAGCTGGAGTCGGCCAATGAGGAGCTGACGACCCTCAATGAGGAGCTGGGCACCCGCAACAACGAGCTGCGGGAGAGCGAGCGCCGGCTGCGCGAGCAGAACCAGCTGCTGGACCTGGCGCCCGTCCTGGTGCGCTCCCCCAAGGACCGGGTGATGTACTGGAACAAGGGCGCGGAAAAGCTCTACGGCTTCACCAAGGACGAGGCGCTCGGCCAGCTGGGGCACGTGCTGCTCGCGACGCGCTTCGCGGAGCCCCTCGAGGCCATCAACGCCCGGCTGTGGCGCGACGGCAAGTGGGACGGCGAGGTGCAGCAGCGGCGCAAGGACGGGACCGCCCTGTGGATCGCGACGCAGTGGGTGGTGCATTACGACGAGCAGGGCAAGGCGCGTGCCGTCCTCGAAGCCAACGCCGACATGAGCGCGCGCCGGCGCGCCGAGGAGGCCCTCCGCGCGAGCGAGGCCTTCAATCGCAGCATCCTCGAGAGCAGCCCGGACTGCGTGTGCGTGCTGGACCTGGAAGGGCGCCTGCAGTTCATGACGCCGGAGGCGCTGCGCCTGATGGAGGCGGACGACTTCAAATCGCTGGCGGGAGGATTCTGGCCCAACTTCTGGGAGGGCGAGGATCGGAACGTCGCCGAAGGCGCCTACCGGTCCGCCCTGGAGGGCAACACGGCCCGCTTCCAGGCGCGGGGGCGGACGGCTCGCGGCAGCTTCCGGTGGTGGGATGTGGCCATTCGCCCCATCCTGGGTGAGGAAGGGCGCCCGCAGCGCCTGCTGGCGGTCGCGCGGGACGTGTCCGAGGCCAAGGCGATCGAGCTGGAGCGCGCCCGGCTGTATGAGGAGGCCACCTTGGCCCAGGCCGAGGTCGAGACGCTCAACCAGGTCGGCCAGTCGATGGCCGCGGAGCTGAGCACGGAACGCCTGACGGCGACGGTGGCGCGGGCCGCGACGGAACTGACGCGAGCGGAATTCGGAGCTTTTCTGTGCAATGTGCGCGGGGAGGACGGCGAAACGCACAGCCGGATTATCCTGGGCAGCGAGGGCTCGGGCCGGCGCCTGCGCGGGCCGCTGCCCGAGCGGATGGAGGCTTACGCTCCCGCCGCTCCCGCCTCCGGTCCGGTCCGCCGGGATGACCTGAACGGCGAATCCCTGGAGGAGTGCGGCGCGCCGGTGGCGCACCTGGCGTCGCTGCTGGGCCTGGGCAGCATCCTGGTCGCGCCCGTGCGGTCGCGAGCCGGCGACGTGCTGGGCGGGCTGGTGCTGGGCCACTTCAAGCCCCACGGCTTCTCGGCTCGGGACGAGCGCATGGCGGCCGGCCTGGCGGCCCAGGCCAGCGTGGCGCTGGACAACGCCCACGTGTTCGACCAGCTGGAACGCAAGGTCGAGGAGCGCACGAGCCGGCTGCGCGAAACGATCGCGGACCTGCAGGCCTTCTCGTACACGGTGTCGCACGATCTGCGGGCGCCGCTGCGGGCGATGCAAAGCTACGCCCAGGCGCTGAAGGAGGACCATGGCGGCGAACTGAAGGACGGCGCGCGGCACTACCTGGCCCGGATCGAGCTGGCGGGGCTGCGCCTGGACCGGCTGATCCAGGACGTGCTGACCTACAGCCGGATCTCGCAAGGGACGCTGGGCCTGAAGCCGGTGGATCTCGACCGGCTGGTCCGCGAGATCGTCGACCAGTACCCGAATCTGCAGGCCGCCGAAGGGGCCGTGACGATCGAAGGACCCCTGCCCGTGGTGCAGGCGGAGGAGTCCTCGGCCACCCAGTGCTTTTCCAATCTGCTGGGCAATGCGCTCAAGTTCGTGCCGAAGTCCCGGCGGCCCCGGATCCGGATCCGGGCCGAGGAGCGGGAAGAGGCCTGGCGCGTGTGGATCGAGGACAACGGCATCGGGATCGCGCGGGACGACCAGGAGCGGATCTTCAAGATGTTCGAGCGGGTCGCCACCGACGGCGAGTACGAGGGAACGGGCATCGGTCTCGCCATCGTGCGCAAGGCGATGGAGCGCATGGGCGGCGAGGTGGGGCTGGAGTCGGAGCCGGGCGAGGGCAGCCGGTTCTGGCTGGAGTTCAAGAAGGGATGACCATGCCGCGCCCCAGATGCCTCCTGCTGGTCGAGGACAACGAGGACGACATCTTCTTCATGCGCCGGGCGATTACCGCGGCGGGGGTCGATCTGCCGCTGCATGTCGCGGAAACGGGGCAGGCGGCGATCGACTACCTGTCGGGTGTGAACGGATTCTCGGATCGCAGCCGCTACCCGCTGCCGTTTCTGCTCTTCCTCGACCTGAAACTGCCGCAGAAGTCGGGCCTGGAGGTCCTCGAGTTCATCCGCAGCCGCTCCGAGTTGCGCGCTCTGCTGGTGCTGATCCTGACCAGCTCGCGCGAAGATTCCGACGTCCAGCGGGCCTACACTCTGGGCGCCAACTCCTTTCTGGTCAAACCGCCCAACGGCGCGCAGCTCAACGAGCTGATGAAGCTGGTGCGGGCCTACTGGCTGGACAATCCGCAGCTGGCCCTGCCCTGAACAAGCGCTCGACATGGATGGGCGGAATTGCTGTCTTTTTCTTCCCATGAAGCCGTACCCCGTCCTTCTCGCCGGCGCCCTGGTCCTGGCGTCGGTCCTGCCCCTGCAAGCGCAATATGTCCGCGCCAAGCTGCTGGAACCGCACGATGATCCGGTCCCGCTGGAATTTCTGACTGAGCATTCGACCAACGGATTTGCGGTCGTCGAGGGCGTCGTCGGGCCGGACGGGAAACTGGTGGGAGGGCATGTGATCGCCTTTTCGCACGCGGATCTCGCGAAGTATGCTCCCGACGCGGCCAAGGTGTGGCGGTACCAGCCCGCCACCTTGAACGGGAAGGAGGTGCCGGCGGTGCTCGACATTCCCGTCTGGTACAACGGCACGATGGTGGTGACCGACGACACGCTGATGCCGCTCGTGCAAGCGGTCGCATACATCAACAACAATTGGGCGCGGGCGCACGGCGTAAGGACGATGGAGGGGATCTACAAGGTGCAGGATGAGCATAAGCTGGGATTGATCCCGCTGATCAACGCGCCCGGTTCCGACCACTTGACGGCCAGCGTGGAAGGTACGCCGGACGACATGAAGGACGCCGCCGCTTTCATCAATCGCTACGTCGGCCAGGCGGATTTTCCCGCCAAGAGCCTCCAAATCCTGGGGAAATTGGACGCCTTTTTCGTCATTCTGCCCAAATTTCCGCCTCCTTCCGGTGCTGCGAAATAGGTTAGGCGGCGGCGCCCGTATGCTGCGCTCTTGCTGCCTGGGGGCGTTGCTCGCCCTGCCCGCGCTTGGGGCGACGGAGTGGCCGGAATACCTCGGCGGCCCCGAGCGCAGCCACTATTCGACGCTCGCCCAGATCAACCGCGGCAATGTCGCCTCGCTTCAGCCGGTGTGGGAGTATCACACCGGGGAGCCGGGGCAGATGCAGTGCAACCCCATCGTCGTGGACGGCGTGCTGTATGCCGCGGGCGCCCGGAGCCGCGTCTTTGCGCTCGACGCCGCGACCGGCCGCCAGCGCTGGGTTTTCACCGACACCGCCACCGATTCGACCTGGAACAACTTTCGCGGCGTCGTCTATTGGACCGACGGCCATTCCCGGCGGATCCTGTGCACCTTCGGGCCGTGGCTGTACGCCCTGGACGCGGACACCGGCCGCCCCATCCCCAGTTTCGGCGCGAATGGCCGCACGAGCCTGAAGGCGGGCCTGGGCGCGAACTCGCAGAGCAAGTGGGTGGTCTCGACCACCCCCGGGACGATCTTTGAGAACCTGATTTACATGCCTCTGCGGGTGTCGGAGGAGGCGGATGCGGCCCGCGCGGACATCCAGGCCTTTGACGTGCGCACGGGGCGGCTGGCGTGGGTTTTTCACACCATTCCCTACCCGGGGGAATTCGGCTACGACACCTGGCCGAAGGACGCCTACAAGAACATCAACGTCGGGTCCGCCAACTGCTGGGCCGGCATGTCGATCGACCGCCCGCGCGGCATCCTCTATGTCCCCACCGGGTCGGCCTCGCCGGATTTCTGGGGCGGGAACAAGGTGGGCGCCGATCTGTTCGCGGATTGCCTGCTGGCCCTCAATGCGCGCACGGGAAAGCTGATCTGGTACCGCCAGCTGGTGCATCACGACTTGAACGACCGCGACATGGTCGCGCCGCCCAATCTGCTCACGATCCACCGCCACGGGCGCGCCATCGACGCGGTGGCGCAGATCACCAAGCAGGGCTGGGTCTTTGTCTTCAACCGGGTCACGGGCGAGCCCCTCTTTCCCATTCGCGAGCGGCCGATTCCGCCGTCGCCCCTGCCGGGAGAGCACGCCTGGCCGACGCAGCCGGCTCCGGACCTGCCCGCGCCCTATGCGCGCCAGACGCTCACGCCGGACGACATCAGCCCCTACGCGCACAACCGCGCGGCGCTGATCGCGGAGCTCAAGCGCGACCGCGTCGGCATTTTCGAGCCGTTCGGGCTGGACGAAGTGATCCAGTTTCCCGGCTTCGATGGGGGCGCGGAATGGGGCGGGGCCGGCGTGGATCCCCAAGGCACCATTTACATCAACGCCAACGAGATGGCCTGGGTGGCGTCCCTCTCCCCGGTCACGGCGCCCAACCCCGCGGCGGGGCCGGGCGAACGGCTGTATCTGCAATACTGCGCCGCCTGCCACCAGGCGGACCGCAGCGGGCACCCGGCGAGCGGCTATCCCGATCTGCGCGGCGTGGGCGCGCGCATGACCCGCGAACAGATTGCCGCGCAGATCGCGACCGGCCGCCGGATGATGCCCGGGTTTCCCCAGATCGCGGCGGAGGGCCGGGACGCCATTGCGGCCTACCTGCTGGGTTACGAGAAGCCCCTCACGCGGGCGGCCTCGCCGCCGCCGGAAGCCTCCGCCCAGCCGTATCGTTTCAATGGGTACAACAAGTTCCTGGACGATCAGGGCTATCCGGCGATCGCGCCGCCCTGGGGCTCGCTGACCGCCATCGACCTGAATACCGGCCGGCAGCGCTGGCGGGTTCCCCTGGGCGAACTGAAGGAGCTGACGGCCCGCGGCATTCCGCCGACCGGCACCGAGAACTATGGCGGCCCGGTGGTGACGGCCGGCGGCCTGCTGATCATCGCCGCGACCAAGGACAGCACGATTCGGGCCTTCGACAAGGACACCGGCCGCATCCTCTGGCACTACACGCTTCCCGCTTCGGCCTTCGCCACGCCCGCCACCTACGAAGTCGGCGGCCGCCAGTACGTGGCCGTGGCCTGCGGCGGCGAAAAGCTCGGCACGCCCGCGAGCGACATCTATATGGCCTTTGCGCTGCCCGAGCCCGCCTCCGCCGCGGCCGGCGGGAAGTAGCGGCGCAGGTAAAGCAGGAAGCCCAGCCAGCCGGCCACAAGGGCGGCTGTTGCCGCCACGACGGCGTGATCGAGGCCGGAAAGGACGCCCAGGATCTGGTCGGCCTGGCCGGCGGGAATTCCGGAGCGCGCGTAGAGTTCGCGCAGGCCCAGATGGTGCAGCGTGAAAAGGCCGGACGCGCCCATGGCCAGAAAAACGACGAAATAGGCCGTCCAAACCGCCCGGTCCCGGCGGTAAAAGCCGCGGGCGGCGTAAAGGCTGAAGAGGGCGAAGGCGAGCCAAAGCAAACGGCTGACGGCGGGCGGAGCGACCGTGCCAAAGAGCGGAAAGGCGGTGCGGAGAAGGAGCGAAAAGCCCAAGAGGTAGACCGCGCCCCAGGCCAGGCAGACGCAGGCGCCGATGAGGGGAACCGGCTTGCCGTCGGTCCAGCGGGAAACCGGATCGCGGGCCTCCAGCGTGAGTTTCACGTCCCGCTTGCCGTAATACCAGAAATACAGCGCGGGAATGACCACGAGAAGCACCAGCATCACGACGAGCGAAATCCACTGGGCGGCGGCGATCGCCGCTGGCGGGAGCGGGTTCGCCGCCGCAGTGCGCTGCAGGGTCCGGGCAACCACGCGCGGGAGCAGGGCGCACTCGAAGAGTCCGCTGGCGGCCAGCAGGACACTGACGGTCAGCACGATCGGCCGGACCCAGCGCCGATGCAGCAGGGATCCGACGCCGACCCAGATGGCTGGAATGGCGATCAGGAGGTTGGTGCAGACACCCGACCCCACCACATTCCAGGCCACCGGCTGCCCGCTGCCGTCCCCAGCGGCGATTTGGCCGATCGGCGCGAGGAGCGCCGCCAGGACGAAGAAGAACCCGACGATGGCGATGATCACGCCGCCGACCACGAGGCCGATCCGGCGATCCTGGTACGCGGGGGCGATGACGGGCGGGTCGAGCTCGCTCATCGGTAGCCGACCCGCTTGCACGCGCCGGGGATGCGCATCCGCAGCAGATAGACGGACTTGCTTGCCGTGATGAAGAGGGTTTTCCGATCCGGACCGGCGAAGGTGATGTTGCCGGTCCAATGCTCGGGAACGTCGATGTGGCCGAGCCGGTCGCCGTTGGGCGCGAAGATCGTCACCCCGTGCCCGGTGAGATAGACGTTCCCGGCGTCGTCCAGCGTCATCCCGTCCGAGCCGAGCGCGCAGAACAGCCGCTTGTCCGCCAGGGAGCCGTCCGGTTCGATCCGGTACAGGTACGTGCGATCGGCGCCGATGTCCGCCACATACAGCTGCGAGCCGTCGCGGGTTCCGGCAATGCCATTGGGCTTGTTGAGGGTCGTCTCCACCGGACGCAGTTCGCCCGAGGCGCGATGGTAGCAGAAAACATACTCTCCCGGGATCTGGGGGCGCGGGCTGCGCGCCCAGTAGTCGCGGGGGTACATCGGATCGGTGAGGTACATCGCTCCCGACTTCGGCGAAATCCACACGTCGTTCGGGCCATTGAGCAGGGCGCCCTTATAATTGCGGATCAGGACCGTGACCTGCTTCGCGGGAGAAATCGACCAGAGGGCGTTGTGTTCGTCGGCGCAGGTCACCAGATTGCCGTCGCGATCGAAATAGGTCCCGTTCGAGCGCCCCGCCGGCTTCAGCCAATCCTCGAATCCGCCGTCCGGACGCCACCGCACGATCCGGTCGTTGGGCTGGTCGGTGAACAGGACGCTGCCGTCGCGATCGCAGGCCGGACCTTCGGTGAACGTGAACTGCGAGGCGGCGCAGACCAGCTTCGCGCCGGGCGCCACCGGCCACCGGGGATCCTCCGCTGCGCGCGCCGCCGTCATTCCCAGCAGGGCGGCCAGCACATATCGATATAGACTCGGAGCCATGACGAGGGTGTTATTGGGCCATGAATATTCACTCCGGGCTGGCGGGGGGATTCTATCTGCTGTGGGGAGCCTGGCTGGTATATTGGGTTGCCCTCGCGTGGGGCAACAAGCAAACGGCGGTCCGGCTCAACCCCATCTGGCGCGTGCTGGCTGTGATCGTCGCCGGATTGATCGCGGCCGCGGTTCGGCTGTGGCCGGCCTACTTCGGCCGGCGCCTGTTGCCGCCGAGCGGGCATCGCGTTGAAGCCGGCCTGGCGCTCACTTTCGCCGGATTGGCGTTCGCCATTTGGGCCCGCCGCGTCCTGGGGACCAACTGGAGCGGCAACCCGACGATCAAGGTCGGGCACGAACTGATCGAGACCGGGCCTTACCGGCTGGTGCGCCATCCCATCTATACCGGACTCCTGCTGGCGGCCTTCGGCACGCTCCTGGCGCCGGCGCGCGTGGCCGACCTCTACGGCTTCGCCGCCGCCGTGGTGCTGCTGTATTGCAAGCTGCGGGTGGAGGAGGCGTTCATGCTGCGGCAGTTTCCGGATGCCTACCCGGAATACCGCCGCCGCACGCGCGCTTTGGTCCCGTTCCTCTTCTGATCAGGGGGCCAGCCAACCGAAAACGGCGGCGGTGATCAGGGCATAGATGATGGCGTCGATCGTGTTGCGCACCGAGGTGCCCAGCGAACGGCCAAACCAGATCGTATCCTGCCACTGCGAGAGGCCGTAGCCCGCGAAGGCCGCGAGCCCGATCAGCCGGCGCGCATGCCCGTGGAGCGGAAAGGGCCTCACCAGCGCAAGGGCGTGCGCGCCCACGTAGGCGGCAATATAGGTGACGACCAGGCAGTAAACGAACCAGACGAAGAGCGAGCGCCCCATGTTGGGCGGGCCGCCGCGGACCGTGGCGGTCAGCACGGGCCCGCGCTTCATCTTCTCCTGGAATTCGGGCGACTTCATTTCCGCCATGCTGTCGCAGCCCGGCAGCATATAGTCGCCCGCCGCCAGGTTGAACGGTCGGAGGGCATCCATGACCCGGTCCTGATCGGGCACCTTCTTCCGGTCATGCTTGTGCCAGGGGAGCAGCACATGAAGGATCCAGCTGGCGAGGAACACGAGGATGGCGGAAGCCACGATGGGAAGCCACAGGGTGTGGAGCACGGTCATAGCGAGACTCCTTTCTTGGGGGTGGAGGGAAAGACGGACGCCGGCACGGTAGCGGGGCGGCGCCCGGGAGTCGAGCTTTTGGCTCGCGGGCCGGCCCCGCTCCCCCCACGCTGGCGGGGTGCTGACAGGGTCGGCTCCTGTGGAACCGTCCGAAGAGCTGTTTGCCGCGGTTTTTCGGTTTTGCCCGGACGCGATCGCAGTCAATGACGCTGCGACCCGCGCGTTTGTCGCGGTCAACGCCGCGTTCGAGCGGCTGTTCGGGCACCCCCGGGCCGATCTGATCGGGCGCACCGCCCTCGAGATGGGCCTGTGGGCCGTGCCCAGCGAACGGGAGCGCGTCCTGGCGCGGGTGATGGACGAAGGCACGGTGCAGGAGTCCCCCATCCTCGGTCGGCGGCGCGACGGTTCGATCATTCACTGCCAATTGCTGGTGCTTCTGACCCGCGTCTCGGGCCGCCAGGTGCTGATCACGGTCGTGCGCGACCGCACGGAACGACTGCGCGAACGGGCCGCGCAGCGCGAATCCGAAGAGATGTTCGCGCGGATCTTCCGCTGCAGCCCCGACGCCATCGCGATCACCGACTACGAGACGGGGCGCCTGGTCGAGTTCAATCAAAGCTACGAACGGACCTTTGGCTTCACCCGCGAGAGCGCTCTGGGCCGCACGACGCTGGAGCTGGGCCTGTATCCCGATCCGCGGGAGCGCGAGCGGCTGTTGGACGCCGTGCGCCGCGAACGCACGGTGCGCGACCTGGAGCTCACCAGCCAGAAACCGGATGGCACGCCCGTGCCGCTGCTCTACAGCGGAGAAGTCATTGAATTGGGCGGCCGCGTCTGCCTGCTGTCCGTGCTGCGGGACATGACCCCGGCCCGCCGCGCCGCCGCGCGCGAGCGGCAGGTGCGCGAGGAATTCACCCGGCGGCTGATCGCCGACCAGGAAGCGGAGCGAAGGCGGATCGCCGGCGAGCTGCACGACAGCCTCGGACAGAACCTGTTGCTGATCACGAACCACGCCCAGATGGCGCTGCGGCTGGAGAACGTGCCCGAGCCGGCCCGCGCCGAATGCGCCGCCATTGCGGATCTCGCGTCGCATGCGATCACCGAAGCGCGCCGCATCGCCCACGATCTGCGGCCCTACCAGCTCGACCAATTGGGGCTGACCCGCTCCCTGGAGGCCATGGTCGACGCCGCCGCCCGCAGCAGCGGCATCGCTTTTGACAAGCATCTCGATCCGGTGGATGATCTGTTCACGCCCGAGGCCGCGACCAATGTCTATCGGATCGTTCAGGAGGCGCTGAGCAACATCCTGCGCCATGCGGGCGCATCGCGCGGGCGGATCGCGGTGGAGCGGGACATCCGCGATGTGTCGGTGCGGGTGGAGGACAACGGGCGCGGCTTCGAGCCGGCCCGGACCCCGGCGGACGAGCGGGGCAGCGGTCTGCGCGGCATGCAGGAGCGCACGCGGATCATCGGCGGGCGCTTTGAGGTGCGGGCGGCCGCGGGCCAGGGCACCTGTGTGGAGATCATGGTTCCGGTGGGGGGCGAGCCCCGATGAATCCCGCGCCCGCCCTCGTCGTCGTCGACGATCATCCCCTGTTTCGCCAGGGGCTCAAGCAGCTCATCGAGCGCGCCGGGCAGTGCACGATCGCCGGCGAGGCGGGGGACGGCCCCGCCGGCCTGCAGCTGATCCTCGCGGTCAAACCGGACATCGCCATCCTCGATCTCAGCCTGCCGGGGCTGTCGGGCCTGGACATCGCGCAGCAGGTTCAGCAGGCGGGGCTGCGCACCCGCGTCATCATCCTCACCATGCACAAGGAGGAGGAGACCTTCAACCGGGCCATGGACCTGGGCGTGATGGGCTTTGTCCTGAAAGAGAACGCCGTCGAGGACATCGCCAAATGCGTGGCGGCCGTGGCCCGCGGCGAGCATTACCTGAGCCCGTCGATCTCCAGCTACCTGGTCCGGCGCCATACCCGCGCGGAGGAGCTGGCCAGCCATCGGCCGGGCCTGGAAACCCTGACCAAGGCGGAGCGGCGCATTCTGCGGATGGTCGCGGAAAAGAAGACGAGCCCGCAGATTGCCGCCGAACTTTTCATCAGCCCCCGCACGGTGGAAGCGCACCGTGCCAACGTCTGCGCGAAACTGGGGCTGCACGGCAGCCACAGCCTGCTGCTGTTTGCGCTGGAGAACCGTTCCTCGCTGTAGGGAGCTACTTCGCCCAGCGCAACCCGGGCGCGTTTTCGATCACGAACCTGGCCGCGGCCGGCGTGGCCAGCGGGACGCCGCGATAGCTCAGGCCGGAGAGGGTCACGTCCGCGACGGGATGCGCGGCGTCGAAGCCGGCCACGATCGAATAGGGCAGTGTTCCGTCCACCACCGCCAGGCCCTGCACGGTGACGTGGCGGATGCAGCCGCGCCCGGCGGCGACGGCGGCCGCTTCGTCCGGGGCGAAGGTTTCCGCGCCGTCCCAGACTCCGCCGGGGTCGATCCGGCGCCGGCGCTCCGCCGCCGTGGCCGGCTGGTCGTATCCGTACTGGGCGTATACCACCGCGAAATCGACCAGCTTGCGCCGGACGTCCTCGACGCGAATTCCCCGATAGGAAACCTGCTCGATCACCCCCGAGTCGCCGGCGTGGATGCTGAGGGCGGCGCCCCGCTCCACGTGGATCAGGTCGATGTCCCGAAGGCGCACGCCCGAGATGGGGGCGCGTCCGTTCTCGAAGCCGATTTCCAGTCCGTTGCCGCCCGCCGGCATGTTCCACAGGACGCAGCGCTCCACCGCGATGCCGCCCATGGGGCGGTCGTCGAGATTCTTCACCGCGATGCAGTCGTCATTGGTGCGGATGAAGGCGTCCCGGACGCTGACGCCGCTCGAAGACACGATGTCGATGCCGTCGTCGCCATAGTGCGGCGCGGGATTGAGAATCGCGATGCCCCGGATCACGACGCCGGCGGAGCGGCGCACAACCACGGTCCAGCCCGGGCTGTCGAAGAGCGTGATTCCGGCGATCGTCACGTCGCGGGTGCGGTCGAGGAAGACGATGTCGCCCTGCCCGAGATGGTACGGCGCTTCGCGTTCCGCGACGGAAAGCAGGCCGCGGCGGACCGGAGAGGCCACCGCGCCCGGATCCGTCCATAAGGGCCGCGGGTCGGACCCGTCGAGGACGCCCCGCCCGCGGATCGCAACATCGTGGGCATCCACGCAGCGGACGCGGCCCCGCACCCAGGCGCCGGCCGCGAGATACAGGGTCTGCCCGCTGTGGAGATCGATTTCGCCGGCCTCGTGCCGGCCCGGGCCGAAATAAACAACGTTCGGATTGCCGGGGACCGGGGCTGCCCCCTCCGGAGGGTGGGCGAAAAGATGCAGCACGTGGGAGAGATCGTCGTTGCATTCGACGGTCAGCGGCGCGGGCCGCGGCGAACGGAAGCGGACGACATGATGATCCGCTTCGACTTCCGGGACAATCCCGAGCGACTTGGGGCGCACGTCGACCCAGCGGACGTCATACGGCAGGCGGATTTCAATGGCGGCGGCGCCGGACTGCTCGAAGATGCCGAAGTCGCCTTCCCGAAACGAATGCAGCGCGATCGGGCGCCCATCCACGGTCGCCACGGCCGGGCCGGAGGGGGGCTGGGCCAAGGCGGGCAGAACCGTGCCGGCAAGGCACGCCAGGGTCGAGGCGCGGATTCGAGTCACGGGAGGGCTCGAAGCTGGGCGTCGCTGCGCGTCCGGTCAACCGGATGTCTGCCTGGGTGGGGTGTCATTTGCGGCGGCGGAAGCGGGGTTTCGCCGGTTCCACTCAGGCAAAACGGATACGCCTCCTTTGCCGGGGTCTAGGTAGTCTTGCGGAGAAGCCTCGCGGCACTTACGCAGCCGCAAATATGTGGGAGCGCCAATGGCGGCGGCCCTGGCCGCTCTGGTAGAATCTCCCTTTTGCCCGATTCCTCCCATGCGTTTGCTTATCGTCGATGACCATCATGAAGTGCGCCGCCTCATTCGGCAGGTGGCGGAATCCGCCGCCAGCGAGGTGCGGGAATGCGGCGACGGGCGGGAGGCGATCGAGATGGCCCGCGAATTCCGGCCGCACTGCGTCACCCTGGATGTGCGCCTACCGAGCCTCAGCGGCATCGACGCGGCCCGGGGCATCCGCCAGGCGCATCCGCCGGCGCGGATCGCGATGGTTTCCAGCTATGACGGCCCGGAACTGCGGCAGGCCGCCCGCCTGGCGGGAGCGCGGTGCTATGTGCTGAAGGACCACCTGGTCGATCTCGGCCCCTGGCTCGCCGAGCAGGCCGAGCTGCGCACGCTGCGGCTGAGCTGCGAGCGGTTTCGCACGCTGCTCGACAATTCGCTCGACCTGCTGCTGGAGACGACCCGCGAAGGGGAGATCCTTTTCGTCAGTCCCAATGTCCGGGAAATCCTGGGGCATGCGCCGGACGAACTGGTGGGGCGCACGATTTTTGAGCACGTCCATCCGGCCGATCTCGAGGCGGCGCGGGCGGCGTTCCGGCTGCCCCATGGCCGCGCCATCTGCCGCTACCGGCATCGCAATGGCGCCTGGCGCTGGATCGAGACGACAGGCCGGGAATTCATCGGGCCCGACGAGCGTCCGCGCTCGGTGCTGAGCGTCCGCGACATTTCCGATCGCAAGCGGGTGGAGGAGGAGCGGCGCCGCCTCGAGAACGACGTGCGCCAGCATGACCGCCTGTGCAATCTGGGCTTCCTGACCGCGGGAATCGCCCATGACTTCAACAATCTGCTCGCGCCCATGGGCATGATGATCGAGCTGGCCCAGCTCGACAACCGGCAGCCGGAAATCGCGTCCGCGCTCGCCCAGATCGAAACCGCCGTCAAGCGGGCGCAGAACTTGGTCCAGCAGCTGCTCGCCCCCGGCGGGGGTCCGCGGCCCGAACACGGCCCCGTGCACCTGCCGGGCGTGGTGCAGGAAGCGGTTCAGCTGCTGCGGCCGAGCCTGCCCCAAGGCGTGGCCATCGTGACCCATTTCGATCCCGCGGGATCGTGGGTGCGGGCCCACTCCACCCAGATGCATCAGGTCCTGATGAATCTGCTGGGCAACGCGGTGCAGGCCGTCGGCGCCGGGCCCGGACAGATCGAGATTCGCGTCGCGGCCACCGAGCTTCCCTCCGGAC
>DASRSH010000317.1:0-3163 GCA_035656575.1 Opitutaceae bacterium
GCGGAATCAAACGCAAGATGTCCAACTATCCCCTCCGCTCCCGCCGGCACCGGAAGATCCACTGCCCCGTCTTCCGGGTCATTCTGGTCCAGTTAAGGCCTTAAGTGAACAGTATTGGGTCTAACCCGACCCGGGCATGAAATTCGAGCTCATCTCGTTGGATTCGCTGGGCGAAATCGCCCTCAGGCTCCCCGCGGGAGAGCTGAAAAGCCCGCCTGGGTCCCCTTCGGTCGTTTTGGCTCAGCGCCTCGAGCGATCTGGGCTCGTTTGCCTGCCAGGCTCGGGCTAACTCGGCCCCGCCGAGGCCCCCGCGCCGCCGATCATGTTCTTCGGATCGAGCGCCCGGTCCAGCGTGGCGGCGTCCAGCCAGCCCTTCGCCAGCACCACCTCGCGCAGCGTCCGCCCGGTGGCGTGGGCCTCCTTCGCAACTTGGGCGGCGCGGTCGTAGCCGATGTGCGGATTCAACGCCGTGACCAGCATGAGCGAACGCTCCGTTAATTCGCGGCAGCGTGCCGCATCGGCCTCGATGCCCGCGACACAGCAGTCGGCGAAGACCTCCGCCCCATGGGCCAGGCAGCGGACGGCCTCGTGCAGGCAGTGTGCCATCAAGGGGAGGGTGACATTGAGCTCGAACTGCCCGTCCCGGCCGCAGGCGGCGACGATTCCGTCCAGCCCTTGCACGTACAGGCACACCTGGATGAGCATCTCGCTCATCACGGGATTCACCTTGCCCGGCATGATGGACGAGCCCGGCTGCGTCGCGGGCAGAACGATCTCGCCCAGTCCGGCCCGCGGCCCCGAACCGAGCAGCCGGATGTCGCTTGCGATCTTCGTCAGGCCGGCCGCGATGGCCGAGAGCTGCCCCGCGGCTTCGACGGCGTCATCGCGCCCGCCCTGGGCCTCGAAATGGTTCGACGCCTCGCGAAACGGGAGCCCGGTCTCCTCGGCCAGCAGGCGGCAGACCCGCGCCGAAAACCGGGGATCGCCGTTGATCCCGGTCCCCACCGCGGTGCCTCCGATCGCCAATTCGGCCAGCGCCAGGGCCGCGCGGTCGGCGCGCTCCGCCGCCTTGCGCGCCTGGGCCGCATAACCGGAAAACTCCTGGCCGAGGGTCAGGGGCGTGGCATCCATGAGATGCGTGCGCCCGATCTTGATCACGTCCGCGAATGCGTCGGCCTTGCGCTGCAGGGCCTGCGCCAGCCGTTCGAGCGCGGGCTTGAGCGTGAACCGCAGCTCCCGCGCCACGCTGACATGGAGCACGGTGGGAATGATGTCGTTCGAAGACTGCCCCAGATTGACGTCGTCATTGGGGTGCAGGGGCTCCTTTCCGCCCAGCGGGCGCCCCGACTGGCGCGCCGCCCAATTCGCTATCACCTCGTTCGCATTCATGTTCGCCGACGTGCCCGAGCCGGTCTGGAAGACGTCGAGCGGAAAGTGCGCCGTCAAACGCCCCTCCGCGATCTCCCGCGCGGCCCGCTCGATCAAGTCCGCCTTTGCCGCCGGCAACCGGCCCAATTCCCGGTTGGCGCGCGCGCAGGCCGCCTTGACCAGCCCCAGCCCGCGGATGAACGCGTCGGGCAGCGGCCGCCCGCTGATGGGAAAATTCAATACCGCCCGCTGGGTGGACGCGCCATACAACGCGTCGTCCGGCACGGGCATTTCGCCCATGGAATCTTTTTCGGTGCGCATGGCACACCTTATCCCGAAAAGCCGGGATGAGAAGCCGATCAGAAGCGGATCAGAAGCCGGTCGCCGCCCACGCCCAGACGGCGCACCGCCTGGTTCAGGCGCTCCTCGGAAAGCTGGCTGACTTCACGCGGATCGGCCGCCGAAGCGGTGGCCCATGCGGACGACGCATTGGGCAGCGGATCGCTCAGCATGGCGGCCCGGCGCTCATCGGCCATGGTGACGGTCCGCGCCAAAGGCTCGGTCTGAGCGGCGCGATCGACGTAGGCCACCTGGGCCCATTGCACCGTCCCCGCAGCCGCCGGAGCGATCGAAGCGGGCATGTCCGTTGCGGGCGCCGTCATGGGCATCGCCCCGGAAAAGGGGTCGGGAAAAGCGGTCCGAGCCGGCATCGAAGTCAGAAGCACGGAACTGGGGCCAAAGGCGGGCGCCATCCGGCGCTCCGAATCGCGGCGGAGCACCACCGTGGACTCCCCGTTGGATATTCCCTGCGCCCGGGAGGCCATCGCCTCGCGGGTCGTTCGCGACGCCAGCGCCACTTCCTGTGTCCGCTCGACGGATGCCGACGCGACGGATGCGACGGCCGAACGGAGGGCCGGAACCGGCACTGCGGCTAGAGCCGGAGCCGTGCCCCTAAATTCGTGGACGCTGAGCAGGGCTGCTCCCACCGCCGCCGCGGTGCCGACACTGACCGGGAGCACCGCCCCCAGGCGCCGCACATTCAACACCCAGCTATACCAGGGACGGGGCCCAACGATGGCGGCCAATTGCTTCGCGCGCAGCTCGCCTTCAAATTGGGTCCAGAACTCGCTCGGCGGACGCTCCGATCTCTTGAGCTGCAGCAGACTCTCGACCGTCACGGATTTCCTGGATTCGGGCATGATCATTGGCGCAAGTAGTTTGCCAGTTCGGCCTGGAGCAGCTGCTTCGCGTAGTGCAGGCGGGAGCGCACCGTGCCCACGGAGCAATGCATGATTTCGGCAATCTCTTGATGGCTCAAGCCATCGATTTCGAACAAAGTGACCACAGTGCGATGGTTGATAGACAATTTTTGCATCGCCTCGTTCAATTTTTCCTGGAGCTCACGGGCAAAGGTGTCCCGTTCCGCTCCGGATTTATCCGTCAGGGCCGCAATGACTTCTCGTGACACCGGCTCGTCGTGATCCATCTTTTCCAGGCTGAAGAACGACCTCCGGCGATTCTTGCGCAGATGGCTGAGGGTGGCGTTGATCGCGATGCGGTAGAGCCAGGTGAAAAAGGAAGATTGCCCCTGAAAGCGGTGGATCGACTGGAACGCCTTGATGAAGGCATCCTGCGCCAGGTCGGCGGCGTCCTCCCGGTTGGAGGTGAGGTGGTAGACGACTCCGAAGATGCGCGCCCGATACTTGACGATCAGGCGGTCGAATGCGGCGACGTCACCCGCCTGGACTTGGCGGACGATGGCCAAATCCTCATCGGCCTCCTTCGACCGCTCGGG
>DASRSH010000318.1:0-13270 GCA_035656575.1 Opitutaceae bacterium
GAGGAAAAGGGCGGCAAGGGCCTGTTCACCGGCGAACTGGAGGAAAGCCTCCGCCGGGGAGAGGCGGATCTGGCCGTCCACAGCACCAAGGACCTGCCCGGCGGCGACACCCCCGGGCTGGCCATCGCCGGGTACCTGCCGCGCGCGGACGCGCGCGACGTCCTGGTGATTCGCGCCGGCCTCGCCTGCCCGGCGACGATCGCCACCAACAGCGCCCGCCGGCGGCTGCAGATCGCGGCCCTCTTTCCCGATGCGCAATTCACGGGCCTGCGCGGCAACGTCGACACGCGCCTGAAGAAAGTCGCGGCCGGAGCGGCGGATGCCACCGTCCTGGCGGCGGCCGGCCTGGCCCGGCTCGGCATCGCCTCCTGGCCGGGCTTGGAGTTTCGGCCGCTGAGCTGCGAGCAGATGGTGCCCGCCGTCGGCCAGGGCGCGGTCGCGCTGCAGTGCCGGGCGGGCGAACAGGGCCGCTTCCGCGGCGCCCTCGATGCCGCCACCGAACGGGCGGTGTCGCTCGAACGCGCGATCCAGGGGCAGATGGGCGGGGGGTGCCACACGGCGCTCGGAGCGCACGCCACGGCCGCCGCGCTTTATTTCTTTTACGAAAGCGTCGGATTTCGCACGGTGCCCCTCACCCCGGAGGATTTCCTCCAGCCGGCCGACGCCGCCCGCGCGCTCCTCGCCCGGCTGGGCATTCGGCCGGTCCAGCCATGAGCAAGGACCAACCCCTGCAAGGACGGCGGGTCGTCGTGACCCGCACCCGCGACCAGGCCTCCGAGCTGTCGGAGCGGCTGCGCGCCCTGGGCGCGGACGTGCTCGAGCTGCCGGTCCTGCGCAT
Organism: Opitutaceae bacterium; assembly: GCA_035656575.1. Lineage (GTDB taxonomy): Bacteria > Verrucomicrobiota > Verrucomicrobiia > Opitutales > Opitutaceae > Palsa-1447. Next base: position 839 of record DASRSH010000318.1, read on the forward strand.
CTCCAAGGAGATCGTCAAGGAGGCCCTGGCCGACGTCATGGTCGAACTCGGCCGCTACGACTGGCTGGTGTTCACCAGCGGGAACGGCGTGCGCTACTTCTTCGAGGAATTCTTCCGGCTCTTCGACGACATTCGCGCCCTCGGGCTGGTTCGCATCGCCGCCATCGGCGAAGGCACCTCCCGCCGCCTGGCCGATCTGCACTTGCGGATCGAGGTGCAGCCCAAGACGGCGACCGCGGGGGCCTTGGCCGATGCGATGATCGCCACCGGCAGTCTCGACAGCGCCCAGGTGCTGGTCGTCACCGGCAACCTCAACCGCGACGAACTGGTGGAGAAACTGGAAGGGGCCCGGGCCATCGTGGACCGCTTTCAGGTCTACAAGACCGAAGCGGTCGACCTGGCGGACGATCCGGCGGCCGCGGCGTTCCGCGCGCAGGGGGCCGACGCGATCCTTTTCGCCAGCTCCTCGTCCGCGCAGTTTTTCGCCCAGCAGGCCAAGGCGCTCGCGCTCGGCCCCGGCGCCACCCGCCCCCTGGCCGGAAGCATCGGGCAGCAGACCAGCGAGACCATGAAGCGGGTGGGGATCCCCGTGGACTTCATGGCGGCGACCCCCGGCCTCGACGAGCTGGTCGCGGCCCTGGTCAAGAAGCTGCGAGAGAAGAAATGAAAGTGCCTTTCCTGGACCTTTCGCTGCAGCATGCGGCGCTGCGCGACGAGGCGCTGGCCGCCATCGCCAGCGCCTATGACGGCACCCGCTTCTGCCTCGGGCGCGACGTCGAGGACTTCGAGCGCCGGTTCGGAGCCACTCTGGGCTATCCGCAGCCGGTGGCGATGAACAGCGGGACCTCGCCCCTGCATGTCGCCAGCCTGCTCGCCGGCTTCGGCCCCGGAGACGAGGTGATCACGACGCCGTTCACGTTCATATCGACGGCCTGGGGCATCAGTTACGCCGGAGCGAGGCCCGTGTTCGCGGACATCGAGGAAGGGACGTACAATCTCGACCCGGAAAAGGCGGCCCAGGCGGTCACCCCCCGGACCAAGGGCATCGTCGTCGTGCACCTTTTCGGCCAGCCGGCCCGGATGCGCGAGATTCTGGAGGTGGCGGAGCGGCGCCGGCTGGTGGTCATCGAAGACTGCGCCCAAGCCGTCGGCGCGAAGTATGGCGACGTGCCCGTGGGGCTCTTGGGCGACTGCGGGACGTTCAGCTTCTATCCGACGAAAAACCTGGGGGCCTGCGGCGAAGCGGGGGCTTTGGTCAGCCGCCGTGAGGACTGGCGCGAAGGGGCGCGGCACATCCGGGTGCATGGCTCGGACCGCCGCTACCATCACGACCGGATCGGCGGCAACTTCCGCATGGATGGCTTCCAGGGCGCGGTCCTCAACGTGAAGCTTCCCCGGCTGGCCGGCTGGAACGCGCGCCGCCAGGCGATCGCGCGGCGGTACTTGGCCGAGCTGAGCCTGCCGGACCTGCGCCTGCCGGCGCAGCCCGCTTACGCCGCCAGCGTCTTTCATCAATTCACGGTCCGCCATCCGCGCCGCGACGCCCTGCGGACGCATTTGGCCGAGCGCGGAGTGGGAACGGATTTGATTTATCCCGTCCCGCTGCACCTGCAGAAATGCTATGCCGGTCTCGGCTACGGCGCCGGCGCATTTCCCGTGGCCGAGGCGGTGGCCCGGACGTGCGTGAGCCTGCCCATCTTCCCCGAGCTGACGGATGAGCAGGTGGGCGTCGTGATCCGCGCCGTGAACTCCTTTGTATGATCGAGGACGTCCAGCTCAAGGTGTGCGGCATCACTTCGCTGGCGGACGCGGCCGCCGCCGCCGCCTGCGGCGCCGACTTCCTGGGGTTCAACTTCTATCCCCCGTCGCCCCGCTATGTCAGCCCGGAGAGCTATGCCGCGATGGCCGGCCGACTGCCGGCCTGCCGGCGGGTCGCCATCCTGGTCGAGCCGACGATCGAGGAGCTGCGGGCGCAGGAAGCGGCCGGGTTCGGGCGGTTTCAAATCCACTTCCGGACGGCGGACGCCGAGGCGCAGGTGGCCGCCTGGGGAGAGGCCGTCGGGCACGAGCGCCTGTGGCTCGCCCCCAAGCTGCCGCCGGGCACGAGCGTCCCGGAGACCCTGCTGCCGCTGGCGGACGCCTTCCTCGTCGACGGCTACAAGAGCGACCTGTTTGGCGGCACGGGGCAGACCTCGGATTGGACGCAGTTCCGCCGCCTGCGCGAGGCGCACCCCAAGAAGACCTGGATTCTTTCCGGCGGCCTGTCGCCCGCCAACATCGGCCAGGCTCTGGCCGAAAGCGGCGCGCGCTTCGTCGACGTCAACAGCGGCGTCGAGTCGGCTCCCGGGGTCAAGGATTCGGCAAAGCTGAAGGCGCTTGTGACGGCAATCCGGAATGGGCTGACTTCAGGCCGGCGATAGTCGCCGGCGGGCCTCGGGACACCGGGCTTTACCCCAATTTTTCACGAAAACGCTTCAAGATCGGGCCGCAGGTGGCGCTATGACCACGACTTGGCCGGGCCCGACCGAGTGCAGCGAGGAGAGAATCTGCGGCACCAGCGGCTTCAAGTCCGCAAGGCGATTTGAACGCGCCCGCAGGATAAGAATGCCAAACGACAATTCGCGGGTCTTCTGCTGGGACGGGATGCTTTTGTCGACTGTGACGAAGGCATCAAACTTCCCGTCGAGCTGCTGGAGGAGCGTTCCATTGACGATGCTGGCAAACCCTGCCTTCGGGACCGTCGTGACGTCGTGACCAACGATCTCGGCCCCGAGCTTGCGCGGTAGGCACTCGTCCAGAATCACCCGCATCTCAAGCGGCGTGTGCGGTCAGCTTTTCCCGTGCCTCTTCGAGGAAGCGGATAACTTGCTCCCGGGTGACGGTAGGAAAATCATCAAGAAACTCATCGATGGAATCGCCGCCCTCCAGGTAGTCCGTCAAATTCTTCACGGGAACTCGCGTTCCCGCGAATACGGGCGTTCCACCGAGGATCTCGGGATTCGAAACGATGAGGGCCGAGTTCATCCAGCTACTTTACCCCGTGTCCTGTCAGAGGGCAACACTATGCCAACTCGTGGTACGCTTTCTGGGCAACGGTGGGAACGCCTTTGTAAGGCGATTCGAACCGGAGATTGGGGCAGTTGCTCCCAGGGGAGTCCCGGATCCACCTTTGGCAGTGTGGGGTGGCAGGTTCAGCCGCATGGCATCGCCTTGTTCATTCGCGGAGTGATCGGTGGAAGGACAACGAAGTTGCGAAGTCAATCCGCGCATAACGCCATCACCTGCTGCCGGAGCATCGTTCCAACCGGTGCGGGGGTAGCGGCAAGGCTTGTTCGTGGATGAGCAGTTTCCGTTTGAGATCCTCGCCAAAGGCGTAGCCGGTGAGCGAGCCGTCGGTCCCGACGACGCGGTGGCAGGGGATGAGCAGGCAGACGGGGTTGGTCGCGTTCGCCCGGCCGATGGCCCGCGGCGAGGTGCCCAGCTCGACGGCCAATTGCCCGTAGCTGCGCGTCTGCCCGGCGGGGATTTCCCGCAGCGCAGCCCACACGCGCTGCTGGAATGCGGTCCCTTCCGGCGCCAGGGCGATCGAAAACCGGGCGGTGGAATCCGCGAAATAGGCCTCGACCTCGCGTCTTGCCGCAGCCACGGCACCGGCGTCGTTGACGTATCGATAAGAGGGAGCCCGGGAGCGCAGGGCGGCAATGCCCCCGAACGCCAGGCTCACTACCCGGCCGGCAGCATCGACCGCCACGGACACCTCGCCCAAAGGACTGGAAAAGGAAGCCCATCGGGCGGCGCCATTGGCTTTCGCAGCGGGCCCTTCCGGGGCGCCGCTCATGCCGTCGGCAAGGCCTTCGCGGCGCTCGGTATTCGTGGCGGAGGCCGCGGCCGCGACGATCGGCGTCCGTGCGCTGGGGGGCGAGGCCGCCGGCAAATCTTCGGCGACGAAGGGCGCGGGCGTGCCCGCGGCGGAAGAGGCTGTGCGGACGGAGGGCGCAGAAAGGAGCGTGGATTTCATGGAGGAGATTGTAGCAACTGCCACAGGTGAGATGTGGCGAGGCTGCGGTGGGGGCAGAAAATCGACATCAGCCGCCGGGTGTCGTCGGCGTCCGGCCGGGCTTCCAAGGCGAACAGATGCTTGAGGCCGCTCGTGACGCCGGTGTCGCCCAAAGGGACGCAGTCGGCGAAGCCCAGGGCGCGCATCATGATGTAGTTGACCGACCACGGTCCGAGGCCGTGCAGGGCAAGGAGGGTGCGTTCGGCGCGCGTCGCCGACGCCCCGCGCAGCCCTTCCAGGTCGAGCTTGCCCGCGGCCACCAGGCGAGCGGCGGCAATCAGGTATTCGGCCTTCTTTTGCGAGAATTGCAGCGGCCGAAGCTGCGCCGGCGTCAGGGCCGCGACCGCGGCGGGCAGGGGCGGGGCGATCAATTCCTCGCCGGCCGGCGTGCCGGCCAGTTCAAACAGGCGGCGCTTGAGCAGGCACGCGAACGGGAAGTTGATCTGCTGGCCGAGGATCGCCCAGACCAGGCCGTCAAAGACCGATGCGGTCTGGCTGATGCGAAGTTCATGCCGTCCGTCCACCAGGCGCGCGAACCCGAGCCGGCGGGCCAGCCGCGAGAAGCCCGCCGCGTCCTGGTCGAGCCCGAGAATGCCGACGACGATCCGGTGCGCGGCCACGGTGTCCGGGGAGGCCCCTCCCGCGGCTCGAACCTGCACCGCGACCTCGATCGGGCCGGCCCCCCGAAATTCCAGGCGCAGGACAGCCGGCTCGTCGCCCAGCCGAACCGCGCAGGCGTAACGGCAATCCTCCCAGCGTTCATTGACGCTGTGCGGGTCGCGGGTCAGTGCGCGCCGCAGATAGGGCATCAAATAGCGGGGCGGAAGCTGAACGGTGAATTCCTCCGCCGCGGGCAGCGCGCGGTAGGCCGACGGCGTGAGCCCGCACTGGGCCCGAAAATGCGCGTGCAGGACCGACAGCGATTCGTAGCCCGCCTCGCCCGCGACGCGGGAAAGCGGCAGGGACGACTCCAGCAGCCGCCGCTGGGCGAAAGCCAGCCGCGCGCGCAGCAGCACCTCCGCCGGAGTCGCCTGGTAATGCTGCCGGAACAGTTCGAAGATCCGCGTCGCGCCGAACCCGGAGCGGCGCACGACGGCGCGGACGTCGGGAAACCGCGCCGGATCCTCGCGCATTTCCCGCACGAGCGCCTCGGCGGCTTCCAGCAGGGGATCGGCCCCGCGCTCGAAATCGTCGGGGTGGCATTTGCGGCAGGCCCGGAAGCCGGCCGCGCGGGCCGCCTCGCAGTTGGGGAAGAACCGGACGTGCTCCCGCTTCGGCTTGCGGGCGCGGCAGGAAGGCAGGCAATAGATGCCGGTGGTCTCCACGCCGGTGAAGAACCGCCCGTCGTAGGCGGGATCGCCGGCCACGAACCGGTCGTACATCTGGGCTTCGCTCATCCTCACGGGCCCACCGTAACACAGGCCCCCGCGAGCGTCGTCCGTATTCTTTCGCCCTAATTCCCGGCGCTCCGCGCGCTCAAGCGGCCAGCATCAGTGCCCGTAGCCGCCGGCCCCGCCCATGAAGCTGCCCATGTTGAATTCCTGGTAGCCCTCGGGCGGGGAGAACTCGGAAGCGGGCAGGGACTCCCTTTGGACGGAGGTCACTTCAAGTTTGAACGAACGCCCCTGGCTGTCCGTGCCGGTGACTTTCAGCGGAAAGAATCCCTTGCCCACGAGGGCCTGCTCCCATTCGGCCGGAGGCGCGCTGCCCGGCATGCCGCCGTGCGGTCCCCGGGCAATTCCCCCAAACCCGGCAAAATTGCCCAGTTCATCCGTCGCCCACACTTCCACCGTCCCGCCCTGGCCCGCGACCGTGTATTTGGTGCACGGATAGCCGAGGATCGTCGCCTTTTCGCCCGTGTGCACCAAGCCGGAGTCCCGCGGCGTCGTCGTGGGCTGGGTGTTGCCGGGGCCGCTGTCCGCCCCGGGGCCCATGGCCGGCAGCGGCCGGACCAGGTACATCCGCCGCTGGGGGATCAGGATCAGCATCTGCTCCTTGCTGAGGTCCATGATCATCGACACCTGCTGGCCTTTGCCCGAGACGTTCATCCGAACCTGGTCCCCGCGCGTCTCATATTGGATGGTCTGCGGCAGGCCGCCGCCGGTCGTGATGGACATGTCGATCTTGCCTTCGAACGGATCGGCCCGGACGGAGCCGGCGGCGAGCACGCACCAGGCGAATGCAAGCAGGATGGGGCGGTTCATAACGCGCTGATTTATACTTTATTCTGACCGGCTTGCGAGCCCGGGGTGTCGGGCAACTTTCCTGAGCAAGGCGTCGATTTCGGCCCGAGAGGGAACCGACGACTGCGTCCCCGGGCGGGTCACCGATATGGCCGCCGCGGCCTGGCCGAAGCGGACGGCGTCGTCGAGGGGCCGGCCCTCGGCGAGTCCGACCGCCAGGGCGCCGCTGAACACGTCCCCGGCCCCCGTGGTGTCCACCGCCTTGACCGCAATGGCCGGCAGCAGGCGGCCGCCCGAGCCGTCCTGAACCCAGGCGCCCCGCGCGCCCAGGGTGACTATGACGACCGGCGGTCCCAGCGTGCGCAGCGCCGCGGCGGCCCGCGCCACGCTGCGCAGGGAATCCACGGCGTGACCCACAAAGGCGGCCGCCTCGCTTTCATTGGGCGTGAAGATATCCACTCCGCGCAGCAGCGCGGCCGGAAGCGGCGCGGCGGGCGCCGGATTCAGGATGACCCGCGCCCCCGCGCGCCGGCCCAGGCGGATGGCGCAGGCAACGGTCGGGACCGGAATCTCGAGCTGCACGAGCAGGACCGCCGCGCGCTGGAACGCGCGGGAGGCCGCCTTGACATCCGCCGCGGAGAGCGCCGCGTTCGCTCCCGGCGCCACGGCGATGCTGTTCTCTCCCGCTCCGCCGACCAGAATCAAGGCCACCCCTGAAGGGCGCTTGGGGTCGACCACGACATGGCGGCAATCGATGCCGTCCCGCTTCAAGGCGGCGACGGCGTCCCGCCCCAGCGAATCGTTGCCCACCCGCCCGACAAACGTCACGTCTCCCCCCGCGCGGGCGGCGGTCACCGCCTGATTGGCGCCCTTGCCGCCCTGGCCGGTGAAGAATTCGCCGCCCAGCAGTGTTTCTCCAGGGCGGGGGAGGGCGGCGCTGCGCACCACCATGTCGCGCATATTGCTTCCCACCACCAGCACCGCAGGGGATTTCGGCATTTGCGGATCAAGCCAGGGTTGCGCGGGCGTTTCAAAGTTTTTTCCGCGGGATGGAGGTTTTGTGGGCCACGAAGCACTGGCTGCTGCCGGCTCCTCCGGGATCAAGTGGGGTCGCTTCTCTTATGAAAGTTACCCTTCAGAGCTGGATGGCAGTTTGCGTGGCCTTGGCCACTGTGGCGGCGAACCCTCGCGCCTTGGGCGGCGCGGTCGGCACCAATCACCCCGCGTCGGGCGCCTATTCCGAAGTCAACCCCTCGGGCTGGGGCACCGCGAGCTGGGCGCGCGGCGTCACGTTCACGAGCGGATCCGGGAGCACGATGGAGGTCGGCGTGTACTCGGCCCACGCCACGATGGTGGTGCTGGAGATCTACCTGTCCGACACCGGCGCGAACGCCAAGTACGACTACACGATGACCAAGGGCAGCGACGATGTGTGGCGCGCCGCGATCGCCGACGTTCCCAACCTGACCCTGTACGCGTTCCGCGCCTGGGGCCCGAACTGGCCCTACAACGCGAGCTGGGCCCGCGGCAATTCCATCGCCGGCTACGTCAGCGACTGCGACTCCAGCGGCAATCGCTTCAATCCCAACAAGGTCCTCTACGACCCCTATGCGCGCGAGATTTCCCACAATGTGATCACCCCGGCCTTCCTCGCCGCCGGCAACGGCTACGGCATGTTCCTCTCCGGCGGCGGCTCGGGCGAGCAGTACAGCGGGCCGACGACGAACGATGTCGCGATCGACCAGCGCCAGTGCGACACCGGCGAATGGGCCCCGAAGTCGGTGGCGGTCATCGACAGCACGTCCACCGGGACCAAGCCCAATCTGGCCCAGCAGAACGCCATCATTTATGAGACCCATCTGAAGGGCCTCACCGCCCATCCGTCCGTGGTCAACCTGACGACGCTCCTCAGCCCGTATTCGGGCTTTCAAGACGCCGCGAACGTTCCCAACAGCCTGCGCGGCACCTACGCCGGCGCGGCTTACATGGCTGGCTACCTGAAGGACCTGGGCTTCAACACGGTCGAGTTCCTGCCCATACAGGAGACCAACAACGCCGACGACCCTACCACCGCCCCTTCCACCAGCGGCGGCGGCTATTGGGCCTACTGGACCTACGGCTTCTTCGCCCCGGACCGGCGCTACGCCAGCAACCAGGCGTTCGGCGGCCCGACCGCGGAATTCAAGGCGATGGTGGCGGCCTTCCACAAGAAGGGCATCGAGGTGTACCTGGACGTGGTGTACAACCACTTCGGCGAGGGCGGCACCCAGGACGCCTCGTACAACGAGGCCGAGATCGACTGCTTCCGCGGCCTGGACAACGCGTCGTACTACACCCTCGTCCCCGGCTCGCCGAACCAATATTACGACACGACGGGCTGCGGCACCAACCTCAACGCCGCCTCGGCCCCCGCGCAGCAGCTCGTGACCGATTCGCTGACCTACTGGTGCAAGACCATGGGGGTGGACGGATTTCGCTTCGACGAGGGCGACGAGCTGGGGCGCCCCGGCGCCGCCAATTTCTCCGGCACCTCGACATTGCTGGAGAGCATCGCCTCCCTCGCGCAGACGGACAGCTTCAAGATCGTGGCCGAACCGGACGACGCCGACTCCGAGGAGATCGGCAAATTCCCCTCCGGCTGGGCCAACTGGAACTTCAACTACCGGGACAGCGTCCGGCTGGCGCTGCTCGGCAATCTCAACGGCGAGAACGGCGTCGGCTACTGCGACGCGTTCTATGGCGACTACAATGACTTCAATCCGGAGGGCGGCCCGCAAAAGTCGGTCAACCTCATCACCTGCCACGACGGCTTCAACGTGACCGACCTGGTCAGCTTCAACAGCCAGACCAATAGCAGCCTGACCTGGCCTTTCGGCCCGTCCGACGGAGGCACCAGCAGCAACAACAGCTCGAATTGGGGGCTGAACCAGCAGCTGCGCCGGCAGATCATCCGCACGTTCTGGACCTTCATGGCCCTGAGCCGCGGCGTCCCGCTGGTCGAGTACGGCGACGAGTTCGGCCGGACCGTGAACGGCAACAACAATCCCTACGACGTCGACTCCGTGGCGACCTGGAACAACTACAACATGATCGACACGAACGCGCCCGACACGGTCGCGACCGGCGACCAGACGGGCGGCACCATGGCCTACGACAACAATCTGGGCACCTTCGCCGGATCGACGAACGGCAACTTCGCGTTCCTGCAGTACCTGCTGCAGCTGCGCGCGGCCCATGTCGCCTTCCGGCAGTCGAACTATTCGTCGGAGACCATCACGTACACCAATCCGAACCTCTCCAGCGGCTTCAGCGAGTGGAGCGACGCGGCCGTGCAGATCTTCGTCGAGGGCACCCAGGTGGGGGACGAGGATTTCCTCGTGCTGGTGAACTTCACCAATGCGACGGTGAACTTCACCCTGCCGACCCCGCCTTCGGGAACGAACTGGGTCCGCCTGGTGGACACCAACGCCTGGGCCGAGAGCTCGCACAACTGCTGGCCCGCCGCCAGCGCCGCGGTCATCACCGGCAGCTACGGGGTGGACAACAATTCGATCGTCGTCCTGGAGGCCTACCCCTGAGGGCCAGCCCCCGCCTTGCCGGCCATCGCCCCGCGTCTCCCCTCGAGACGGGGGCGATCTTCGGGCGATAGTGGGATTAAAGGCCGGGGAACCCGCCCTTGCCCCGCATCGCCTCCATCTGGCGCATCATCTTCTTCATTCCGCCGCCCTTCATCATCTTCATCATCTTCTGCATCTGCTGAAACTGCTTCAGCAGCTGGTTGACGTCGGAAATCTTCACCCCGGCCCCGGCGGCGATGCGCTGCCGGCGGCTGCCGTTGAGGACCTCGGGCTTGCGGCGCTCCTGGACGGTCATCGAGCGAATGATCGCCTCGGTGCGCCCCATCTGCTTTTCCGCGTCGCCGCCGAGCTCGACCCCGCTCATTCCCGGCATCATGCCGACGATGTTCTGCAGGGGCCCGAGCTTCTTCACCTGCTGCAGCTGGGCGAGGAAGTCCTCCAGGTTGAAATCGGCCTGGCGGAGCTTCTCCGCCATTTTCGCGGCCTCCTTTTCGTCGATCGCCTCCTGGGCCTTCTCGACCAGCGACACCACGTCGCCCATGCCGAGAATGCGGGAGGCGAGGCGATCGGGATGAAAGACCTCGAAGTCCTCCGGCTTCTCGCCCGTGCCCGCGAACTTGATCGCCACGCCGGTGATCGACTTGATCGACAGGGCCGCGCCGCCGCGCGCGTCGCCGTCGAGCTTGGTGAGCACGAGGCCGGTCAGGTTCACCGCCTCGTGAAAGGCCTTGGCGACGTTGACGGCCTCCTGGCCCAGCGCCCCGTCGGCCACGAGCAGCACTTCGTCGGGCTGGATCCGCTCCCGCAGCCGCTTGGCCTCGGCGATCAGCTCGGCGTCGATCTGGAGCCGGCCGGCGGTGTCGAAGATGATCGCGTCCGCGCCCGCGGCCTGCGCCGCGCCCAGGCCCGCGGCGCCGATGGCCGGCACGTCCTGGGACTGGCGGTCGGCGTAGAATCCGAGCTCCTCCTGGCGGGCGAGGATTTCCAATTGGTCGATGGCGGCCGGCCGGTAGACGTCCTCGGCGACCAGCCAGGGGCGGTAACCGCGCTTCTTGAGCAGCCGGCCGAGCTTGGCGGCCGAGGTCGTCTTGCCCGAACCATGCAGGCCGACCAGCATGATCTTGAGGGGCCGCGCCGCACTGAGGCCCGTCGCGCCTTCGCCCAGCAGGCGGACCAGCTCGTCGTGGATGATCTTGACGATCTGCTGGCCGGGCGTGACGCCCTTGAGCACGTCCTGGCCGGCGCACTGCTCCTTGATCCGCTCGACGAATTCCCGCGCGACCTTGAAGTGCACGTCCGCGGCCAGAAGGGCGGTGCGCACCTCCTGCAGCGCCTCCGCCATGTTTTCCTCGGTCAGCCGCCCCACGCCGCGCAAGTGGCGCAGCGCCTGGCCCAATTTGTCCGTCAGCGTTTCAAACATGGAAACGCCATTAAGTACCCCGCCCCGCCGGTTTGTAAAGGAGTGGAAGTGGAAGCGCCGTCCCGGCGCTTCTGTTTCGGTCAGGCCGGCGCGGGGGCCGCGGGAGCTTCGGCCGGCGCTTCCGCCGGCGAAGGCGGAGGCTCGATCTCCTCCTTCTTCTTGGGCGCGGCTTTCGGCAGCTTGAGCTTGGAGCGGATGACCTGGCCCTCCGCGTCCAGCTCCGCCAAAAGATTCTCGATGATCGGCTGGGGCAGCGCCGCCGTCGCGGAATCCGCGGCGGCCAGGAAGCTTTCCAGCGGCTTTTCCAGGCTGTCGATCAGCAGCGCCGCGCGCTTGAGCCCGATGCTCAGGCACGAGCCGCGCAGGCCGCGTCCGCGGATGAAGGCCTTTTCGACGGCTTCGTGCCCGGTCGAGGCCCGCAAGTCCCGGGCCCAGGCGGCGGTTTCCTCGATCATGGACCCGACCATCTCACGGTAGCTGTCCGGATCGATGCCCAGGCGCCGGCAAACCACTTCGGTCGGCTCCAGCACGCCGGTTTCGTTGCGCGGGGGAACCATGGCGCGGATCTGCCGCAGCTTTTCGTGCATCAGGGCGCGGCTGTAGGGCTTGACCACGTAATGGGTAACGCCGAGCGCCGCCGCCTTCTGGACGGTCAGCCGGTCGCTGACGGCGCTGCAGAGGATGACGGGGGTCTTCTTGAGATCGTCCCGGGCGCGCATCTTCTCGATGAGCTCCATCCCGCTCACGGTCGGCATGCAGATGTCGAACACCACGGCATCAAAGCTGCGCGGGCTCTCGGTGAGCAGCCGCCAAGCTTCCGCCCCGTCCTCGGCCAATGTGACCGTATGGGATTCGGCTTCGATGATGCGGCGAAGCAGCTCGCGCGAGATCTTGTCATCCTCGGCTAGCAATAAGTGCATAATGGTACCAAGGGTAACATCGGTCCGCCAATGGCTGGACTTAAGGCAAAGATTTGCCGGGGCGCAGATTCCCCAAATGGAAGCGGCGTCCCCGCCGCTTCGGCCCTTGCGCCAGCGTCAGGAGGCCGCTGCCACCCTCCAAATGCCTCCCCGGCAATGAAATTGATCTGGCCAGCCCCCCGGCGATGGGGGATAACCCCCGTTCACTATGAACCCGGTGCTCAAGCTCCTGATTGAGGGCGGCCGCCTCACGACCGCCCAGATGGCCCAGGTG
>DASRSH010000319.1:0-2084 GCA_035656575.1 Opitutaceae bacterium
ACATCACCGGAGCGAAGTTTTGCCGGTAAGCATCGTCGATCGCCGTCTCCAGCATGGAATAACCGCTCCCGGGCGACGCGCAGGACGCGGATATGACGCCGTCGTATCCGACCAGCTCGGAAAATTCGCCGGACCCGGGCAGGAGCGGAAACGTGCCGGCTCCCGCCACGACCTCCGGGGTGACCACTCCGGTCGTGAGGACCGTGGGCTGGCCCGCGAAGTCCTGGCCGCCGACCACCGAAGGGGCGTTGGGCGGAGGCGAACCGTAAGCCGCCCCCAGGCTGGGGCCGAGCGCGCGCACCAGAACGTTGTCGTATCCACTGAGCGATTCCGCCGCCGACAATTCGGCGGATCCATCGGTCAGCTCTGCGACGTACGCGACGCGGCCGCCGTTGCCCAGCAAATCCGCGACCTGGCCGAGAACGCTGCCGGAGTTTCCGCCGGCGCTGGCGATGACGGCCTCGTAGACTCCGGGCGGAAATGTCATCAGGATGGCTGAGTCGCCGCTGCCCATAGTGTAACTGATGCTGCCCAGCTGGGCGATTGCGTTTTCGATTGCCGGCACGTTGGCCGGGTTCGAGCTCCAACCCGTATTGCTCGCCACTTGGGCGTTTGTGGCCAGGTTGTAGATGGTGAGGGACGGATCGGGAAGGTAGTTGCCCGGTATCCCGTAGTAGGTTTCGAGGCTGGGGCCCGTTGCCTGGATCAGCAGCGATTCGGGCTCGGATTCGACGACGAAATAGATGTAGAGGTCAGACTGAGGTTGAACATAGCCGACCACGAGGTTGATCCACATGCTTGGGCCTTGCGCCCGGGCTTGAGGAAGCCTGGGACCGAGCGCCGCCAAGGCCGCCAGGAGGATGAGCGCACGTTTCCCGAATAATCTCCACGCCACGACGCGGGAGCCTGGGAGACGGATGGCTGACGATCAAGGCCGAAGTTAGGGCGCGGCCCCGAAAGTGGCGTCGGGATGGGCGAGCAATTGGGCCGCCACCACGCTGCCGACGCGGTAATCCGCTTCCAAGGCGGGGATGTAGGCGACCCCGGCCGAATCCGAGATGGTGGCTCCGAACAGGCTGTCCGCCGCCGAAACTCCGGGCGGCGGCACGACGAAGTTGCACGCCGTGCGCAGGATAAGCAGGCGCCCGAAGTCGGCCCGGCCCATCCGGGCCAGATCGCGCAGCGCCAGGCACACGCCCTGGTCCTCGCAGTCGCAGATCGTGAGTGCGCCGCGGCCATGCGTGTACAGGCGCACCCAATCCTCGGCCCAGCGGGTCATCAGATCGCCGTGAAAAAATCGGTCCGCGCCCAGGCTGATCCCGAGCTGGACCCGCGGCGGCTGCGCGGCGATCGGGTCGGCCCCCGCAAAGCGCCGGCCGAATGCCCGCATCGCCGGGTCGTCGTCCAGGGGCACGTCACGGGTCAGCCGATACGCCCAGGCCGCGAGCGCGGCGTTGAGATGGAACGCCACCGTGCCCACGCCGCCGGAGCCGAAGTCCGCCGCGCCGGCCGCCGGCACCGCGTCGACGTCCTTGGAGCCGCGGCCGGGCTCCGTGGCGCCGAACGCCACGAGCCCGTAGGGCCAGTTTTTCGGCATCTCGCGGGCGTCGATCTCGAAGGCGGGGTCGCCGTCGACCACCGTGGTCACCCAGACGGCGCTGCCCAGGGCCATCGCCTTGGGGTCGCCGCCCGCGATGCCGCTGAGCAGGAAATAGGTGCGCCGCAGGTCGAACCGCGGGTCCGCGCCCAGGGCCATGAGCTGCACGGCGCAGCGCGAGGTGGTGCCGCAGACCATCGCGTAAAGCCCGCGCCCGTTGGTCAGCAGGGGGTGCTCCACGCCCGGAACGGGGATTTCCCGGGTGAGCTGCTGGCGTTCGGCCCAGAACTGCAGTTCGCCGGGCACGTCGCCGCGGTCATGGCCGGTCTCGTAGGTCGTGATGATGAGGACCGGGATGGGCACGGGCGCCGCGGCGCGGACTGTTGCGGCGAAGGCGGACAGAAGAGCGGCGAGGAGGAGAGGGATGGAGCGAATGACGGGGTGGAGCAGCGGGCGTGCCAGGGCGAGGGGGGGGGGGGGGGGGGGG
>DASRSH010000320.1:0-15213 GCA_035656575.1 Opitutaceae bacterium
CACGCTGGCTTACCAGTGGGCCTTCAACGGCAATCCGATTTCCGGCGCCACCGGAGCGGCGCTGACGCTCGATTCCGTGACCGCGGCCAACGCCGGCACCTATACGGTCACCGTCTCGAATGCCATCGGCAGCGCGACGTCCACGGCGGCGAACCTGACCGTCTCCACGCTGCTCGTGCCGCCGGCCATCACCGGGCAGCCGCAGAATGTCACGGCCAGCGTCGGCATGAGCGCGACCTTCAGCGTCGATGCCTCCGGATCCGCGCCGCTCGCGTATCAGTGGCAGTTGAACGGCCAGGCGATCGCGGGAGCCACGGCGCCGACCTACACCATTCCCTCCGTCCAGCAAAGCGATGCCGGGACCTACACCGTGGTCGTGACCAACAGCCAGGGCGCCATGACCAGCGAGGGCGCCTCCCTCACGGTGTCGGCGACGCCCATCGCCCCCATCTGGCAGTGGCAGCCGACGTCGACCGCGGTGACGGCGGGAGGCACCGCGAGCTTCTCCGTGGGCGTCGTGGGCTCCTCGCCCATCAGCTATCAGTGGTACAAGGGTACCACCCCGATTCCCGGCGCGATCGGCCCGGCTTACACGATTGCCAGCGCGCAGGCGTCGGACGCCGGCAGCTACTCGGTGGTCATCACCAACCCGGGCGGGACGGTCACGAGCTCGTCGGCCAGCCTGACGGTCAATGCGGCCGGGTCGCCGCCGGTGCCGGTGACCATCGCCCTGCAGCCGACGCCGGTCTCGGCGACCATCGGCAGCAGCGCCACCTTCTCGGTGGCCGTCACCGGCGATCCGACGGTCACGTACCAGTGGCGCAAGAACCAGGCGCCCATTTCCGGGGCGACCCAAGCGACGTTCACGGTCAACAACGTTCAGAATTCCGACGCGGGCAATTACGACGTGATCGTGGCCAATGGATTCTCGGCGACCATTTCCTCGCCCACCGCGCTGACGGTGACTCCGGTCGCCGTGCCCAGCCATCTGGTCAATATTTCCGTTCTCGGCTTTGGCGGGACCGGGCCCCAGAGCCTCACCGCCGGCTTCGTCGTCGGCGGCTCCGGCACGACCTCGACGCTCATCCGCGGAATCGGGCCCACGCTGCAGCAATTCGGAGTCTCCAATGTGATGGCCGATCCGCAACTGTCCGTTTACTCCGACGGCGGGCTGGTCGCCTCCAACGACAACTGGGGCGGAACCGAGGCGCTGAGCGCGGCCTTCAGCCAGGTGGGAGCCTTCTCGCTGCCCTCCGACTCGCTCGACGCGGCGCTGCTCACCAGCTTCAGCCCCGGAGTCTATTCCGCCGTGGTCCAGGGCGCGAATCAGGGGACCGGCGTGGCGCTGCTCGAACTCTATGACGCTGACACGGCGGTCTCGCCTACCGCGCAGTTCATCAACCTGTCCATCCGCGGAACGGTGGGCGAAGGCTCCAACGTGCTGACCGGCGGATTCTCCATCAACGGCACGACCGGCGAAACGCTGCTGATTCGCGCGGTGGGCCCGACCTTGGCCCAATACGGCGTCAGCGACGCCCTCCCCGACCCGCAAATCAGCGTGTTCAATTCCGCGGACGCGTCTCTGGCGTCCAACGTGAGCTGGGGCGGAAGCTCGTCGCTGAGCGCCGATTTCAGCACGGTCGGCGCCTTCTCGCTGCCGCCCGCCTCCCACGACTCGGCGCTCGTCGTCACGCTCGGCCCCGGCGTCTACACGGCCCAGGTGACAAGCGCAAGCGGCGCGACCGGCGTCGCCCTGCTCGAAATCTACCTGGTTCCCTCCGGGAGCCAGTAACCCGTCCCAATCCCGCGGAAGGGGTCACGTACCAAATCCCAACAAACCGGGCAGAGTCTCTGGCCCTGGTTGGAGACCCAGGCCGGTTTGTTGGGATTTGGTACGTGACCCCTTCGCAGCTCACCTTCCTAGACTGCCCGCGATCTCCCGGGCGAGGCGCTTCGGGACCCCGGCCTCATCCGCGAATGCCGGCCACTGTTCCCGCGCTTGCCTGACCTGATCGATGATCGTATCCGCCCCAGCGCGGTCCAGATCCTCGCTTTCGGCCAGGGCGCGCAGCCGCGCCAGGTCAATCTCCCGGCGCTCGCCCAAGACCGCCATCCCGCGCTCAGGCAGCTGCTCGCGGCTCGAGAAAGTGAGGTCAAAGGCCGGCGCCAACACCCATTCCCGGTCGCGGTAAAGAAATCCGTGATTCTTCCCGTGGTCGTCGCGATTGCTCGCGAGCACATTGAACACGGCCCGCCGAAAGGCTTTTTTCACCTCCGCCTCGGAGCGGGTCAGCCGGCGGGCGACCCGCAGCAGCGTGCCGTAATCCAGATCGCCGCCGCCCATTTGGCAGAGCCCGGCCAGGCTGTGATAATGGATGCGCTTGGGCCCAAAACGGTCGAAACGTTTCACCGCGAAATGCCTCCTCGTTCCCGCCGCCGTGCGTGTGGAAAGAAGCCGCGTCTCAGGCATCTCGATGCCGGCCGCCCGGGCCAGGCGTGCGAACGCCTCCTCCATGGGCCCGGCGGTCCCCTCTCCGCTGGTGTCGAACTTCACCAGCCACGCTTCGTGGCTGGGGGGCAATCCTTCGCCGCCCGGAAGCACGGGACCTTCCGCTCCCGCCTTCGGCAAGCCGATCAGCGCCTTCGCCTTTGCCCCGCCGGCCGAAGAGCCCACCTGCGCTAAGAAGTCGAGGTCGATCGGGCCCGCCTTTTCCGCCCGCGCCGCTGCCGTATAGAGTTCCCCCATCTGGAGGGCGGACTCGCCCGTGCTCACTTTCAACGGGGGCTGGTAAGTCAGCGCCCCCATGGCGCGGCAGCCCACATAGGCCAGCATCAGGAGCGGGGTGATCGCATGCTCCCGGATCCCTTCCCGCCGAAACCATTCGGCCATGAGCCGCCTCCCCCAGAGGTCCGGCAGCGAATCCTCGAAAAGTCCCGGCAGGCGCATCGTCGGCGTCGCATCCCGCGACAAAAGACCCGGCCGCAAAGGCAAGTGCAGAGGCGACAGTTCCTCTCCGGACGCGATGAAGGCCGGGTCATATTCGAAGAATATGCCTCCTCTAGCCTCAGCCAGGATTCCCACGCGCCGCCCGTCGTAACCGACCTCGATCTGGCTCACAAGCGGCGCCTCCGGCCCCGCCGTCTTTCCGGCGCCACCACGTCCCGCAAGGTGGCATGGGTCAAGTCCTCGGATCGTCCGATTTGGTCGAACTCGTCCAACAGTCCCAAGGTGTCCGCGACCTTGAGAAGCCTCAGCAGCGATATTCGTCCCGTGCGCTCGAAATGGATATAAGTCGCCAGTTTGACTCCGGCTCGCTCCGCCATTTCGCCCTGAGTCCACGCCTGCCGCAGACGCCGCACCCGGATCCGGCGAGCCATGTCCAAAGCCACTTCGCCCGAACTTTTAAGCGATAACATAATCTCGTTAAATTGAGGTATGTGAATATAAGCGATACTATTTTATCGCTCTATGGTCATGGCAGTCGACCTCGCACCAAGGCGCGGGCTCCCTTAATCTTGGGGCCAACGGGACGCGGAGCGATGGAAGGGGTCACGTACCAAATTCCAACAAAGGTGATTGGCCTCCGTGATGGGAAAAGCCTGCTGCCTGACTTGTTGAGATTTGGTACATGACCCCTTCGTCTTGGTCGCCAAAAGGACCGGCCTCGTAGCAGCTGTGCACCGCCTCGGCCTGCCGCGTTTGCCGCCGCGCTGAACGCTGCGCTCCAAGCTGGTCGACCTGCCGCACCACCACAATCGAGCTGGCTTGTAAGCGAGTCGAAGGGGTCATGTACCAAATCTCAACAATTCAAGCAGAAGGCTTCTGCCTGGATTGTTGAGATTTGGTACGTGACCCCTTCGCGATCAACCGATCGCCTTGGCCAGGATGGGCGAGGTCATGCCAAAGGCCGCTTCGGTCCGGCCGGTGTCGGTGTAGCCGTTGCGCGCGTAGAAGGCGTGGGCTGTCCGCGTGCTGGTCAATTCGAGCCGCGTCAGCCCGCGCCGGCGCGCTTCGGCCTCCAGCGCGAGGAGCATAGATCGGCCGGCGCCCCGAAAACGCGCCTCGGGCAGGAGGTAGCACAGCGTGATGCGGCCGGCGGCGGAGAGCATCCCCACCCCGGCCAGGCGCCCGTCGATTGCGGCCACGACGCCGTAATCGCCGGGAGCGGAGAACCAACGCCGCGTGTTTTCCGCCGTCTTGTTGCGCAGCCATGCTGCGAGAACCGCGGGATCGTTATGGTGATCCTCGGCGCAGCACTCCGTGATCGAGCGCCGCAAGAGCGCCGCCGCCGCCTCGGCATCCGCGGGCGCCGCTTCCCGGATCACGATCGAAGTCTCGGCCAAGGGAACGCCCGGGCTCAGCCCCGGTGGACGAAAATCGTCGTGGAGAGCGGCGGGAGCGTCAGGTTCACGGAGAAGGAGCGGCCGTGCGCGGGGATGGCCTCGGCCATGACGCCTCCGCCGTTGCCCATGCCGCCTCCCCCGTAGTCGGCGGCGTCGGTGTTGATCCGCTCGGTCCACCAGCCGCCGGCGGGAACGCCGATGCGGTGATTCGGCCGCGGCACCGGGGTGAAGTTGCACACCGCGAGGACGGTGCTTTCGCCGGGCGCCCCCTTGCGGATGAAGCTGAGGACGCTCTGCAGCGTGTCCGTCGCGTCGATCCATTCGAAGCCTTCGCCGGAACAGTCGAAGCGGTGGAGGCTGGGCAGCTCGCGATACAGGTGATTGAGGTCCCGCACCAGGCTTTGCACCCCGCGGTGCCAGTCGATGTCGAGCAGGTGCCAGTCGAGCGATTCGTTATAGCTCCATTCCCGCCCCTGGGCGAACTCGCCGCCCATGAACAGCAGCTTCTTGCCCGGGTGGGCCCACATGAAGCCGTAATACGCCCGCAGGTTCGCGAACTTTTGCCAGCCGTCGCCGGGCATCTTGGCGATGAGCGAGCCCTTGCCGTGCACGACCTCGTCGTGGCTGAGGGGCAGGATGAAGTTCTCGGAAAAGGCGTAGAGCAGGCCGAACGTCAGGTCGTGGTGGTGGTATTGGCGATGCACCGGGTCCAGCGCCATGTACCGGAGCGTATCGTGCATCCACCCCATGTTCCATTTGAAGCCGAAGCCCAGGCCGCCCAGGTACGTCGGCCGCGACACGCTCGGCCACGCGGTGGATTCCTCGGCCGCCGTGGTGGCCCCCGGCGCCAGGCTGAAGGCCAGCTCGTTCAGCCGCCGCAGCAGCGCGATGGCCTCCAGGTTCTCGCGGCCGCCGAAGGCGTTGGGGATCCACTCCCCTTCCCGGCGGCTGTAGTCGAGATAGAGCATCGACGCCACCGCGTCGAAGCGCAGCCCGTCGACGTGATAGCGCTTGAGCCAGCACAGGGCGCTGTTGGCGAGAAAGTTCGCCACTTCGCGCCGGCCGAAATTGTACACCAGCGTGTTCCAGTCCCGCTGGAATCCCTGGCGCGGATCGGCGTGCTCGTACAAGTGCGTCCCGTCGAAATAGGCCAGCCCGTGCGCGTCGGTCGGAAAATGGCTCCCCACCCAATCCACCCACAGCGCGATGCCCGCCGCATGGCAGGCGTCGACGAAGTATCGGAAATCGTCCGGCGTGCCGAAGCGGCTCGTCGGGGCGAACATCCCGATCGTCTGATAGCCCCAGGAGCCGTCGAACGGGAATTCCGTCACCGGCAGCACCTCCAGATGGGTGAAGCCGAGGTCGGCGACATAGGGCACGAGCTGGGCCGCCAGCTCCCGATAGGTCAGGTAGCGGTTCCCGTCCTCGGGCTTGCGCCGCCATGAGCCCAGGTGCGCTTCGTAGATCGAGATGGGCGCGTGCAGGCTGTTGACCTCGGCCCGCCGCTCCATCCATTCGCGGTCGCGCCAGTCGTGGCGCGACGGCGCGGAAATGATCGACGCGGTCGCCGGCGGATGCTCCGACTGCGCGGCGTACGGATCGGCCTTGAGCGGCAGGACGCCCCCGTCCGGGCCGTGAAGCTCGAACTTGTAGGGCCGCCCCGGCTCCAGGTGCGGAATGAACAGGTCCCAGACGCCGCAGGAGGGATGAACCCGCATCGGATGGCGCCGGCCATCCCAGCCATTGAAGTCGCCCACGACGCTGACGGACCGGGCATTGGGCGCCCAGACGGCGAAGCCGATGCCGGGCACGCCATCGAGCGTCGTCGGTTGCGCCCCCAGCCGGTCGTACGCCTCCAGATGGGTGCCCTCGGCGAGCAGGTAGCGGTCCATCTCCCCGAGGACGGGTCCGAAGCGGTAGATGTCCTCGAACTCTTTCTCCTCCCCGCCGTAGCGCGCACGCAGCCGGTACGCAAAGCGCTCCTTGCGGCCCACGGGCCCGGCAAAGACTCCCGCGGCGTGCACCTGGGGAAGCGCCGCCGCGACCTGGCCGCTGGCGGCGTCGATCACCGCCACCGCCTCCGCTCCGGGCAGGAAGCAGCGCACGCACATCTGGCCCTTCTCCTGGTGCAGGCCGAGGTAGCCGAAGGGATCGGCCAATGCGGCGTTGAGCAGCGCTTCGAGGCGGGAATCGGCGGCGGCCTTCTTCATGGCGTCTTGCTCCGGGTTCGCCCCAGCAGGTCGACCACCGCGCGCAGCGGGATGGAAAGCCAGTTGGGACGATTGGCCAGTTCGTAGCCGATTTCGTAGAAGGCCTTGTCCAGGATGAGGACCTCGAGCAGGTCCGAGGCCGCGGCCGCATCGCTCGGCCAGACCGGACAGCCGGCGATCGTATCGCGGTAGCGGTCGAGGAACTTGCTCTCGGCCTGGATGCGCCAGTCGGTGCAGAATTTGCGGAAATCCTCGACCTGGACGGCAGGCAGTTCCGCGACGGTGCGCGCCGCCGCCGCGGCCGCGTAGTCGAAGGAGCGGAGGATGCCGGCCACGTCCTTCAGCGCCGTGTGCTTGCGCCGGCGCTCCGCCATCGAGCGGCGGGGCTCCCCCTCGAAATCGATGATCACGACGTCGTTCTGCTTGATCAGCACCTGGCCCAAGTGCAGGTCCCCGTGGTAGCGGCTCTTGGCCGCCCCCACCCGCTCGGCCGTCAGCCGCTGCAGCCGCTCCCGAAAGTCCGGCAGCAGCGCGATCACTTCCCGGGCCAGATCCGCCACCGCCTTGTCGGCGGCCGGATTTTCCGCCAGCCACGCTTCCAGGCTCTTGGCGACCGCTTCGGCCTGGTCGCCGAACTCGCGCACCCATTCCGCCAGGTCGGCCTGGGTGATCGGCTCGGGCCGGAAGGCCGGGTCCGTCTCGTTCGGGTCGCACAGCGCGCGATGCAGCTCGGCCGTGCGGCGCCCCAGCTGCGCCGCGATCTCGAAATAGAGCGCATGGTGACCCGTCCCCTGGGCGGACGGGGCGTGCAGCGTGTCCTGGAACGAGCGCTGCAGATGCTCGCGGGTGTAGGTCCACGCGTCGCCCTGATTCTGCACGTAGGCCATGAGCAGCCCCGCCGCCAGCGGTTCGCCCTCCGCCGGCGCCCACTCGATCGTGCCCAGCAGGGCGGGAATCGCCACCTGCGGCGCCTTGGCCGTCAGGTAGGCCATGATCTCAATCTCCGGATGCACGCCGGGCTGCACCCGGCGGTAAAGTTTGAAGATCGCCTGCTGGTCGAGGAATACGCTCGTGTTGGACTGTTCGCCCTTGGCGCGCTTGGCCGGCGGCTGCGCCGGCAGCGCCGCGGCCGCCAGGGCGCTGGTCGAGCGAAACCGGATCCGGCCCCCGTCCTCGGCCGGGACATCCTGATTCTGGGCAATCGCGGCCAGCGCCGCCCAGACAAAGCCCTCGTGCCCGCTGGCGTCGAACAGGATCCCTTCAGCCCGGAACCGCCGCACGTGGGCGATCGTCTGCGCCAGCAGTCCGGCCAGCGGCTCCGCCGTGGGCGCCCCCCAGGCCAGCCCCAGGGGCAGGAAGTAGCGCTGGGTCGAGCCGTCGCTCAGCTCCAGATCGAGCAGGAGCAGCCGCCAGTGGTCGGCCCCGGCGCCGCCGGGCAGTTCCGCGGCGGCGGCGATGCGGATGGACCGGATCTGGCGGTCCTTGGCGCCGAACCAGCGCTGCGAGGGAATGAACCGGGGCAGCGCTTCCTGCAGCAGGTCGGCCGAAGGGCGCCCCGTCTTGAGGTCGCCCCAGCCACTGCGGATTACCAAAGTGAGGAATTCAGGCATCGGTTCAGGTTCGGCGGAGCCGAGACCGCCTTCAGTCTGGCTGGGTTCTAGCAGCACGAACCAGAAAAAACTATGGCCTTGCAAAGTCAGGGCGTAACCGCGCTCGGCCACCGGCGGGAAATGCGAGCGGTCGAACAGGTCGACCGGCACCCGGCCCTTGAAGGAGGGCAGCTCCAGCTCGACCGCCTGCGCCGCGCGCGACAGGTTGGCGACGCACAGGATCACCTCGTCCTCGTACTGGCGCAGATAAGCCAGAATCTTCCGGTTGCGGGGATAGAGGAAGGTGATGGTTCCCCGGCCGAAGGCCTTGCGCCAGCTGCGGATCGAGAGCATGCGGCGCATCTGGTTGAGCAGCGACGTCGACAGCCGCGCCTGCGCCTCGACGTTCACCACCTGATACCCGTAGAGCGGGTCCATGATCGGCGGCAGGTCCAGGCGCGCCGGGTCGGCGTGGGAGAACCCGCCGTTGCGGTCCGGAGACCACTGCATCGGCGTGCGCACCCCGTCCCGGTCGCCTAGGTAAACGTTGTCGCCCATCCCGATCTCGTCCCCGTAGTAGATGACGGGCGTCCCTGGCATCGAAAGCAGCAGCGAGTTCAGCAGGTCCACCCGCCGGCGGTCGTTGTCCACCAGGGGCGCGAGGCGCCGGCGGATCCCCAGGTTCAGCCGGGCCCGCGGCTCGCGGGCGTAAATGTTCCACAGGTAGTCGCGCTCGCGGTCGGTCACCATCTCGAGGGTGAGCTCGTCATGGTTGCGCAGAAAGATGGCCCACTGCGCCGCGGGCGGAATGTCCGGAGTCTGGCGCATGATGTCCGTGATGGGATGGCGGTCCTCCTGGGCCAGAGCCATGTAGAGCCGGGGCATCAGCGGGAAATGAAACGCCATGTGGCACTCGTCGCCGTCGCCGAAATACGGCAGGACGTCCTCCGGCCACTGGTTGGCCTCCGCGAGCAGCATGCGGGCGGCGTAGCTGCGGTCCACCTCCGCTCGCAGCCGCTTGAGGATCGCGTGGGTCTCGGGCAGATTCTCGTTCGAGGTTCCCTCGCGCTCGCACAGGTACGGCACCGCGTCCAGGCGCAGCCCGTCCACGCCGCAGTCGAGCCAGTGGCGCATCACGCGCACCACGGCGTTGAAAACGGCCGGATGGTCGAAGTTGAGGTCCGGCTGGTGCGAGTAAAAGCGGTGCCAGTAATAGGCCTGGGCGGTCGCGTCCCACGACCAGTTGGATTTCTCGGTGTCGAGAAAGATGATCCGGGTGCCGGCGTAGCGCTTGTCGCTGTCCGACCACACATAGTACTCGCGGGCCTCGGACCCCGGCTTCGCGCGGCGGGCGCGCTGGAACCAGGGGTGCTGGTCCGACGTGTGATTGATCACCAATTCCGTGATCACCTTGAGGCCCCGCCGGTGCGCCTCCCGCACGAACCGCCGGAAGTCGTGCATCGTCCCGTACGCCGGATGCACGCCGCGGTAATCGGCGATGTCATACCCGTCGTCGCGCAGCGGCGAGGGATAAAACGGTAGCAGCCACAGGGCGGTGACCCCCAGGTCCTGCAGATAGTCCAGCTTGGCGGTCAGCCCGGCAAAGTCGCCGATGCCGTCGTTGTTGGAGTCGAAGAACGCCTTGACGTGGAGCTGGTAGATGACGGCGTCCTTGTACCACTGCGGATCGACCGGCGTGGGCGTGGGCGGCGGGCTCATGTCACCCTCCAGACCAGGGCGGGCTGCGCCGCGGGATTGAGATCGATGGTGTGGCGCGCGCCCGCCCACTCCTGGCGCCAGCCCGAGAACAGCTCCTCGGTGACGAAGCCGCCGGGAGCCAGCCCCAGTTCGGTCAGGGGAAACACGAGGTCGGTCCGCACGGGACGATGGGGATCGAGGGTCACCGCGACCAGGATCCGGTTGCGCCGGTCCGGCGTCATCTTGCTGTAAAACAGCACGTCGGCGTGCGTGGCCTCGTGGAAGCGCAGGTTGTCGAACAGCTGCAGCGCCGGATTCTGGTGGCGCAGCCGGTTGAGCCGGGCGATGTCGTCTTTGATATTGCCCGGCCGGTCCCAGTCCCACGCCTTGAATTCGTATTTCTCGGAATCGCGGTACTCTTCGCGGCCCGGCAGCGCCGCCGCCTCGGCGAGCTCGAAGCTGTTGTAAATGCCATAAACGCCGGACAGGGTCGCCGCCAGGACAAGGCGGATGCGGAAGGCGGCCCGGCCGCCGGTCTGGAGAAAGAGCGGGAGGATATCCGGGGTATTGGCGAAGAAGTTCGGCCGGTAGTACTGGGCCATCTCCGAGCGGGTCAGCTCCTCCAGGTACTCCGTCAGCTCGGCCTTGGTGTTGCGCCAGGTGAAATAAGTGTACGATTGGCTGAAGCCCGCCTTGGCCAGGAGGCGCATCATTTTCGGCCGCGTGAAGGCTTCGGCGAGGAACAGGACGTCCGGATCGGTGCGCCGCACCTCCCCCAGCAGCCACTCCCAAAAGGCGACGGGCTTGGTGTGGGGGTTGTCGACCCGGAAGATGCGCACGCCCTCGGCCATCCAGAACCGGACGATCGCCAGCAGAGCCGCCCACAGGCCCTTCCAGTCGGGCCCGTCGAAATCGACGTTGACGATGTCCTCGTATTTTTTCGGCGGATTCTCGGCGTACTTGATCGTGCCGTCCGGACGGCGCTTGAACCAGCCGGGATGCTCCTTGAGCCAGGGATGATCCGGCGCGCATTGCACCGCGAAATCGAGCGCGAGCTCCATGCCCTGCTCCCGCACCCGCTGGTGAAAGCGCCGGAAATCCTCCAAGGTCCCGAGCCCCGGCTCGATCGCCGTGTGTCCGCCGAGCCGGCTGCCGATGGCGTAGGGGCTGCCCGGCTCGCCCGGAGTTGCCTGGGGATGATTGTTCCTCCCCTTGCGGTTGACCTCGCCGATGGGGTGGATCGGAACCAGGTAAACGACGTCGAAACCCATCCCGCGAATCTCCGGCAGTCGCGCCGCGCACTCCTCGAACGTCGCGGAGCGCCCCGCCGCCGCCCCCTGGCTGCGGGGGAACATCTCGTACCAGGCGGCGAAGCGCGCCCCGGGCCGGTCGACGATCACTTCGCGGGGCGGCGATTGACAGCGGTCCGACCGGTCGGCCGCCTGCTCGACGGCGCGGGCCAGCAGCGGCGAGAGAAAAAGGGCCGCGCGCCCCGCCTCGTCGTCGGCCAGTTCGTCGAACCGTCGCAAGAACGCCTCCAGGCGTTCAACCGTGGAAGCGGCATCCCGCCGCTTCGCAGCGGCATCAAGCGGCGCGGTCCCCCGCTCCGCGGCCGCCGCCACCAGGGCGCGGCCTTCCAGCAGTTCCAGCCGCAGCCGCTGCCCCGCGTCGCGCTTCTTGCGCACCTCCTCCTGCCAGGATCCGAAGTGGTCGGTCCACGCTTCGATCACGAACCGGGCCGTTCCCAGTTTCCCCAGAACCGCCCGGGCCGCCCAGCGGTCGTTGCCCAAGGGCGCAAACGGGATGATCCGCCAATCCTGGTCCCCGCGCTCCTGCAGCCGCAGCACCGCCTGGATCCGGTCGTGGCCGTCCCGAAAAATGTCGGCGGACACTTCCAGAATGTCCTCCTGGATGCGCTTGACCGGATAGCGCCCTCCGTCGAGTTCGGGCGCGATGCGCTCAATGACGATCCGCGCCGGCGGAGCGTCCGCCCGCGGGCTGGGCGGATCCGATTCGCGCCGCTCCGTTCCGGAGGAGATCGCAATCACGCGCCATTCTCCCGCGGCCAGCCGAATGTCCGGCAGGAGCGGCGTGGCCGGCCCCGATTCCAGCGCCTCGACCGCCTCGCTCCAGTCCCCCGGGACGGCGCCCAGGGCGGCGTCCAAGTCGACCCGGACCGGTTCCGGTCCGCGGTTTTCAAGCCAAAGAACCGCGCCGGCGGAGCCGCCGCGGCCGCGCAGGATCCAGTTCGGACCAACGGTCAGCGGCCCCTCGAGGTGGGCCGCGCCCACCTCCGACTTCAGCCGGTTGATGCCCCCGACCCGATCTTCAATCCCGCGCTCGAAGCCAGCCGGCATGAGGCAGCCGGCGGAAAGCAGGGCCGCAAACGCGTAGCGGCGGATCCGCTCCCCCTCCGGCAGCCCGTCCTCATCCAGCGGAAAGCCGAGGGAAGCGCCGACCCGTTCAAAGAGCGGCCCCTGCTCCGGCTGCCACGGATCGCTGCCATTCCACCACGCGACGCTGCTGACCAGGTAATCGAATCCCGCCCCCTCCAGGGCCCACAGCTCCTCGAGTGGACGGCCCAGGCATTCGGCGCAGAAACGCGCGTCCGGGTACGCGGCGCGAGCCTCGCCCAGCGCGCGGCGCCAGACCCCCGCCGGGATCAGCTGCGCCGACCGGCACAGAAGGACGCGGGAACCCCGCGCCAGCGCCTCGGCGACCTGCGTCGGCGCATGCCCATGCCCGGAAAGTTCGGCGACCGCAGCCAAGCCGGCGGCCGCCGCCTCGCCGACCCAACCTTCCGGACCCTGCGGCCAATGCACCGCGTTGAATCCCAAGTCGGCCACCCGCCGCAATTCGGGAACCGCCTCTTTCCGGGGCGCCGCGGCCGGCGGCGAAAAGCTATAGATCCGCAGACCGGTCGACATGCTCGCTCTCATTGAACCGGGATAGTTTTGCCAGTTCCCCGGCGCAGGTCAAAGCGAGTCAGCGGCTTGCGGCAATGGGACCCCGGTTGTGCCGAAGCCGGCCGTCAGGCGCCGCCCGGGCTTCCGGGTGGCGGAGCCGGCAGTTGGATCCAAAAACGGCTCCCCTGGCCGGGCGCGGATTCGACGCCGACCTGTCCGCCCATCTTGGCGACCGACTTGCGGACGATGCTCAGGCCGATGCCCGTCCCGTCGTAAACCTCGGGCGGATGCAGCTTGTTGAAGATGCCGAAGATTCGGTGGAAGTCCTCCGGATCGATGCCGATGCCGTTATCCTCGATCCAGATTCGCACCTGGCCGTCCCGCGTCTCCGCCCGGATCGTCACCTGGGGCACCGCGCCCGGCGGAACGAACTTGACCGCGTTGTCGAGCAGGTTGGACAGGCACTGCGTCAGCGCGGCGACGTTCGCCTGCACCGGCGGGATCGATCCCTCGATCCGGATGATCGCCCCGGACGCCTTGAGGCGCGGGTACTGCTCGATGATTTCCCGCAGGAGGGCGTCCGTGGCGATGCGCTCGAGCGGAAACGGCCCCCGGGCCGTCAGGCTGTAGGTGAGCACGTCCTGGATGAGCCGGTCCAGCCGGCCGGCGGCCGAGCCGATCTTTTCCAGATACGCGCGGTGGCGCGAGGTGAGCTGGCCGGGGGGGCATTCCTCGAGCAGGATTTCCGCGTACCCGCGCATGGCCCGCAGAGGAGCGCGCATGTCATGGGAAATGCTGTACGAATAGCTCTCGAGCTCGGCGACCGTCTCCTGCAGCCGGGCGGAGCGCTCCTCAAGTTCGCGGTTCTTGCCCTCGAGGACGCCATTGAGCGCGCGCAGCTGCGCCTGGGCGCGCGCCAGTTCCACGAACACGCGCACCTTCGCCCGCAGGACGTCGGGCTGCACGGGCTTGACCAGGTAGTCCACCGCCCCGGCGGAGTAGCCTTTGAAGACCATCTCGTCGGTTTTCACCAGGCCGGTGAGAAAGAGGATCGGGATGTGCCGCGAACGCTCGCGCTCGCGAATCGCCTCCGCGGTCTCGATTCCATTCATGCCCGGCATCTGCACGTCCAGCAAGATGGCGGCGAAGTCGGTCTCGAGCACCCGGCGCAGCGCTTCGGCGCCCGATGAGGCCTTGACCAGCCGGCGCGAAGGCTCTGCCAGCACGGCCTCCAGCGCCAGCAGATTGGCCGGTTCGTCGTCGACCAGCAGCAGGTTGACCGGGATGTCCGCGCTCATGCCGGCTCCTCCCGCCCGACGGTCAGCTTGCGCACGAGCCCCGCGATCTCCTCGAGGCGGGAAAGGTAATCCGCCCCGGCCAATTCCAGCGCCGCCGCCGGCATGATGGGGCATTCGGCCGTCGCCGGATCCTGGACGATCACGGTGCCGCCCCGTTCCCGCACCCGGGCCGCGCCCCGGGCGCCATCCTGATTGGCGCCCGTCAGCACGATGGCGATCGCCCGGTCGCAGCACACCTCCGCCGCGGATTCAAACAGCACATCGATGGAGGGCCGCGCGAACTGCACGGGTTCGTCCACCGACAGCGAAAAATATCCCGTTTCCACGAGCAGGTGATAATCCGCCGGCGCCACCGTGACGCCTGGGCGGATGCGGTCCTTGTCCCGCGCCTCCCGCACCGGCACGGCGCTGTCCTTGCGCAGGATATCGAGCAGCCCGTCGTCGGATTCGCGGTGGCGGTGCAGGACCGCCGCAATCGGGGTCGCAAAGCCCGCGGGCAGCATCCTCAGGATGCCGCGCAGCGCGCTCGTGCCGCCCAGCGATGCTCCGATCACGATCATGCGACCTTGCGAAAGAGCCGTTCCCGGGCCGCCACCGCCTCGTAAGCCCCTTCGTGCTCGGAGAAGCGGATCGTCTCGGCCCGGCCGAGGCCCAGGTAGCCCCAGCGCATCAGGCTGTCGTACAGCAGCCGGTGGACCCGCGCCTGCAACGAGCGGTTGAAGTAGATCATCACGTTGCGGCAAAAGATCGCGTGAAACTCATTGAAGGACGCGTCGCTGCCCAGATTGTGTCCGGCAAAGACGACATTTTCGCGCAGGAACGGCCGGAAGAGCGCGTTCTCGTTGTCCGCGGTGTAGTATTCGGCAAAGGCCCGCGTGCCGCCGGCCCGCTGATAGTTGCGGGTATAGTCCTGCATGGCCGCCAGCGGGTACACGCCGGCCCGGGCCCGCTCCAAAACGGTGGGGCTCAAATCGGTGGCGTAGATGCGGCTGCGGGCATAAAGTTCCTCCTCGTGCAGCAGGATCGCCAGCGAATGCACCTCTTCGCCCGTGGAGCATCCGGCGACCTAGAAGCGCAGATAGGGATAGGTCCGCAGCCGCTCGGCCTGCCCGCGAAAGGCCAGGAAAAAGGCCGGGTCCCGGAACATGGCCGTGACGTGGACCGTGAT
>DASRSH010000321.1:0-4500 GCA_035656575.1 Opitutaceae bacterium
CGCGCCGCTTTGGCGGCGCATCTGGGGGACATTCGGGTCGCGGTGCGGGTCTCCGTCGATTCAGCCGGAAACGTCGTCGACGTCTCACCCAGCCTAACTTGGATTCCCTACACCCATGCCTTTGGCGGCGAGTTTCTTGACGCGGTAAGGCAGGCGGTCCTTCAGTGGCGCTTCGAACCCGGCCAGCTCGTTCACCTTTCTCCCCAGCCCGGCGGGCGGCCGCTGCTCGACCGGTCGGAACCGGCCGACAGCACCCTGACGCTGGAGTTCACGTTCTTCCGGTCGGGAAAAGTGCAGTTTCCCTGGTAGTCGATTCCGGGCCTCCGCCCGCGCTCTATTCCATGCCCAGCTGCGCGAAAAGAAACGACAGGATGTCCGCCTGCAGGGCCACCTCCTCGTCCAGAGATGAGCCGTGGCCGTGGCCGGACTTCTGGGAGGTCCGCAGAAAGATGGGATAACCGGAGGACGTCGCCGCCTGGAGGGCCGCGACCATCTTGCGCGACTGCCAGGGATTGACCCGGCCGTCCGTCGCTCCGGTGGAGAAGAACATCGCGGGATAGGGGGTGCCGTCCACCACGTGCTGATAGGGCGAGTAGGCGTACAGGGCCCGGAACTGCGCCGGATTCTTCACTGAGCCGTACTCCGCAACGTTGAAGGCGCCGTTGGCGTCCAGCTCGTTGCGGATCATGTCGTAAATGCCCACTTCTGAGACCACCGCCCGCGCCAGCGTGGGATGCTGCGTCACGACCGCGCCCATGAGCAGCCCCCCGTTGGAGCCGCCGCGGAAAGCCAGCTTGGCGCTCGAGGTGTAGCCCCGGGCAATGAGATGCCGGGCCACGGCCGCGAAGTCGTCGAAATCGTTCTGCTTGTGAGTCAGCATACCCTCCCGATGCCAGCGATCGCCGTATTCCGAGCCGCCGCGAATGTTCGCGACGGCAAAGATCCCTCCCGCGTCGAGCCAGAGCTGGGCAAAGCTCCCCGCGAATCGCGGCGTCATGGAAATGCCGAAGCCGCCATAGCCTGTCAGCAGGAGCGGATTGCGCCCGTTGCGCACCGTGCCCCGCTTGAGGATCAGGCTGAACGGAATCCGCGTGCCATCCCGGGACGTGGCGAACTCCCGGCGCACCTCCGCATCGTCGAAACGCACCGGCGACTCGCTCCGCAGAGCCGTTTCATGCGTGTGGCCCGTGGCAGGGTTCCAGGCTGCATAGTACCGGGGGCGCAGGTAGGTCGAGACATCGAACAGCACGGTCCCGTCCCTCAGCGCCGCGATTTCCTTGCTATCGGCGACGGAAGGGAGCGGCAGTTTGCCCTGCGGACGACCCGAGAGGTCGAAGATCCGAACTTGGACCGGCCCCCCGATGATGTCGTGCACGAACACATGGGCCGGATCGAAGTCCAGGTCGGGGACGCCCAATCCGGCGCCGCCGGAAATGATCGCCACGTCGGAGGGAGGCACCAGGACTTCGGCCTGGCGCAGACCCAAGTGCGAGAACGGCGGCTCGAGCTTCAGAATCTTTCCATTCGAGGTGCCGGCCCGGCTGATGGCGTAAACGGCGCCGTCCGGTCCCAGCGTGGCGTACACCACCCCGTCGCCGTAGGTGCCAATCTGGATCGGCGGCTTGTTCTCCTGCAGAATATAGTAAGCCCAGGTGTTTCCGTCCCCGCGCTGGACCATCATCATGACCTGGCCCAGCCCGCATCGGTTGTCCAGGAAGGCCTCGGAAATGCGCTCCAGGCCCTGCGCCTTGCCGGCGATCAGCGGATCGTCCCGCCAGTCCGAGCCCAGCGGGTGGAAGTACACCTGCACGAACGCCCGCCGGTCGGCCGCCGGCGCGTTGTCCCCGGGATAGCGCGTGTACCAGAATCCGGTGCCCGCCCGGTTCCATGCCACGGATCCGCCCGCGGTCGGGTATTGCACGTGGGGAATGACGTCGCCCACCTCGCGTCCGTCCGCCGTGCGGTACACATGCAGCGTGCCGGCCTCGCTGCCATCGCGGGAAATCGACACGGCCACCCGGGAGCCGTCCGGTGACGGCACATACCAGTCGAATTCGGTATGGCCGGAGGGGTCGGCCGCATTCAAGTCCAGCACCACGTGCCGCGACGCCGGGTCGGCGGCCGCATTCAGCGTCACGATGACCGGCTGCTGCTCGTGGGCGGGATCGAAGTAGGTCGCGAACACGTGCGGCCCCCTCGCCTGCAGGCCGCTATACGCCGGCGACGCGGCCTGCGCCAAGTGCATCAGTTCGTCCCCCACCTCCCGCCGATACGGCAGTCCGTCGATATACCGCCGCGTGACCGCATTTTCCTGGTCGCTCCAGGCCCGCACCCGCGGATCCGCCGCGTTCTCCAGCCACCGATAGGGATCGGCGATCCGGTGGCCCTGAATGATCTCGACGACGTCATCGCGGGCGTCGGGACCGGAAGGGGCGCCGCGGCCAAAGCCGAAGCCAGCGCCAGCAAAGGTAGCGAATGAACGGCGGTCATTTCGAGGCGGGTTGCGGGACGGTATACTCCTGGGGCAACGCTGTCATCTTCGAAGAGGCCTCCCTGCGGCAGGACAAACGTCGTCCTTTGCAACCCGCTGCCCCCGATCAGTGGGAACTCCGGTACGCCGTCGACTGGTTGCGCTTTGCGATCACCTCCGGATACGCGCGTTGAGGATCGGCGTAGCGGTTGCCCCCGAGATCCCGGCCGCGGGCCAGGTACACGAGATGGGTGCCGGCAAATTGCTCCTCGTTGAATTTCACGCTGCTGGGGCAGAAGCGCAGCGTCCAGCCGCACCGGCGAAGGGCGCTGGTGTTGGGCTCGGACCCGTGCTGCAGGCGCGCGTCGTGCAGGGAGCACTGGTTGGGCTGCAGCTCAATATAGACCCGCCGGGACTCGTCCCGCTGGGCCGCCGTGATCTCAGTCGGAAAGACGTTCTTCGCCGCGTCCACGGGATCATAATCCGAGAAGCCCTTGGCCCCCTCGGCGTGGGTCCGGGGAATGACCATCATGCACCCGTTGGCCCGGGTGGACGGATCGATGGCCAGCCAGACCGTGCACACCTCCATCGGGGTGACCTTGCCCTTCCAGTAAGCCGAGTCCTCGTGCCACGGCACCCGCCTGCCGTTGCCCTTTGGCTTGCAAATAAAGTGAGTGGAAAACAGCGCGATGTCCGGCCCCACGATCGGCTCGACAAGGTCGAGAATATTCGCGTCAAAGGCCCATTCCAGAAGTTTGGGGTGCCGGAAGTGGGGCACGTCCATCGCTTCCGGCCGTTCGCCGGCCGGAAGGGCGGCGAGCAGCCCCTCAAAATAGGCCTTCAGGCCGCTGAACCGCTCCGGCGGAAGGACGGGCTCGCGAACGATGGTATAACCCTCCTGGCGAAACTGCCTGACTTGCTCAGGGGAAAGGCGGGGCTGCTGCATGGGGAACGTGCTCATGGTGATGACAGGATAGCAGAAGCCTCCCCCGCCGCAATTCCCACCCGGCATGCCCTGTAAAGCACTTTACTCCTCGCTACGCCCGCCTTGTGATCGCGCATCGCCCCCCCTCTTTCCACTTCGCAGGGCGGCCGCGCCCAGCGCGCCATCTTCCTCAGCTACGCGCGGGAGGACGCCGCCGCGGCGCGGCGCATTGCCGAGGCCCTCAAGAGCAACGGTCTGGAAGTCTGGTTCGATGAGAACGAGCTTCGGGGCGGGGATGCCTGGGATCAGAATATTCGCCGGCAGATCAGGGATTGCGCGCTGTTCCTGCCCATCATTTCCGCGCGCACCCAGTCGCGCGCGGAGGGCTATTTCCGGCGTGAGTGGAAGCTGGCGGCCGAGCGCATGCACGACAGGGCGGAGGGCGTGGCCTTCGCGGTGCCGGTTGTCATCGACGAGACCCCCGAATCGGAAGCGCTTGTGCCCGCGGAATTCATGCGCGTGCAGTGGACCCGGCTCATCGGAGCGCTCCCGACGCCGCAGTTTGTGGAACGGGTCCAGAGCCTCTTGAATCCGTCCGCCCCCTCCCGCGCGCAGGCGGCCGCCCCAGACAGTGCGGCGAAGGGCCGGCCGCTTTCGCCGCGGTCGGTCCGGCGCACCCTGCTCGCGTGCGTGGCCGTGGCCCTTGCGGCCAGCATTCTTTGGTGGAAGTTCGGAGCGCGTTCGGTGGCGGCCGCCGCCGGGCCTCCGGTCATCGTCCTGATGGACACCCCCTACGCCACCCATGTGTACGACCCGGCGACGCTGCAGATCGGGGGCACGAACGCCGACGATATCACCGATGTCCTGCGCGACCTGCCGGTCAGGATCGTCAAGGAAACGACCAGCGGCCTTTGGCGGCGCGAGGCCCAGGTGGTGGAGGAAAACCCCTCGCTGATCATCCTGCATCGGTCGTGCTTCGACACCTATCCGGAAAGCATCGACGCCGTAGCCTATCCCCTGATCGACAACAAGCTCGTCGCCTTCATGGGCTACGTCGCCACGCTCAATCCTCGCACGCGGTTCATCGTCTACTCGCGGCGCTCCT
>DASRSH010000322.1:0-42375 GCA_035656575.1 Opitutaceae bacterium
CTAAGCTCCGTGGGCTGCCATTCGTCCCAATCCGTGATCTCTATATAGAGGCCGAGCTCGGGCTTGCCCGTCTTCGGGTCAGGGACGCTGACCCGCCTGAAGCCGATGCCCGGCAGGTTGAGGGCGCGCAGGTCGCGCTCCAGGGTGTCTATCTTCACGCCGTGGTAGGAAATTCCCCGGAATGGATAGGCGCTGCCGATCCCGTTCTTGAATCCCCCCCGTTCCGAGCCGATCCCGGTCATCGGGTAGCCCTCGACTGCCGAAAAGTCGGGAATGAACGGCGAGGTCGGCACCCATGCCAGGCGCGTTTCCGGCCACCGCATGGAGCGCCGCCATCCGCGCATCGGCACCACGATCAGCCTGCCGGCCTCGCGCTTGGCGTCGGGAATGGTGAGGATGCCGGGCGCCTCCCTGGCCATGCGCGCCAGCTCTCCGATCGTGAGCCCGTGCACGTACGGCACGGGGAATTCGCACACCAGCGAGACGCCCACCAAGTTGGGGTCCAGCGGCGGGCCGCTGACCTTGACTCCGCCCAGGGGATTGGGCCGGTCGAGGACGATCACCTCGACGTGATTCCTGAAGCATCCCTCCATCGCCCGTTTCATGAGGCCAGAAAACGTGTAGCTGCGGACGCCCACGTCCTGCAGGTCTATGACCAGGGCATCGATGCCCCTGAGCTGGGCCGCGGTCGGGACAATGCCATGCTGGACGTCGCCGCCGTGATAGAGATCGATGATGCGCAGCCCGGTGCGGGGGTCCACCTGGTCGGTGAAAGCCGCCCCGCCGGCGTAGTTGTCGCGAAAGCCGTGCTCGGCCGCAAAGAGCGCCACCAGCTTCACGCCGGGGGCGCGGCGGAGGATGTCGACGGTGGACACGCCGCGGCTGTCCACGCCCGCCGGATGCGTCAAGAGCCCGATGCGCTTGCCCCGCAGCAGGAGAAAATGGCTGTCTTCCAAAACGTCGATCCCCAGGCGGACCTCGGCCGCCGCCGCGCGCAGGGGAATCAGGAGGAACAGGGCCAAAAGCCCGGCGACCAGACGCATGAGCCCGAGCCTTTTGTCCCCACGCCACGGGCGCAACGCCTAACCGCCAACGCCCGGACACCGGCCACCAGCCCCCACCCCACGCCCAATTCCGGGCGTTGCCCCGGCATAGCGCAGCGACGCCGGGCAGAATAATCTTCGCTCCGTATCCACCCCACCCTACCGTTCCCCTTCGTGGACAAACCGCGCCTCCTCGCCGCGTTGGCCATCGCGGCCGCCGGCGCCGGCGTCTATGCGAACAGCTTCGGCGCGCCCTTTGTCTTCGACGACCCGGCGTCCATCATGGGCAATCCGACCCTCCGCCGCGCCTCGACCGCCTTCTTTCCGCCCCATGGCGGCGGACTGACCGTCGAGGGCCGGCCCCTGCTGAACGCGACCTTCGCCCTGAACGAGCGCATCAGCGGATCCGCCGTGTGGAGCTACCATGCGGGCAATCTCGCCATCCATATCGGCGCCGCGCTGCTGCTCCTGGCGCTGCTCGCGCGCGCTCTGCCCCTCGTGGCCGCGTTCGCCGCCGCCCTCGTCTGGACGGTGCATCCGCTGGCGACGGAGGCCGTCACGTACATTTCGCAGCGGGCGGAGTCGCTCGCCTCGTGCCTGTGCCTGCTGACGCTCTATGCGTTCGCACGGTGGTGCGAAGGCGGGAGGCGCGGGTGGGCCGCCCTCGCCATCGCCGCCTGCTTCGCCGCGATGGGGTCCAAGGAGACCGCCTACTGCGTGCCCCTGCTCGTCCTGCTCTACGACCGGGCGTTCATCAGCGGCACGCTGGGCGGCGCCTGGCGTCGGCACTGCGCGGTGCATCTGAGCCTGTGGGCCTGCCTGGTCCCGCTGGCGCTATTCATGGCGGGCGCCGGCGCCCGCGGGGGAACCGTCGGCTTCGCCACCGGCGTGCGGTGGTGGCCGTACGTCGAAACGCAGTTTCATTCGCTCGCCCATTACCTGCGTCTTTGCTTCTGGCCCGCGCCGCTCATCTTCGATTACGGAACGCAGTGGTTCTCCGGGTGGGCCGTCGTCCCCGACGCCGCCCTCGTTCTCGGCCTGCTCGCGCTGACCGTCATCGGCCTGCGCCGCTGGCCCCGCGCCGCCTTCCTCGGCTGCGTCTTCTTCCTGGTCCTCGCGCCGACGAGCCTCGTGCCCGGCGACCGCCAGACGTCGGCCGAACACCGGATGTACCTTCCGCTCGCCGCCGTCGTGGCGCTGGTGGGGGCCTCCGCGGAAACGGCGGCGCGCCGGGCAAGGCGGAACGAAGAGGGGGCGGCGCCACTCCGGCCACCCACGGAAGCGGCGGGACGCCGCTTCCACCCTGCCCTCCTGCTTGCCCTCGCGGCCGTTCCGCTCGGCGCCGCGACCATCGCCCGCAATCGCGTTTACCGCAGCGCCGAAACCCTTTACCGCGACAGCGCGGCCAAGCTCCCGGACAATGCCTTCGCCCACTATGACCTGGCCATGGCGCTGCGGGACCGGGGCGACTGGGCGGGAGCCGCGGCCGCCTACCGCGCGACGCTGCGCTGCGACCCGGGCATGGTGCACGCGGCGTCCGACCTGGGAGACGTCCTCTGCCGCCTGCGGGACTGGCCGGGCGCGGAAGGGGCCTACCGGCAGTCGCTCGCCCTCAATCCGAACGATGCCGCGGTCCGGTTCGGCCTGGGCGTCGCCCTGCTGCGCCAAGGCCGGGCGGCGGAGGCGGATGAGCAGTTCAACGACGCGGCGCTCCTGGATCCCGGCTACCGGAATCGGCGCCCAGCGCCTTGAGGGCCGACCGCGCCGCCTTGTCGTCTGGATCGATGGCCAGGCACGCCTGGTATTCCTTCTCGGCCTCGGCGGTCCTGCCGGTGCGGGCCAGCAGACGGGCCAGTTCCAGATGGCCGGGCTCGTAGGCGGGCTTGATCGCCACGGCGCGGCGCTCCTGCGCGATCGCCGTCGCCAGGTCTCCGGTCCGGGCCAGGGCGATGCCGAAGTTCACGTGCGCGTCCGCGTAATCCGGCTTGGCGCGCATCGCCGCCCGAAAATGCTCCTCCGCTTCGGGCACGCGGCCTTGCCCGAGCAGAAATTCCCCCAGGGACTCCTGCGCCAGGGGAAAGGCCGGCCGCAGGCGCACCGCCCATTCGTATTGGGCGAGCGCCTCCCCGTCCTGTCCGGCCGAGCGCAGGGCGTCCGCCAGCATGACCCGGGCGAGCGCGTTGTCCGGCCGCTCGCGCACGGTCGCGTCCCACAAGGCGACGGGCGTGCGGTAGTCCTCGTTGCGCAGCCGGGTCAGGGCGATGCAGGGAACGGCGGCGACGATCAGGCAGGCGATGGTCGCCCGCGGCCACAACGCGGCGGCGACGCCGGCCACGATCGCCAGGACGCACGCCAGCGGCAGGTACATCCGGTGTTCCACGATCATCTGCGTGGTGCCGGGCACCAGGCTCGTGGGGGCCAGGATCGCGAAAAAGCAGAACCCCGCCAGCCCCGCCGCCGGCCAGCGGCGCAGCGCCACGGCCGTCGCCGCCAGCAGCGCCACGACCAGGAGCGCCGGCTTCCACACGGCCAGGAAGTCGTGCACCCAGAAGCTGCCGAACTCGAAGATGAGCGGATGCGGCCAGATGCAGAGGGACAGGTACCGCGCGATGGCCGGGAATTGCGTGAACCAATAGGCGGGCCAGCTCTCCTTCAGGCCGAAGCCGATCGACCCCCCGCGGTTGCCCCCGGTCGACCCGATCAGGTAGGCGAGCAGGATCCAGCTCGCGGCAAGGCCGGCATACATCGCCGGGCGCGCGCGCAGCGCGGCCTTGAAGGAGCCGGCGAACAGCAGGCGGTCGCAGAGCAGCACGGCGAGGGGAGCCGACACCATGTTCTCCTTGGTCGCCATTCCCAGGAAGCAGGCGGCGACGGCGGCTGCGCTCCACCCGCGCAGGAACGCGTAGAAGGTCAGCAGATAAAACAGGCCCATCAGGGACTCCGCGCGCTGGATGATATACGTCACCGATTCGGTCTGGAGCGGATGCACCGCCCAAACCAGGGCCACGGCCCAGCCCAGGGGAGCGGCCCAGGGAGCCAGGCGCGGCACCGCGGCCAGGATCCGGCGCAGGACGCCATAGAGGACCAGGGCCGCCGCGATGTGGATCGCCAGGTTGACGGCGTGGTAGCCCACGACGGAGGTCTTTCCGGCCGCATAGTTCAGGGCGAGGGTCAGGTTCAGCACGGGGCGCCCTTCGGCGGACACGGTCGCGTGCGGCGTTGCCAGGATCGCCCGCCAATGGCTCAGGTGGCGGATCGTCGGGTTTCCGGCGATGGACGTCGGATCGTCGAAGACGAACGCCCCGTGAAGAGTGTTGCCGTAGGCGGCCAACGTCGCCGCGGCAATCGCGACAGGCCCGAGGGCGGAGGCCCACGGGCGGGGCTTCACGGATTCAGTCCGAGGGAGAGCGATTGGTAGCGTTGCAGCCAAAAGGCGCGCTCCGCGGCGGTCATCGGCACGTTGTCCCGATAGGCCCGATGCCACTGCGACCGGTGGGCCGCGAGCAGCTCCCGCGGCCCGAGCAGCGCCGCCCGCTCGGCGATGGCGCTCGCGGCGGCCAGGGCCGCCGCGGAGCTGGCGCCCGGTTCGATCGCGATGACGTAGCCTTGGTGATCCGGCCGTGAATCGATCCGCCGCTGGACGACCGCGACTGCGCGGCCTCCGGCCTGAAGCAGCTGCACGGCCGAAACCTCGCCGGGGGTGACGATGACGTGGGGCACCGGCGTGTGAAAGGCGGGCATCCAGGCCAGGACCATGCCTCCCTCCCGGCGGTGCGTCAGCTCGATGACGATCACGGACGGATCGCTCACGGCGTAGGTCAGATACCCCACCTCGCCGCGCTCCGACGTCACGCTGCCGCGCAGTTCGCCGTTCCACAGGTCGAGGGTGGCATCGCCCGAGTCAAAGCCGCCGCCCGTCTGCAGCAGGCAGGTCCCCAATTTCAGCGCGACGTCCCGGCGCTGGATCTCCCAGTTGAGGCCTCCGTTGGGTCCCAGCCAGACGGTGCTGAACAGCGTCCCGTTGCCCACCAGGGGCGCGCCCGCCCCCCGAACCGGGGCGGTGGTCCACACCGGATTCCACTGGGCGAAGATTCCCGGCTCGCCGCGCAGGCCCGGACCGGCCGTCCCGGCGCAAAGGCAGATGAGGATCGCCGCGCGGAAAAAACGCATGCTCAGCGCGTGCCGAGCTTGGCCGTCACATTGCGGACGCCGGAGGTGTCGAGCGCCTGCCCGACCGCTTTGGCGATGAGGTCCGGAGAAGCCACGGTGCCGGTCAGCGTAACATTGCCGTCGTCGCAGTAAACATGGATGTCGCGGGCCGAGAGATCCTTGTCCAGAAGGTACTTCGCCTTGATCTCGCTGACAATCGCCGCATCGCCGATGGCCTGCCCGGCCTCCCGGGTGTTGTGCCGGACCACCTCGCCGGTTCGCGCCAGGTCGGCCCGGATATCGTCCGGGCTCAAATGCCATTCCTCGATCCGGGTCGACCAGTCGTCGTGGACCGGCCCGCCTTCCGCCGCATATCCACCGGCGCCGAACTCGCGCAGGTCGTACACATGCATCGCATACCCACCGATCACCAGTCCCAGAATGAAGATGATGAGCCGCATAAAGATAAGGGTTCCAGGTTGAAGCCGCTGCCTTGTAAGACCCCGCGCGCCAAATAGGGTTCAAATTCAGACGATGAAGACCTCCCGCAAGTTACGCACCTGCGTCGAACGGTGCCAGGCTATGTCCGCATCGCGTCCGAACGGGGCCAGGCTGTCCATCGAAGGGTGCCAGGCTAGGTCCGCATGGCGCCCGAACGGGGCCAGGCTGTATTCGGAACGGGGGCTGGCAACGGTGACAGGCAGGGCAGGAAGCCAAGTTTAGCAGCCCAACCGAATGCTTTGGGTCTATCAGTCCGGTTACGACCGCCTCGCTCGGGCCGAGCTGGAGGCTCGGCTGGGAGGGGCGCCCGTGGGCGGGGAAGGGCCGGGCTGGGTCCTGCGCTCGGAGGAGCCGGGCCGGCCCGCGCCGGAAGCCTTGCGTTCGCTGGCCTTCCCCCATCAGGTGCTGCTCGAGCCCGCGAAAGTGACCGGCGAGTCGGTCAATGCGCTCGCGGCCGCGCTGCTGGCCTGGTTTCTGGAGTCCTTGCGGGGCGAAACCGTTTCCGCGCCGTACTCGATCTGGTGGGAGGGGCCGGCGGAGGAAGTCGGCCTGGGCCGCCGGATCGGGGCGGTGCAGGCGGCATTCGAGGAGGCGCTCAAGAAACGCATGTCACGGATCGCCCGGCTGGCCCAGCCCGCGGCCGGGCCGGTCCTCGGCCCGGTCCGCGGAATCTGGGTGTGGTTCGCCGATTTCAAGACGGCCTACGCGTCGCGGACCGGGTGGCGCAACGGCCAGCGGCGCATGGCGGACGACCCTCTGGCTCCTTCGCGCTCGTACCTCAAGGTCGAGGAGGCCTACGGGCTCCTCGGCCGCGAACCCGCGCCCGGCGAAACCGTGGCCGATCTGGGGGCGGCGCCCGGCGGCTGGAGTTACAGCGCCGCCAAGCGCGGCGCGCATGTGACGGCGGTGGACAACGGGCCGCTCAAGGCGGGAGCCGCGGCCAATCCCCGGATCGACCACCGCCGGGAGGACGCCTTTCGCTTCTCGCCGTCCGGCGCGGCGTTCGACTGGCTGTTCTGCGACCTGGTCGAGGAGCCGCACCACGTGCTCTCCAGCCTGGTGCGGCCGTGGATCGAGCGGCGCTGGTGCCGGCATTTCATCGTCAATGTGAAGTTCGGACGGGTCGATCCCCTCGCCTTGCTGGACACTCTGTCGGCCTCGCTTCCGCCCGGCACCCTGATCCGGCACTTGTACCACGACCGCGAGGAGTTCACCCTGGTCGGATCGCCATGAGCAGCCCCGAACTGCGCATCTGCGGACTGAGCGCCGTCCGCGCCCGGTTCGAACGGGACGCCACCTCCATTCAGCGGCTCTTCTTCGACTACGCGACGAGCCGCAAGATCGGGATCATGACCAAGGCGCTCGCCGCGGCGCGGCGCATCTACCGATGCGTCGAACCCGCGGAATTGGAAAAGATCGCGGGCACCGTGCACCATGGGGGGATCGTGGCCGTCGTGCCGGCGCCTGCCCTGGCGCCAGTTCCCCGCGACGCGCCGCCTCGCTGGGCCAAGGCGGGCGAGGCCGTTCTCGTTCTCGACGGCGTGGGCAACGCGCACAATCTGGGCGCGCTGGCGCGAACGGCCGCGTTTTTCGGCGTGCCCCGGCTGGTCGTCCGGGAGGACCCGGCGGCGGCGCGGCCCAACGACGCCGCCTATCGCGTCGCCGAGGGCGGGTTGGAATGGCTGACGGTCCACGGCGTGCGCGATCTGCCCGCCTTCCTGCGCGACTTGGCCGCAGCCGGCTACGCCGTCATCGGGACCAGCCCCGGCGGAGCGCAGCGAAGCCGGGCGCTTCAACGCCATCCCCAATCCCCCGTCGCGCTCGTCCTCGGCAATGAGGAGCGCGGACTGTCGGAGGACACCGCCGCCGCCTGCACGGCCATGGAAAGCATTCCGGGTTCGGGCCGCATCGAATCGCTGAACGTTTCCGCCGCCGGCGCCGTCCTCCTCGCCCGGCTGCTCCTAAAATAGAATTTGGCAGGTGACGCATCTGCCGTATGTTCCGCACGCATGAACTTCCGCCTCTTTGCTTCCACCCTGATTGCGCTCGCCGGAATACCCCTGGCCATGGCCCAAACCGAGGCTCCGGCCTCGCCGCCCCCCTCAGCCCCCGCCCAAGGCGGCGATCACGACACCGACCACACGGAGCTGGGCGACCACATGAAGAAGGTCGCCCGGGCGTTCAAGCTGCTGCGCCGCCAGCTCAGCGATCCCAGCCAGAACGACTCCTCGCTCGCCTTGGTGGCGAAGATGCACACCGAGCTGGAGGCAACCCTCAGCCTGAAGCCGGCCAAGGAAGCGGACCTGCCGGCCGATCAGCAGGCGGAGTTTCAGGCGAAGTTCGAGGACGGGATGAAGCACTTCCTCGCCCAGCTGGACCAGCTGTCGGACCTGATCAAGGCGGGTGACAATGCCGGCGCCGTCGCGCAAGCCAAGAAGCTCGGCGAGCTGGAGCACCAGGACCACAAGGAATTCCGCAAGCCCAAGAAGGACTGATCAGGCGCCGGCCGCCGGGGTCCGCTCCACGTTGCCGCCGGTCAGGAGAATTCCGACCCGGCGGCCGCGGAACGTGTCGGGATTCGCCGCGACGGCCGCGTAGGCCACGGCCGAGGACGGTTCCACGACGATCTGGA
This sequence comes from Opitutaceae bacterium, assembly GCA_035656575.1. Taxonomy (GTDB): domain Bacteria; phylum Verrucomicrobiota; class Verrucomicrobiia; order Opitutales; family Opitutaceae; genus Palsa-1447. The sequence continues at coordinate 8,326 of DASRSH010000322.1, forward strand.
GATACTGGGACAGCTCGCCCATCGCGTCCCGGATCTGCTCTTCAGTCACGGTCAGAATCGCCGCCACGCGGGCACGGATGATGGCGAAAGTCAGGTCGCCCAGCGACGAGCGCAGGCCGTCGGCAATGGTTCGGGAGGGACCGGCCGGCAGCAGCCGGCCCTCGCGCAGCGACCGGGCGCCGTCGTCGGCTTCGGCCGGTTCGGCGCCATAAACGAGAATCGGCCGTCCGGCGGCGGCCAGCGCGGTTCCGCTCAGGATTCCGCCCCCGCCCACGGGCGCAACCAGCGTGTCGAGTCCGGGCTCCTGCTCGAGCAGCTCCAGCGCGGCGGTGCCCTGGCCCGCGATCACGCGCGCATCGTTGGAAGGATGGACAAAGACCGCGCCCGAATCCCGCTCGAGCCGGGCGGCCTCCGCCTCCCGCTCGGCCAGCGTGGGGCCGCACATCACGACCGTCGCGCCGTGCCGGCGGATGGCGTCGACCTTGGGCCCGACGGCCCCCTGCGGCACGACCACCGTCGCAGGAATGCCCCGGGTGCGCGCGGCCAAGGCGAGCGCCGCCCCATGATTGCCGGAGGAGTGGGTCAGCACGCCCCGGGCGGCCTCGGCCTCGCTCAGCGCATAGACGGCGTTGTGGGCCCCTCGGGCCTTGAAGGCCCCCGTCTTCTGGAAGTTCTCGCACTTGAAGAACAGGGCGGCCCCGCGCTCCGCGTCCAGAGCCGCGCTGGTCAGCACGGGCGTCACGTGCACGAAGGGGCGAATTCGCTCCCGGGCGGCGGCGACATCGGCGGGCGTGGGCAAGGGCGGCACGGGACCGGTTCTGCCACATCCCGCAGCCGTTCGCGAGCGATCTCGCGCAGGTGCTCGACATAGTCGGCGGCCGCCTCGGCCAGCGGCCCGACCGAGTGCACGGCCGCCAGCATGACCCGGGTCGACGGGGGCACCGAGCGCCGCAGCCACTGGCGCACGCGGCCGCGGATCTCCTCGTCGCGCTCCTCCTCGAAGGCGTCCGGCGCCGGCTCGTTCAGCAAGAGGTCCGAGCCGTCGGCCTCGTCCCGCAGCCCGACCACGATCGGCCGCTGGAAGCCCCCGCGGCGCGCGCCCGCCCGCTGCTGATGGATCGGGCAGGCGATGATGCAGCCGTGCTTCTGGCCGAAGCGCGCGATGTGATAGCGAATCCAATAGGCGGCGAAGTAGGCGAAGCGGGCCGAGCCGGGCCCGGGCACATACCGGTCGATCGCATCGAGCAGGCCGGAGCAGGCCGCGCTCAGCCGGTCGTCGAAGTCGTGCGGCCGGCCCCCGGCCCGCGCCGCCGCCGCCTTGGCCAGCCCGAGATTGGCCCGCAGGAGCTGCTCGCGCAGCCCGAGCAGGCTGCGGGCGAGCGGGCCAACCCGGCCAGGCGTATCCGTTTCTTCGATATCGATGAGCGTGGCGGCGGGCACCGACGCCACCAGCCAGCCGGGCAGCTCGGGGCTGCCGTCGGCCAGCAGCTGGCGCAGCTCGCGCTGGCGGCTGCCGCTCAGGCGCGCCGTGCGCCAGCGCCCGGAGGGCGTGCGCGCGGCGCGCCGTTTCGGGGCGCGCCGGGGAACCCGCTGGCGCTCGAGCCAGCGCAGCACCGTCGCCGGGCGCTGCGCCAGCTCCCGGGCCAGCTCACCCTGCAGCCGGTAGAATTCGGCCAGCATCTCGGCGTTGCGGGTGTAATCGAAGGCGGCGGGGCAAAGGTGCGTTGTCATGGGCGCCCCATTCTCTCCCCAAAACGCCGCCGCGTCTGCTGACGAAAATTCGTCACCGGCCAGGGCCAGGGCGGCAGCGCGACCGGCGGCAGCGCCGGGGCGAATGCCGGCGCGGGCGGCGGCGGGGGCGGGGACGGGGAAACCCAGGGCTGGGGCGTCTGCGTCGGCAGGGCGTCGATCAGCTCGTCGCCGGTCCGAACGACCGCCTCGACCAGGCGCTCCCCCCAGCGGTCCACGCGGGTCTCCGCGTCGGAGACCGCGCTGCGCGCGGCCGTCTCGGTTCGCTGCACCCGGCTGCGCACCGCGCGGCCGACCGGAGGAGCCATCACCCATCCGGCTCCGAACAAGGCCAAACAGAAGAGCAATACCTTCATGTCAGAAAATAGCAGGCGCACCTGCCATCATCGGGGATGAAACTCCTCCTTCTGGCGGCCGCCGCCGCGACGCAGTGGTGGGCCCAGGGCAACCCGACCCCCGACGAACAGGCCGCGCTCGAGTGGATCAACCGGGCGCGCAGCAATCCGCCGGCCACGCTCGCCCAGCTCGCGGCCGCCGCGCCTTCCGATCCGGTCCTGACGCAGTTCTTCACCGCGGAGCTGCCGGAGACGCCGGCGCAGTTCCTCGCCGACTTGCAGGCGGCCTGCACGCTCGCGCAGTCCAACGCCGAAGCCTTTCCGCGCTCGGCGGCCATCGACACGGCGCCGCTGGTGTTCTACCCCCTGTTCCAGGCCCAGGCGCACGCGCAGGGCCCCGGCGCCCCGTGGAGCGCGGCGGGAAGCGGCGCCACGCCCATGCGCAATGCCATGCCGTCGGGCCCGGGCGCGGTGTTCACCGGGCCGGACGCGAGCGGGGGCACCGCGCAGTTCGGGCCCTTCGGATCGAACTTCTGGGAGCAGACCCAGGCCGACCTCTACGCCGCCGCGATCGGCCCCCGGGAGTTCGTCCTGTCGTGGCTCTGCGATCCCGGCTCCGGCTCGCCGCCGCCCGGCTTCTGGGTGCAGGGCGATCCCCTGCCCGACCTCACGCTCGGCCACACCCGCATGGCGGGGATCGACATCACCGCGCCCGCGGCCGACGGCAGCCGGACGCTCACCTTCGTGCGGGGCAGCATGGAATTTCTCACGCAAAGCGACCTGCCCTATGGCCCGGCGAATACCGTGTTCATCACGGGCGTGGCGTACCGCGACCAGAACGGAAATGGCCAGTACGACAGCGGCGAGGGCCTGGGCGGCGTCACCGTCACGCTCGACCATGGCGGCTGGGGAGCCGTAACGGCCTCGGCGGGCGGCTATGCCATCCCCGTCGCCGCCAACTCGGGGCCGTACACCGTCACGGCCACCTTCCCGGGCGGCGCGCCGCATACGGCCGTGGCGACCGTGGCGGCGGACAATGTCGAAGTGGACTGGGTCCTGCCCGCCGCCGCTGTCCCCCTGCCCGCCCAAGTGGCGGTGCCGCCCGGATCGCCCGGGGCGGCGCTGGTCAACGTGTCCACGCGGGGCATCGTGCAGTCCGGCGCGGACGCGCTGATCGCCGGCTTCATCGTCGCCGGACCCGCTGGCTCGGCCAAGCCGGTGCTCATCCGCGGCGTGGGCCCCTCGCTGCAGAATTTCGGCATCGCGGCCCAGGACTGCATTCCCGCGACGCAGCTTCAGGTCTATGCCGGCGGGGCGGTCATCCAATCGAACGCCGGCTGGACGAGCGCTGCCGACGGCGGCGCCGCCGTGGCCGCCGCCGCGCGCCAATGCGGCGCGTTTCCGCTGACCGCCTGGTCGGGCGGAGGCGGCGACAGCGCCGTGCTGGCCGATCTCGCGCCCGGGGCTTACACCGCCGTCGTCACCCCCGCGCCCGGCCTGCCCGCCGCCGACGCCGTGGGGCACCTGGGACTCGCCGAGATCTACGACCTCGCGCCCGGCGGAGCGGCGACGATCGTCAACCTCTCCAGCCGCGGCCTCGCGGGCACGGGCGCCCAGACCCTCATCCTCGGCGCGACCATTGGCGGCTCGGGCGACGAGCGCGTGCTCCTGCGCGCGGCCGGACCCGCGCTCGACGCCTTCGGCGTGGGGCCCGTTCTCCCCGATCCCCTCCTCACCCTCATGACCGGCGGAACGGCCGCGGCCAGCAACGACGGCTGGAGCCAGTCGGCGCAGACCGACCAGATCGGCCAGCTCGGGGCGGCCGTGGGGGCCTTTCCGTTCGCGAACGGGAGCGCGGATGCCGCGCTCGTGGCGGATGTCCCCCCGGGCACCTTCTCGGCCACGGTTGCCGCGGCGCCCGGCACGACCCCGCAAGGCGTCGCCCTGGTTGAAATCTACGCCGCCCCATGAACGCCGCCCGTCCCGCCGCCGCGGCCCTCGCCCTGGCTGCCGCGCGCCTGGCGGCGAGCGATCCGCCGCCCTCCCAGCCGCCCAATGCGGTCAACCCGCCCTACAGCGGCGGCGCGCTCAACAATCCCTTTCCCGACAATGTCTACGGCGCCGATCACGGGGGAAGCACCCTGGTCCTCACGTATCCCTTCCTCAGCCCCTTCGGCCGGACGGACCATTCGCGGGGGGTGATCGTCTATGCCTGCGCCCCCTTCACGCCCCGCCGCTCGGAGGGCGTCTATGGCATGGATGTCTGGCTCGAGCAGCAGAACGCCAGCGGCACCTGGAGCCCCGCCGCGCTGAACGGGGGCCTGCCGGACGGCGCGGGATCGCCGTATCAGCCTGTGAATACGCCGAACCCCGGCCCCAGCCCGGCCTACTCCTTTCACTGGACGTTCGACGCCACGCCCCTGCCCAAGTTCGCCGCCTTCCGGGTCTTCATCTACGTTTACCTCTACAACCAGGGCGGCGGCAGCCAGGGCAATTTCTACGTCGCCAGCTCGCTGGGGGAGGTCCTCACCGGCGCCGCCGCCGACGCCCCGGTGATCGCCTGGGATCCGAGCGCGGGCGCGGTCAATCCCCCGCAGCCGGCCGCGGGCTCGGACTATGAGATCTCCGCCACGGCCGAGAGCGACAACGGCGACCTGGCCACGGTCACCCTCTGGCAGGACGGCGGCCCGTTCGCTTCCGCCGGTCCGGGCAGCGGCTGGTCCTCCAACGCGGCCGGCAGCGCCGCGGCCGCGGCCGGCACCACGGTCACCTACACCGCCGAGGCGGCCGACGCCCAGGGGCTGCAGTCCGGGCCGATCAGCCTGACCGTGACCGTGCCGGGGAAGCTGGCCCAGGCTCCCATCAGCGCCTCCAATGTGACTTTGACCCTGGGCGATCCCTTCACCCCGCCGTACGCGGGCGGGAGCGGAACCGGCGCCTGGCAATTCTGCGTGGGCGACCACACCAACTTCGACGGCGGAGTCAGCCAAAACGCCGGCACGGACAACCCGGACGGCGGTTGGTCGCCGTCGTGGACCCCGCCCGCGGTAGGCAACTATTCCTTCTGGATCGCGCGCGATGGCGACGCCGCCTATCTGCCCGCCGGGCCGGTCGGATTCTACACGCTCACCGTGGTCGCCCCGCCCGCGCCCCCCAGCAGGTCCCCCTCGTCGACTTCCCCCGAAGCAGGCTCATCCACCTCGAGCGGCTCGGCCTCGGCGCCGCCCCCGGCGGAATCCACTTCCGGCAGCGCGACGCCGCCGGCCTCGCCCCCCGCGTCCGGTTCCTCCTCCTCGCAAGCTCCCTCATCTTCCGGCTCCTCCTCAGGCAGCTCCGACACCTCGGGCGCGCCCGCTTCCGGGTCCGCCTCTTCCGGGACCGGAGGGACCACGGGCGGCGGAACCTCGGTCAACGCCGGATCCTCGCCCGCCGCTTCGCCGCCCGCCACCCCCAGCTCCTCCTCTTCGGGCAGCGCCGGCTCCCCCTCCTCCCCCAGCACCATCGTGCGCCTGCGCTTCAACGCGTTGGGCGAAGAGACCACGATTCACACCGACGACACGCATTCCGACGCGCCCATCTGGACCGATCCCTCCTCCCTGGCGATCTCGCCGTGGCCCTCCTTCGCCGCTCCCGCGCCGGCCACCATCAACCTGACCAACATTCCCCTGCCGGCCATCCCTCCCTTGCCCTGATCCCCGCGCCCGCTATGCTGCCGGCCGTGCCCACCCGCCCGACGATCAGCGAACTGACCAGTCAGATCGCGGCCGCGCGCCGCCACGCCGAATCCGCCAAGCACGAAAGCCGCATCGCCAAGGCCCACCACAAGAGCGCCCGCAAGGCCTTTCGCAAAGCCAGGAAAACCGCCAAGCAGGCCAAAAAACGGCTCCGTGAACTCGAGGGCCAGCGGCAGCGGCTCCAGGCTGCCGCCAAACGCCGGCTGGTTTCGCGGGCCAGGCCGGTGCCGAAGCCCAAGCCGCCCGCCGCCCCGAAGCCTGCGACTCAGCCGGCCAAACCGGCGCGGCCCAAGCGGCCCGCGCCCCGGGCCGCCGCACGCCGGCGCCGCGCCCAGCCGGCGCCGGCGGCGGAGACCCCCGCGCCTCCCCTTTCCGCGCCTGCCTCCGTGGTCCCTGAGCCGCCCGCCTCGCTTCCGCCGGACAGCCCGCCCCTCTCCTCGACCCCGACGCAAACCTAGCCGGGCGGGCCGCGGCGCCGATGACCGGACTCGCGCTCCTGCTGGTGCTGCTGGCCGCGTGCCTGCACGCGACCTGGAATCTGTGCACCAAACTGGCCGGAGGCGGACTGCCGTTCGTCTATCTGACGGCGCTGATGATCAATGCGCTCTACGCGCTCGCCATTCCCGCGTACGTCCTCTGGGCCCACCTGCCCTGGGTCCTGCCGTCCTCCGGCGCCGTCCTATGGATCCTCGGCAGCGGCCTGATCAAGAGCACTTACTCCATCCATCTGCAGCGCAGCTACCGCGCCGGCGACTTTTCGCTCATCTACCCCCTGGCGCGCGGCACCGCCCCCCTCCTGGCGACGGTGGCCGCCATCGTGCTGCTGCAAGAGCGCCCGTCGGCCCTGGCGCTGACCGGAGCGGCCATCATCATCGCCGCGATCTTTTTTCTCACCGACATCGGCCGCCTGTTTCATGCCGACCGGGCCCACCTCAGGCTCGCCGTCAGGCAGGGCCTGATCTGCGGCCTCCTGATCGCCACCTACACCGTCTGGGATCGCCGCGGTGTCTCCCGCCTGCACATCCCGCCCCTGCTCTATGAAGGCGGCGTGGCGTTCACCCAGCTGATCGTCTTCACGCCCTTCGCCGTGCGCCGCTGGCCCGAGCTCGTCGTGCACTGGCGCCAGCACCGCCTCTATGCCGCCGGCGTCGCCTTTCTCGCTCCCACCGCCTATATTCTGGTGCTCACCGCCATGGTTTTCACCCCCGTCAGCTATGTCGCGCCGGCGCGCGAGGTGAGCATCGTCATCGGCGCCTTCATCGGCGTGCGCGTCCTCAAGGAAGCGCAAAGCCGGCGCCGCCTGTGGGCGGCCGGCGCGATGGCGGCCGGCATCATCGCGCTAGCGCTGGGCTGACTTCCGGGCTCCGGGCCCGGGCGAATTCGCGCCGGGCCAGGTCCAGCTTCGTCAGCGCCTCCTCGACCGCATCGGCCGCATGGCCGGAAAAGCGACGCACTTCGGGTTTGATGGCGGCGAGGGTGCCGCGGACGATCTGCAGGTCTTCGTCGAGAATCTGGAAGTTCAGAAGAGCCGTTTCCATGACCGGGTGTGACGCGGATTCGCCGCGAAGGTTTCGTGTAATTTTCTGCGGCGCAAGGCCCGGACGTGACAATCCGGTGAACCCGAGGATTCAAACGCTGCCAGATCGACCCGGCGCCGCGCGAGGGATCGACCGAAAGCCGCTCGGCGTCTTCCTTCGGGATTGAGGCGATTTTCGTGAATACCGGGGTTAAGCGCTTGACCTGTTACTGAACGGTCGTTCAGTAATGGGTCATGCTCACCGAACGCCAGCAGGCCGTGCTCGATTTCGTGCGCCAGCGGCAGGGCGAGGCGGGCATCCCCCCCTCCATCCGCGACATCCAGCGGCACTTCGGCTTCAAGAGCACCAACGCCGCCTTCTGCCACCTGCGGGCCCTGGCGAAGCGCGGCCTGATCGAGCAGCTGGGCGGCAAGACCTGGGGCCTGCGCGCGCGCGAAGTGCAGGCGCACCTGTTCTCGGTGCCCGTCTATGGCGCGATTCCGGCCGGCGTCCCCACGCTCGAGGAGCAGCAGGCGGAAGAGTCCATCGGGATCGATCCGTCTTTCTTCGGGGTGCGCCGCCAGCGGCCCGAACAGCTTTGGGCGCTGCGCGTGCGCGGCGACTCCATGGTGGGGGCGCACATCCTGGACGGAGACGTCGTGGTCCTGGAGCGCCGCGATCCCCGCGCGGGCGAAATCGTCGCCGCCTTGGTGGACGGCACGACCAGCACGCTCAAGCGGCTGGTGCAGGCCAAGGGGCGCGCCGTACTGCGGGCCGAAAACAAGCGCTACGCGGACATCGTGCCGCAGGAAAAATGGGAATGCCAGGGAGTCGTCGTGGGCGTGATTCGCCGCCGATGAAGCGCGCCCGCCATGCCGCCTTCCGGGATCAGGATCTCCGCTCTGCGCGAGCTTTTGCAGGAACGCTTCCCCCAGGCGTGCCGGACGGCGGCCGGGGTTTTGCCGACCGGGATTGACGCCGTCGACGCCGCGGCCGGCGGGCTGCCGCGGGCCGCCCTGACTGAAATCGTTTGCCGCGCCCCCAGCTGCGGGAGCCAGCTTCTGCTCGGGCAGGTGCTGCGCAGCGCGCGCGCGCGGGGGGAGCGCATGGCGCTGGTCGACGCCGACGACCGCTTCGACCCCGCCTTCTGGCCGGACGAGTCGCTGGCCGCCCTGGTGTGGGTGCGCTGCAGCGCGCCGGAGCAGGCGGTGCCGGCCGCCGACGTGCTGGCGCGCGACGCCAATCTGTCGTGCCTGGCGCTGGACCTGCGGGGGACCGCGCCGGCCGTCCTGCGGCGCGTGCCGCCGGCCGCGTGGTACCGCCTGCAGCGGGCGGTCGAGCAAAGCGCCGCCGCGCTCGTCGTGCTGACGCCGGTCCCGCTCGTGCCCAGCGCGCAGCTCCGGCTGGACCTGCCCTCCTCGCATGCCCTCTCCGCCCAGGCGCAGGACCGCGACGCGCTGGGCCGATCCCTTCCGGCCGCGCTGCAGCGCCAGCGCCTGGCCGCCGCCGGTTGATCGCAGACATGAGCATCGGCGCGACCCTCTCCGTGGAAGCGGCGTCCCCGCCGCTTCTCTCTCCGGCCTGAAGCGGCGCAGCGCCGCTTCCGCCTGCCCGCTCGAGCCATGTTCGGGGTTTTATTGGTCGCTGAATTTGCCCTGCAGGCGGTGCTCCGGCTGGAGGAAGGGCTCGCCGGACGGCCCGTGGCCCTGCTCGAGGCGGAGGCCCGGCGCTCGCCGCTGATCGCCGCATGCACGCCCGCCGCAGCCGCAGCAGCGGTGACGGCGGGAATGACCGTGCCGCAAGCCCTGGCCCGCTGCCCCGCCCTCGTCGTCCGCGCGCTCCACCCCGGCGCCGAGGCGGAAGCGCGGGCGGCGCTCCTGGCCGCCGCGTTTTCCCTTTCGCCCGCCCTCGAGGCGACGGGGCCGGGGATCTGCACCGCCAGCCTGGGCGGGCTTTCCCCCGAGCGCCGCGAACCGGCGCTGCGCGCCGCGCTGGCCGATCTGGCCGCGGCCGGCCTTCACGCCAGCGCCGGCCTGGCGCAAACCCCCTTGCTCGCGCTGTACGCGGCCCGCCGCGGCGCCGGCGTGCAGGTGGTGCGGGACGGGCGCGCGTTTCTGGCGCCGCTGCCGCTCGCCGCCGCCGACCCTTCGCCGCCGCTGGCGCAGATCGTCGCGGCCTGGGGCATCCGCACCCTGGGGGAGTTCGCCGCGCTGCCCAAGGCGGACATCCTGCAGCGGCTGGGCGCCGAGGGGCTCGCCCTGTGGGAGCGCTGCGCGGGCGAAACTACCCGGCCGCTCACCCTGGCCGCGCCGGCGCGCGTCTTTTCGGCCGCGTTCGAAAGCGAGCATCCCCTCGAAACCCTCGAGCCGCTGCTTTTCCTCCTGCGCCGGCTGGTCGATCGCCTGGCGCTGGAATTGCAGCAGGCCGCATTCGCGGCGCGCGACCTCAACCTGCTCCTCACGCTGGAGGACGAATCGGTCCACGCGCACACGCTCCGCCTGCCGCAGCCGACCCACCGGGCGGAGATTCTCTTTCGCGCCCTCGTCACCTACCTGGAGCATCTGCGCACCGCGGCCGCGGTCACCGGGATCGGCCTGGCGATCGAGCCCACCCGCATCCTCCAGCGCCAGGAGGGGCTGTTTGATTCCGCCTTGCGCGATCCGCACGGCTTCAGCGAAAGCCTGGCCCGGGCCGCCGCCCTGGCCGGCGCCGGGCGCGTGGGCCGCCCGGCGCTCGAGAACACGCACCGTCCGGACGCGTTTCGCCTGGAAGCGCCGCCCGAGGTGCTGAGCGATCTTTCCCGGACGGCCGAGCCGGCGGCGCTCCGCTGCGGCCTGGCCCTGCGCCGCTGCCGGCCGCCCGTGCCGGCCGCCGTCGAGCTCGACGGCCGCGCCCCGGCCTACCTGTGGGCGCGCGACGTGCGCGGCCGCGTCCAGGCCCGCCTCGGCCCCTGGTACGGCTCGGGCGACTGGTGGCAGGCCGACACCCGCTGGGAGCGCGAGGACTGGGACGTGGAATTGGACGGCGGCGGGCTCTACCGGCTTTTCCGCACTCCCGCCGGCTGGTTCCTGGAAGGGGAATACGACTGATGCCCGCCTCCGACTACGTCGAACTGCACGCCTCGAGCGCGTTCAGCTTTCTGCGCGGGGCCTCGCTGCCCGAGCAGCTGATCGAGGAGGCGGCGCGCCTGGAGCTGCCCGCCCTGGCCCTGCTCGACCGCGACGGCGTTTTCGGCGCGCCCCGCGCCTATGGCGCCGGGCGCGAGCAGGGCGTGCGTTCCCTGGTAGGCGCCGAAGTGACGCTCGAGGACGGCTCCGTCCTGCCCCTGCTGGCCGCGACCCGCGAGGGCTACCGCAACCTCTGCCGGCTGCTCACGACCGCGAAGACCACCGACCGCCCCCTGGAAGCGGCGGCCACCGCGGCGAAGCTTCGCGAAGCCCGGGAGCGCAAGCGTCCGGCTTTCGCCACCTGGGGCGAACTGACCGCGCACGCGGACGGCCTGGTTGCCCTGACCGGCGACGAGGAGGGCCCGCTCTGGCACGCCTGGCGCGGCGGGGGCCGCGCCGCCGCCGCCGCGCTGCTCGCGCGGCTGCAAACGCTGTTTCCCTCCGGCCGCCTGTTCGTCGAGGCCCAGAACCACCGCGTCCGCGGCGATGCCGCCAACCTGCGCCTGCTGGCCGACATCGCCGCCGCCTCGGGCCTGCCCCTGCTCGCGACCGGCGGCGCCCTCCACGCCACCCGCGAAGGGCGCGCCGTGGCCGACGTCTTCTGCTGCCTGCGCCACCACACCACGCTGGACCAGGCCGGCCGCCTGCTGGCGCCCAACGCCGAACGCCACCTGCGCTCGGGGGACAGGCTGTCCGCGCTGTTCCGCGATTATCCCGAGGCGATCCGCAACACCCGCCGGCTGGCCGACCAGCTGGAATTCACCCTGGCGCAGCTCGACTACCAGTTCCCGGAATACCCCGTGCCGGCCGGCGACTCGATGGCGTCCCATCTGCGGGAGCGCGCTTACGCCGGCGCCCGCGAGCGCTTCGATCCGCTCACTCCCGAGGTCTGGCGCCAGATCGACCGCGAGCTGGCGCTCATCTGCAAGCTCGGCTTCGCCGGCTACTTTCTGATCGTGTGGGACATCTGCCGCTGGTGCCACGAGCGCGGCATCCTGATCCAGGGCCGCGGCTCGGCCGCGAACAGCGCGGTCTGCTACGCCCTGCGCATCACCGCCGTCGATCCCATCAAGTCGCACCTGCTCTTCGAGCGCTTCCTCAGCGAAGGCCGCGTGGGCCAGGACGGCCATCCCTCCTGGCCCGACATCGACCTGGACCTGCCCAGCGGCGACCTGCGCGAATCGGTCATCCAGGAGATCTACCGGCGCTACGGGGCGCGCGGCGCCGGCATGGTGGCCAACGTGATCACCTACCGCGGCCGCAGCGCCGCGCGCGAGGTGGGCAAGGTCCTCGGCCTGCCCGACGACGTCCTCGACCGGTTTTCCGCGCTCTACGCCAACGGCGATTTTCCCCAGACGCTCGACCTGACGCGCCAGCTCCGACTGTCCGGCCTGCCCGACGCGCATCCCCGGCTGGCCGCGATGACCGCCCTCTGCCAGCGCCTGAAGTCCCTTCCCCGCCACCTGGGCCAGCACTCGGGCGGCATGGTCCTTTGCCCCGGCCGCCTCGACCAGGTCGTCCCGATCGAAAACGCCTCCATGCCCGGCCGCACCGTCATCCAATGGGACAAGGACGACGCGGAGGACCTGGGCCTGGTGAAGATCGACTTCCTGGGCCTGGGCATGATGGCGGTGCTGCAGGACTGCATCGAACTGTGCCGCCGCCACGGCGAGCCCTTTCACCTGCACCGCGTCCCCTACGACGATCCGGCGACCTTCGCCATGCTGCGCCGCGCCGACACGATCGGGGTCTTCCAGGTCGAATCGCGCGCCCAGATGGCGATCCTGCCGCGCATCCAGCCCGCCTGCTTTTACGACGTGGCGATCCAAGTGGCCATCGTCCGGCCCGGCCCCATCACCGGCGGCCTCACCCATCCCCTGGTGCGGCGGCGCGAAGGGCTGGAGCCGGTCGTGTGCCTCGATCCCGCGGTGCACGAACAGGCCCTGCCGATTCTCGGCCGCACCTTCGGCGTCGTCCTGTTCCAGGAGCAGATGCTCGCCCTGGCCATGACCCTGGCCGGCTTCAGCGGCGCCGAGGCGGAAGAGCTGCGCCGCGCGCTGGGATTCCACCGCAGCCATGAGCGGCTGCAGCGGGTGACGGCCAAGCTGCAGGCGGCGCTGCGCGCGCGGGGCCATGGCGAGCGCGTCGTCGAGGCGGTGGTGGAGTCGGCCTCCTCCTTCGCCCTTTACGGCTTTCCCGAAAGCCATGCGATCTCCTTCGCCCTGCTCGCCTACGCCAGCACCTGGCTCAAGGCGCACCGGCCGGCCGAGTTCTTCACCGCGCTGCTCAACAATCAGCCGATGGGCTTCTACTCCTCCGCCACCCTGATCCAGGACGCCCGCCGCCACGGGCTCCAGGTGCGGCCGGTCTGCGTGCAGCGCTCCACCTGGAAATCCGCGGTGGAAGAGAACGCGGAGCCCGACGGGGAAGCGGCGTCCCGCCGCTTCGCCCTGCGCCTCGGCCTGCTATGCGTGAAAGGCCTGCGTCAAGCCGCCGTCGAGCGGATGGTCGCCGCCCGCGCCCAGGCGCCCTTCGCCGATCTCGCCGACTTCTTCCGGCGCACCGCCTTCACCGCGGCGGAGCGCCGCGCCCTGGCCGCCGTCGGCGCCCTCAACGCCTTCGCCGGCCACCGCCGCGCCGCCCTCTGGCAGGTCGAGGCCGCCTGGTCGGCCGACGAAGGGCTTTTGCAGCTGGCCGGCCTGGACGCGCATTCCCCCCTGCCCCCGATGACGCTCGCCGAACGGCTGGGCGCGGACTTCGCCGGCATGGGTCTCACCGCCGGGGAGCACCCGATGCGGCTGGTGCGCGAGCGCCTGCCCGGCGTCACCCGCGCCTCGGACCTGGTCGTGCTCCGCCACGGCGAGCGCGCGACCATCGGCGGCAGCGTCATCTGCCGCCAGCGGCCGGGCACGGCCAAGGGCATCGTCTTCGTCTCCCTCGAGGACGAAACCGGCGTCGCCAACGCGATCGTCAGCGCCGAGATGTACGAGCGGGCGCGGCTGGTCGTCAACGAGGAGCCCGCCCTCGCGATCAGCGGCCGCGTGCAGAACCAGGGCGGCGTGATCCACATCAAGGCGGACCGGATCGAGCCGCTTTCCCTGGCGGAACTGCCTGCGCAGGCGTCGCACGATTTTCGCTGAACCGGCTGCGCGCGCGCGCGCGCGCGCTGCGCCGGGGTGGGTCCGAGGGGGTTGACGTGCGGACGGGTTGGGTCAAAGGGTAGAGGCATGACGCCTTCGCCCCTGATGCCCCGCCGACAGTTCCTGGGCCGGATCTCCGCGGCCGCCGCCCTGACCCTCCTGCCGCGGCGGGCGCGGGCGGACGACGGGGCTGGCCGGAAGAAGGGCATCGCCCTCGTCGGCCTGGGGCGGTACAGCACCGACGAACTGGGGCCCGCCCTGCGCGAGACCCGGCTCTGCCGGCTCGCCGGGGTCGTCACGGGCGAAGCGGACAAGGGCCGCCGCTGGGCGCGCGAATACGGCTTTTCGGAAAACAGCATCTACAACTACGACACGATGGAGCGGATCGCCGATAATCCGGAGATCGACATCATCTATGTCGTCACCCCCAACGCGCTGCACCGCCGCCATGTCGAGGCGGCGGCGCGCACGGGCAAGAACGTGATCTGCGAAAAGCCGATGGCGACCAGCGTCGCCGACTGCGACGCCATGATCGCGGCGTGCCGCCGCGCCGGCGTGAAACTCGACATCGGTTACCGGCTGCACTACGAGCCCTACACGCGGGAATTCATCCGCATCGCCCGCACCGAGGAATTCGGGCCGTTCATGGCGATGAAAGGCGGCAACGGCTTTCGGGTCGGGGACGACGAGACGCCGGAGACGCTCTGGCGGATCCGCAAGAGCCTGTCCGGCGGGGGCCCCCTGATGGACATGGGGGTCTATGTCATCCAGGCCGTCTGCATGGCCAAGGCGGAGGCGTCGCCGGTTGCCGTCACGGCGCAGTTCGGGCCGAACACGCGGCCGCAGATCTTCTCGCAGGTTGAGGAGACCATCACCTGGACGATGGAATATCCCGACGGCGCCCAGGCCCGCTGCGAGAGCAGCTATGCGAACAACGAAACGTACTTTCACGCGCGGGCGACGCACGGCTGGGTGGACTTGGGCAGGCAGCCCTTTTTCTACCACGGCCAATCGCTGAAGACATCGGCCGGAGACCGGTATTTTCCGCCCGTCAACCAGCAGGCGCTGCAGATGGACGGAATGATTCGCGAGTGGACCGAGGGCCTCCCGAGCAGCGCGCCCGGAGAGATGGGGCGCCGCGACGTCGCCATCATCGAAGCCATCTACGCCTCCGCCAACGCCGGCGGCAAGCGCGTGGACGTGCAGGTCTAGCCCGGGCTAGATTTCCTCGAGCCGCCGGCCGCGGGTCAGGGGCCCGAAGAGACCGATCACGAAGGCCACGACCAGCATGCTGCCGGCGATGAAGCCGAAGACGCCGCGCGTGCCGAAGCGGCCGAGAAAGAACGCGATCAGGAAGCTGGAGAACACGGTCGAGAGCCGGCTCCAGGAATAGCAGAATCCGACCGCCCGCGCCCGGATGCGCGTCGGGAAAATCTCGGTCTGGTAGTTGTGAAAGGAATAGCTCATGGCGCAGTTGGCGAACGTGACCAGCAGGCCGAAGCCGATGATGCCCAGGGCGGTCCGCTGTTCCGCGAACACAAGGCCGAAGGCCGCGATCGCCAGCGCGGAGATCACGATCTGCCACTTGGCTTCAAACCGGTCGGCAAAGCTGAAGCACAGCAGCGGCCCCACCGGATAGGCCAGCGCGATGGCAAAGGAATACTCCAGGCTGTGCACGAACCCGGCCCCGTTCGCCGCCAGCAGGGTCGGCAGCCAATTGCCGAAGCCGTAGAAGCCGATCGCCTGAAAAATCTGAAAAACGACCATCATGATCACCCGCCCCCGAATCGACCCCCCCGCCGTACCGGAAGTGGATGTACGCTCAGCAGCCTGAGAACCCCTGCCCCGCCCGGGCGTAGCGCAGCGAAGCCTGGCTTCCTCCTTCGCCACAATCGCATCCGCCTCCTCATACCGCCCATGCTCCGCCAGCCACCGCGGGGACTCCGGCACCCGCTGCCGGGCATACCAGGCGGCGACGGCCGCGGCGGCGGAGAACAGCGCGACCCAGCGCCACCCTTCCATCCCCAGCGGCGCGCGCGGCACAAGCCACCACGCCAGCAGCGCTCCCAGCGGCACGCCCAGGAACTGGACGAAGGCGTTGAAAGCAAAGGCGCGCGTGCGCGCCCGCTTGGGCACCCACTCGCTGATATAGGCATCGATCGTCACCAGCTCGACGCCGAGGCCCACCCCGGCCGCAAATCGCCAGGCGAAGACGCCCGCGGCGGTGGATTGCAGCGCCATCCCCACCGTCGCGAGGGTGTACCACAGCAGCGACACGGCGAAAATCGGCCTCCGCCCGTAACGGTCCGCGACTGAGCTGAACGCGACCGTGCCGACCCACAGTCCGGCGAAGGTCACCGCCGCGAACGTCGCCTGGGATGAAAGCCGCCAGAATACCGCCCCTTCCGGGCGAAAGATTCCCGCCTTCACCAGCCCGGGCGACAGGTACGCCGTCAGAAACAGGTCATAGATTTCGAACAGCGCACCCAGGGACAGCAGGAACACCCGCCCCCACAGGGCGGCATCGACGGGCAGCGCGTCGATCCGGCGGCCAATCTCATCGGTCCCCTCGGAAAATCGATTGGCGGCCATGGGCCGAAAAGTTACCGTTGCGGCCATGCAGGAGACAAGCCGCGGCGAATCGGTCCGCCACCGCGAGCTCAAGCAGCTCGCCCTGGCCTGGGCGGCCGAGCGCCGCCTGACCCTGGCCGCGACCGAGGTGCCCCTGCCCCGCAGTTCCTACCGCGCCGACGTCGCCGCCTGCACGCGGCGGATCGATTCGGACGCGGCGGTCACCGCCGTCTTCGAGTGCAAGTCCAGCCGGGCCGATTTCCTGCGCGACGCCGCCCCGGAGGCCGCGCTGGCCACGGAGCTCACGGACCTGGCGGCCCGCCTCGCCGACCTGCGGGCCCTGATCGGCGCGCACCGTCCCGACCTGCGCCGGGGCGAGGAGCTCTTCCCGGAGTTCGACTGCTACGACCTGCGCGGGCTGCGCCATGCGACCCACGACCGGCTCACCCGCCGCCTGCGCGTCGCCCAGCGCCAGCTGCTCGAAGGCACCAAGTTCGCCCGGATGGCCCGCTGGCGCTCGGCCAGCCTTCTCTACCTGGTCACCGACCCCGAGCTGCTCACTCCGATCGAGTTTCCCGAAGGCTGGGGCTGGCTCGAACGCTCCGGAGACGGCTTGATCCTCCGCGCCAAGCCGCGGCTGCACGCCACCACCGCCCGCGAGCGCATTCAATTGCTAGAACGGATCGCCGGTCGGCTTTCGGCGGCGCCTCGTCCCCTATCTCCTTCCCCATGAAACTCGGCCTCGGGTTGTACCGCCACATGCTCACCGCGGAAAATTTCCGCTTCGCGCGCCAGGCGGGCGCGACCCACATCGTGGCGCACCTTGTCGATTACTTTCGCGGCGCTCCGGACAACCCCCGGGGCGGGCAGCCCACCGGCTCCGACTCGGGCTGGGGCCTCGCCGGCGATCCCGGCCAGCTCTGGACCCTGGAGGAGCTGGTCGCCCTGCGCCGGGCCATCGAGGCCGAAGGCCTCAAGCTCGAAGCCATCGAGAACCTCGATCCGGCCCACTGGCACGACATCCTCCTGGACGGGCCCCGCCGCGCCGAGCACATCGCCAACGTCCAGACGATCATCCGCCGGATGGGCGAGGCCGGCATTCCCATCCTCGGCTACAATTTCAGCATCGCGGGGGTGGCCGGCCGGATCACGGGCAACTTCGCGCGCGGCCAGGCGGAGTCGGTCGGCATGGACGGGCCGCTCGATCGCCCGATTCCGCGCGGCATGGTCTGGAACATGATCTACGACCCCCGGGCGCCCGCAGGGACGCTCGATCCCATCACCTCCGATGAACTGTGGCGCCGGCTGTCCGCCTTCCTGGCCGACGTGCTCCCCGTGGCGGAAGCGTCCGGCGTCAAGTTGGCCGCCCATCCCGACGATCCGCCCCTGCCGACCGTCCGCGGCCAGCCGCGCCTGGTCTGGCAGCCCCACCTCTACCAACGGCTGATCGATCTGAACCCCAGCCCTTCCAACCTCCTGGAATATTGCATCGGGACGCTGGCGGAAATGACGGAGGGCGACGTCTATTCGGCGACGGAGCGCTACAGCTCGCAGGGCCGCCTGGGCTACGTGCACTTCCGCAACGTCCACGGCAAGGCCCCGCACTACAAGGAGACGTTCATCGACGACGGCGACATCGACATGGCCCGCATACTGCAGATCCTGCGCCGCAACCGTTTCGATGGCGTGCTCATTCCCGACCACACGCCCCACATGAGCTGCGCGGCGCCCTGGCACGCCGGCATGGCCTATGCCATGGGCTACATGCAGGCGGCCTTGAAGCGGGTCGGGGCCGCGTGAACCTGCGCGAGCTTGCGCGGCTGGCGCGCCTGTCCCCCGCCGCCGTCTCGCTGGCGCTGCGGGGCAGCGGCGAAGTCTCGGCGGCCACCCGCGAGCGGGTGCGCCGGCTCGCCGACGAGCACGGCTACCGGCCCGATCCGGCGATCGCCGAAGTCATGCGCCGGCTTCGCCGCCCCGCCGATCAGCGGCGGATGGCCTGTTTCGCCGTCATCTCCTTTTACGACAAGCCGCACCCCTGGGAGGACTCCCGCCACCTGACCCTGATCTATGAGGGCATGCGGCGGCGCGCCAATGAGCTCGGCTACCGCCTCGAACCGCTGTGGCTGCGCGCCCCGGGCATGACCTACCGGCGTTTCCGCTCCATCCTCGACACCCGCGGCATCGAGGGGCTGCTGTGCTTCGGCAGCCCCGACTTCAACCAGGAGTTCCCGGCCGAACTCGATCATTATGCCGTGGTCACCGTCGGCCTCAGCATCCGCACCCCCCTGCACCGGGTGACCAGCCATTTTTACAACGACACGGTGCGGGTCCTGAACGAGGTCCGGAAGCTCGGCTACCGCCGCCCCGGCCTGGTGGTCGGCCGCTACGAGGAGGCCCGCAGCGGCCATGCCCACACCGCCGCTTATCTCGGCTGGTGCGAGCATGCGTTCGGTCCCCGGCAGGCGCTGCCCGTGCACCTCGACGAAGGCGGCGAGGAAGGCCCCCTGCTGGAATGGCTCCGGGCCCAGCGCCCGGACGTCGTCATCCTCGTCCATCTCCCGGCCATTCTGCCCCGCATCCGCGCCGCCCTCGAAAGCCGCCGCATCCGCGTGCCCCGCGATCTCGGCATCGCCGCCCTCAGCCACACGCTCGCGGGCACGGGCTTCTCGGGCCTGGAGCAGAACCAGGACCTGATGGGCGCCTGGATGGTGGAGCTGCTCGCCGGGCGCCTGGCCAGCCGCGACCTGGGCATCCCGGCCAACCCCCGGCTGGAGATGGTGGAGGGCCGCTGGGTGCCCGGGCGCACGCTGCGCCGGCGCCGGACTGAACAGTTCAGTTGATTCCGGCTGGGTTGGAGGGAAGATTGGGGGCACATTCTGCCCCTTGAGCGTAGGGCTTCAGTTCAACCGGAGTTCGGCGCAGGTGCCCCGCGGCGTTTCGCTGTTCGATTGCGCGGAGGATCTGGGCATTCTCGTGCCCACCTCCTGCCGCAAGCAGGGCCGCTGCAAGGAGTGCGTGGTCGAGGTCCTGGAAGGCGGCGACCTGCTCACCCCCCGCGGCCCGGAGGAGGCCCACCTGGCGGGCAGCTTCCGGCTGTCCTGCCGCGCCCGCATCGACGCCGACGCCGGCACGATCCGCTGCCACACCATGCGCCGCGGCGAAATGCGCATCGAGACCAAGGCCTTCCGCCTGCCCGGCGAGGGCGCCGCCCGCCGGCACGACCCGGCCGTGACCCGCGACGGCGACCGGATCCTGCTCGACGGCGAGGAGATCGCGCGCAGCACCCGGCCCGCCCACGGGCTGGCCATCGATCTGGGCACCACGACCGTCGTGCTGCGGCTGATCAATCTGGAGACCGGCGACACGGTGGCGGATTCCTCCTTCGAAAACCCGCAGCGCTTCGCCGGCTCCGACATCATGGCCCGGATCGAGTACGACAGCCGCGACCGCAGCCGTCTGCTCCAGCGCACGCTCGCGGGCTATCTCAGCCACGCCATCGCGGAGCTGCCCGTCGACCCCGCCTCGATCTACGAGGTGGTGATCGCGGGCAATTCGACGATGCGCGACCTCTTCTTCCGCCTGTCGGTCCATTCGATCGGCCAGAGCCCCTACCAGTCGCTCACCGAGCAGGAGCTGGCCGCCGGGTCGCGGACCACGACCAGCCTGTCCGAATCGGCCGCGCGCCTGGGCCTGCCGGTGCACCCGCGCGCGCGGGCCTATGGGCTGCCCATCGTCAGCGGACATGTCGGCGCGGACGCCGCCGCCTGCATGCTCGCCGTCAACGCGGGCCGCGAGGAGGGCGTCGTGGCGGTGATGGACATCGGCACCAACACCGAACTCATCGTGGGCAACCGCCACCGGCTGATCGCCGCGTCGTGCCCGGCCGGCCCCGCGTTCGAAGGCGGCCAGATCGCCTTCGGCATGCCCGGGCTGCCCGGGGCGATCGAACGGGTCGAACTGGGCGACGACGGCTCGGTCCGCTGCGCCGTCATCGGCGGAGGCGCGCCCGAAGGCATCTGCGGGTCGGGCCTGATCGACCTGCTGTCCGAACTGCGGCGCACGGGCCGGATGAACGCCCTGGGGCGGTTCGAGGAGGGTCCGGCCGACCTGGTCCTCGCCGCGTCCGGCGGCCGCCCGATCACCTTCGGCGAGTCCGACGTCAACGCGCTCGCCCAGGCCAAGGGGGCCAATGTCGCCGGCCTGCGCATCGCCTTCGAGACCTACGGCATCCAGCCGGGGGCCCTGCACCGCCTCTACCTGGCCGGCGGCTTCGGCCGCCACCTGAACATCGCGGCGGCCAAGCGCATCGGCCTGATCCCCAACCTCGACGCGGACCGCATCGTGCAGATCGGCAATGCGTCGCTCGAGGGCGCGTGCATCGCGCTCGTGTCGCGCAGCCGCCGGGCCGAGCTCGAGAGCTGGGTGCGCCGCACCGAGCATTGCCGGCTGGAAACCCATCCGCGCTTCTTCGACTACTTCGTCGAAGGCTGCCAGTTCTCCCCCGTGGACGACGCCAGCGGCGTCCCTTCGTCATGATCGCGCCCGTGTCCCCGGCCCCCGCGTATCCGGAAAGCCTGCACAGCCCCGCCGCCTGCGCGGTCGCCGAGGCGGAATACCGCCGCCTGCTCGGCTATCCGCCGGGGCACGAGCCGGGCGAGCGCGTGCGGGCCCTGGCCGCCCAAACCCGCGCCTGGTACGCCCAGCACGGCCGCCCCTGGCGGTATTTTCGCGAGGCGGAGCTGGGCTGCACGGAGGACGCGGTCGTGATCGACGGTGTCCCCTTCCGCGCCCCCGGCCTGCTGCGGCGCCTGCGCGCGGGGGAGGCCGACCGCATCCTGGTCGCGGCCGCGAGCGCGGGCATCAGCTGCGAGGAGCGCGCCCGAGCGCTGTGGGCCGAGGGCAAGCCGGACGAGTACTTTTTCATGGAGATGTTCGGCTCGGCCGTGGTCGAGGCCCTGGTCGCCGCCCTGAACGGCGAAATCTGCGCCCTCGCCTCCCGCGACGGGCGCTGGGCCCTGCCGCACTACAGTCCGGGGTACGTCGAGTGGGACGTCGCCGACCAGCTGCCGCTTTTCCGCTGCCTGCAGGCGGGCCTGGCCCGGCCGCTGCCGGAGCGCCTCGAGGTGCGGGAGAGCGGCATGCTCCTGCCCCGGAAGGCCCTGCTCGCCGTCGTGGGCCTCTCCCGCCGCGCGCCCCCAGTCCAGGCCGGCGCGGTGCCCTGCGCCGAGTGCACCTTTTCGCCCTGCCAGTACCGACGCGCCCCCTTTCGCCACGCTCCCGCCGCTCCGGCCGCTGTGGCCCCCGCGGCCCTGCCTGCCTACCGGATCAGCCCGCGCGCGCTGCGCAAGTGGGCGGGCGAACGCGTCACGCTCGAGCGCGGGCCCGGCGGGGAAGTCCGCGCGCGCTTCCGCTTCGACGGCACGACCTGCTCCAATCTCGGCCAGCCGCTCGCCTTCGATTACGAGCTCGAACTGAATCCGTCCGATGGGGGCCACGTCATCCGGCGGGCCTCGTGCCGGCCCGCCCCGGGGGACGACGGCTACCAGAGCATGTGCGCGTACCTCAACGACGCCGACGGCCTGATGGAGGCGATCGCGGCCGAGAGTCCGCGTCCCGGCGCCACCCTCTCCGCCGCCATGGCGGAGTGCGCGCCGGGGCTCGCGACCGGCTGCCACTGCACTTCCGACGGGCGGGCCCACAAATGGAGCCTGGCGCTCCAGGCGATCCATTACGCCCTTCACGCTTCCCCATGATCAAGCTCTGCGACATCAATCCCGCGGCCCGCGACAAGCTGCTCCCGGAAGTCCGCGACAAGTCCGGCATCGGCGCGCACTACGTCGACGCGTTTCTCGCCCCGATGAACGCCGCCCTGCCCGACAAGACCCGGGTTTCGTGCAAGCGCCGGGGTCTCAAGATCACCCTGCGCGTCGGCGCCAAGAAGGGCGACGGGCTGATGCGCCGGCTCGACGTGAGCGCCGATCCCGCCGTCATGCTCCCGGCCGCCCTGCAGGAGGCCGCGCGCGCCGCCGGCGTGCAGCTCGAAATCACCCCGACCGAAATCCTCATCAACCCCTGATTCCTTTCCCATGAGACCTGAACAATGGGCCACGTTCAAACGCGCGGCGCGCCGCGAGAAACTCGACGCCGTGCCGATGGCCCTGATCATCGACAGCCCCTGGATCCCCGGCTACCTCGGGATCAAGCACATGGACTTCTACCTGGACCCCGAGCTGTGGTTCCAGTCGCACCTGAAGATCCACCAGGAGTTCCCCAACATCATCTTCATCCCGTCCTGGTGGATGGAATACGGCATGGCGGCCGAACCCTCCGCGCTCGGCTCCAAGATCAAGTTCTGGGCCGACAACACGCCGAGCGAGTACCATACCCTCTTCCACATCGAGGACATCGAGCGCTTCCCCGAATACGAGGTTGAGAACGACGCCTTCATGGCCCTGTCCCTGCACCGCATGCGCATGCACCGCCAGCGCATCCTCGACGCCGGCTACATCCTGCCCCTGGCGACCGCGCGCGGGCCGATGTGCACGGCCGGCTTCGTCCGCAGCACGACCGACTTCATGATCGACCTGGTGGAGAAGCCGGAATGGGCCCACAAGCTGCTCGATCTGTGCACGCGGCTCATCATCGACTGGCTCAAGGCGCAGGCCAAGGCGATGGGCCCGACCGTCGAGGGCATCTTCATCCTCGACGACATCGTCGGGTTCGTGAACGAGGACCACTACAAGGAGTTCTGCCACCCCTACCTCAAGCGCATCTGCGACGCCTTCCCCAAGGACTGGATCAAGATCTATCACAACGACGCCGACATCAACGCCTGCCTGGAGCACCTGCCCGACGTGGGCTTCGACGTGCTCAACTGGGGCAAGCAGACGGACATCGCCGACGTGATCGACCGCGTCGGCGGCCGAATCACCCTGATGGGCAACGTCAACCCCCTCGAGGTCGGCGTCCGCGGCACGCCGGAGGAGGTGCGCGCGGCGACCCTCGAGGTGCTGGAGAAGAGCGGAGGCGAAAACATCATCCTCTCCGTCGGGGGCGGCACCAGCCCGGGTATGCCCAAGGCCAACATCCTCGCGATGGAGCAGGCGCTGGCGGAGTTCAACGGCGCCCGCGCCCAACGCTGAACGGAGCCCGCCAATGCCCGACTACGCGCTGATGAACCAATGTCTCTACGAGGGGAAGGCCCCGGACGTGGAGCGAATGACCAAGGAGGCCCTCGCCGAAGGCCGGCCGGTCAAGGAAGTCCTCGAATGCGGCCTGATTGCCGGCATGAGCGTCGTTGGCGAGGACTTCAAGCACAACATCCTCTACGTGCCCGAGGTCCTCATCGCCGCGCGGGCCATGAAGGCCGGCATGGCGGTCCTCAAGCCGCTCCTGAGCGCGCCCGGGGGCGCCACCGAAGGCACCGGGCGGCTGCTGATGGGCACCGTGCGCGGCGACCTGCACGACATCGGCAAGAACCTCGTCTGCATGATGGCCGAGGGCGCCGGCTTCCAGGTCAAGGACATCGGCGTCGACCAGAGCCTGGAGAAATTCCTCGCCGCCGCCGAGGAGTTCAAGCCGGACATCATCGGCATGAGCGCCCTGCTCACGACGACGATGACCTACATGAAGACCGTGATCGACGGCTTCGAGGAAAAGGGCCAGGGGCACATCAAGATGGCGATCGGCGGCGCGCCCATCAGCCAGATGTACGCCGACGAAATCGGGGCCGACGGCTACGGCGCGGACGCCTCCAACGCGGTCGACCTGTTTCTCTATCTGGTCGGCAAGGGCCCCGCCCCCGCGGCGGCGGCCAAGCGCGGCGTCGCCCCCAAGCCGGCTCCGCCCGCGGCGCCCGCCGAAAAGGACGCCCGCTCCACCTTCCAGGTGCTGTACTGGCAGGACATCCCCTCCGAGGTGAAGGCCTGGGACGGCCACGACGAGGTGCGCGTCCCCCTGGGCCAGCGCTTCACCGAGCGGATCGACGCCTCCGCGCAGCGCCAGGGCCTGGTCAGCGCCGACGCCTACATGTCCGCCCTGCGCTGGAGCGACGAATCCGAACGCGCCGGCACCCCCGCCCAGGTCGCGGAGGCCGTCCGCCGCGAACTCGAAGCCCAGCACCCGTGACGTCCGAAGGGGTCATGTACCAATTCCCAACAAACCGCATTCACCATCAAACCGGCCGGCGGCCTCGGCCCGGTTTGTTGGGAATTGGTACATGACCCCTTCGACCCTGCGCGAGAAGCTGGAGCAGTCGGACCGATTCCTGATCGGCACCGAGCTGGTATCCGTGCGGGGGGGCATGCAGGAGCGCAATGCGGTCAAGGCGCGCCAGTTTGCCTCGCAACTGGTGGAGTCCAGCGACGTCGACTGGATCTCGATCACGGACAACGCCGGCGGCAACCCGCAGCTGGCCCCCTCCGCCCTGGGCAAGCCGATCCTCTACGCGGGCAAGGAGGTCGTGATCCACCTGACCTGCAAGGATCTCAACCGCAACGGCCTCGAGAGCGAGGCGTGGCTGCTGCACAGCGAGGGCTTCAACAACATCCTGGCCATGACCGGCGACTACCCCATCGCGGGTTCCGGCGGCGCGGCCAAGCCCGTCTTCGACATCGATTCGATCGGCCTCATCACCCTGCTGCAGCAGATGAACGAAGGGCTGGACCAGCGGTTCGGCCGCACGCGCTTTCTGATCGGCGCAGTCACGACCAACTTCAAGCTGCACGAGGGCGAGGTGATTCCCCAGTACCGCAAGCTCGCCGCCAAGGTCGCCTGCGGGGCCGGCTTCATCATCAACCAGATCGGATTCGACGCGCGGAAGATGCACGAGCTGCGCGCGCACATGCAGGCCGAGGGCATGGGCGGCGTGCCCCTGATCGGCAACGTCTACATGCTGAACGGCCGGGTGGCCGAAGTGTTTCACCAGGGCCGCATTCCCGGCGTCGTCGTCACCGCGGCGCTGCGCGACCTGTGCGCGGAGCGCGCCCGCTCGCCCGACCGCGGCGCGGCCTTCTTCCAGGAGTTCGCCGCCAAGCAGGTCGCGATCTACCGCGGGCTCGGTTTCCGGGGGGCGTACCTGGGCGGGGTGCACGACTTCCCCACCCTGTCGCGGATCCTGGAGATCGAGCGCTCCTTCGCGAAAGACGACTGGAAGGGCTTCGTCCGCGAGTTCGCGTACTCGCGCCCGGGCGAATTCTACCTTTACGGACGCGACCCCGCGACCGGCCTCGCCGACCCCGCGACCTCCGGCGGCCCCTTCGCGCCGGCCCGCTCCAGCCTGGCGTACACCGTCTCCAAGCATGTTCACGCCGCCATGTTCACGCCGGGCCGGCCGCTCGCCCGCTGGGGCCGCAGCGCCTGCGCCGCCGCGGCGGACCCGCGGCAGGGCCCGGCCGCCTTGCGCGCGCTGGAGCACGCGAGCAAGGCCGTCCTCTTCCGGTGCCAGGATTGCGGCGACTGCTCCCTGCCGGAGATCGCTTACCTCTGCCCGGAATCGCAGTGCGCCAAGAACCAGCGCAACGGCCCGTGCGGGGGCACCCGCGACGGGCGCTGCGAGGTCGACGGCTATGGCGATTGCATCTGGCTGCGGGCCTACGACCGGCTCAAGGCCGACGGCGCCGAGGGCACGATGCTGGATCACGTGCCGGTCGTGCAAAACCAGGCCCTGCGCGGCACATCGTCATGGGCGAACTTCTGGCTGGGCCGCGACCATGCGTCCCGCCGCGTCCCCCTCCCCCTTCCCGCGTCCCCATGCCAGCACTGAACGTCATCGGCGAGCTGATCAATAATTCGTACGCGCGCGCGCGCCGGGCATTCGCGGAGCGCAGCCTGGCCGAATACCAGCACCTGGCGAAGCTCCAGGCCGATCTCGGCGCCCGCTTTCTCACCGTCAACATCGACGGCACGCAGCGGATCCAGGTGAAGATGGACGAAATGCTGGCCTTCCTCCCCGACCTCGTGCCGGCCCTGCAGGAGGCGACCGCGGTGCCGCTCAGCTTCGACAACCCGTCCGTCCGCTACCACGAAGTCGCGCTCAAACACTACGACCGCGCCCGCAGCGGCGCCCCGATCATCAATTCGGTCGCGGCCTCCCGCGACCGGCTGTCCGACATGATCGCGCTCGTGCGCGAGTACGACACGAAC
This sequence comes from Opitutaceae bacterium, assembly GCA_035656575.1. Lineage (GTDB taxonomy): Bacteria > Verrucomicrobiota > Verrucomicrobiia > Opitutales > Opitutaceae > Palsa-1447. Next base: position 34,682 of record DASRSH010000322.1, read on the forward strand.
GTGATCGTGATGGCCTCGGAGCATTTCGTGCCCGGGGGCACCTCGCAGTGCCTCTCGGCCGCCGATGCGCACTCCGCCGCGAAGTACTTCGTCGGCCGGCTGATCGAGGAAGCCGGACGGCGGCCCGACCAGATCATCATCGACCCCGGGCTCGCGCCGGTCGGCGCGGACACCTACGGGCTGGTGAACATCGGCCTCGACGCCATGCGCCTGATCCGGGCCGATCCGGACCTGCGCGGGGTGCATTTCGTGGTCGGCCTTTCGAATTTTGCCTGGGGCACGCCCAAGGGCGTGCGCGAGCAGCTGGAAAACGCCTACCTCACGCTCGGCATGGAAGTCGGCCTCGACTTCGCCCTAGCCAACCCGGAAAAGGCGCCCGGCCCCCTGCCGCCGGATCACCCCATGGTCGACAAGCTGCGCCGCGCCCTCGCGCAAGGCCGGGCCGCCGCGGACGAAACCCAGGAGACGGCCGGATTCCGCCAAGCCGAGGCGATCATGGCGATCTGCTCGGAAGCTACCCCCGAAGAAGCTTGATCTCCAATACCCCGTACCCCACCCCCAGCTCGTCGCGGCCGGTCTGGCTGCGCGTCGGCACGCTGCTCGACGGCACCTCCACCGCGCCGCGGCGCGACGCGCATGTGGTCTACGACATCGAAAAGATCCGCTATGTCGGCGACGCCGGCCGCACGCCGCCCCCCGATGTGCTCGGGCCGGGACAGGATCGGCCCGACTTCGAGGCGCCGGGAGCGACGCTGCTTCCGGGCCTCACGGAGGCGCACGCGCACCTGTTTCTCGAGGGCAGCGAGCTCGACGCCGACAATCGCGCCGCGCAGCTCAAGCGCGACCCGTCGGAATTGCTCGCCCATGCCGACGCCCGGCTGCACCGGCTGATCGACTTGGGCGTCACCGCCGTCCGCGACGCCGGCGACCGCAACGGGGTCGGCCTGGCGCTCAGCCACCGCTATCGAGATCCGTCGTGGAAGCGGCCTGCCTTCGCCAAGGCTTCGGCCGGCGGGGCCGCAGGTCCGCTCTCTTTGCAAACGGATAGCCGCCGGGATATCACGCCCGTGCCCTATTATGAGAGTCCGGGGGCGGCCATTCACCACCGCGGGCGCTACGGCTCCTTCATGGGGGATCCCCTCGAGAATTACCCCACCCCGCAGGCTTGCGTGCAAGCGCGGGTGGCGGCGGGCGCCGACCGCATCAAGCTGATCCCCACCGGCATCATCAATTTCCAGAAGGGCGCCGTGACGACCGAGCCCCAGATGACAACCGCCGAAGTCGCCGCCTTGGCCGAGGCCGCGCGCGCCTGCCGGCGCCAGAGTTTCGCCCACGCCTCGGGCGACGCCGGAATCGACCGGGTGATCGACGGCGGCGTCGATTCGATCGAGCACGGTTACTTCATCCGCGAGGATCAGCTGCTCCGCATCCGCGACCTGCGCACCGCCTGGGTGCCGACCTTCGCTCCGGTCGCGGCCCAGGTGGTCCACGCCGACCGCATGGGCTGGGACGAGACTGTCCGCAGTCATCTGCGGCGGATCCTCGACGGCCACGCGGCCAGCCTCCGCCGCGCGCATGAATTCGGCGTCTTGATCGTGGCCGGCAGCGATGCCGGCTCGTATGGCGTGCCGCACGGCCGCGGCTTCCTGTGGGAGCTGGAGCTCATGGAGCAAGCGGGCCTGCCGCCGATCGCCGTCATCAACGCCGCCACGGGAACCGGTTCCGGCCGCCTGGCCTTTCGCGAGGAGTTCGGCCGCATCGCGGCCGGCTGCCGCAGCCGGCTCATCCTCGCGCATCACTCGCCCCTCGAGACCGTGTCCAACCTGTCCCGGGAGCGGATCGTGATCTTCGATGGCACTCCGCGCGAACTCGGTCCGCAAACCGACCCCGCGGGTCTCTAGCCCGACCGAACATGAAATTCGAGCTCATCGGTGCCCAATACCCGGAAACGTCTTTTCCGGATTGTTGGGATTTGGTACGTGACCCCTTCCTTAGTCCGGCACGCCGCTGCCACGTGCCTGCCCCTAGCCTCCCATGACTCTGCTTCGCAATCCCATTCTCCGCGGATTCAACCCCGACCCCTCGATCCTGCGCGTGGGCGACGACTACTACATCGCCACCTCCACGTTCGAGTGGTACCCGGGCGTGCAGATCCATCACTCGCGCGATCTCGCGCACTGGCGGCTGCTCACGCGCCCGCTTCGCCGTCCGAACCAGCTCAATCTCCTGGGCGACCCGGACTCGTGCGGGATCTGGGCGCCGTGCCTGAGCTACGACGCCGGCCGGTTTTACCTCATCTACACTGACGTCAAGCGCTACGGGCGGGCCGCCGGATCGGCGGGGGCCGAGGGCCTGCTGCGCGACACGCCGAACTACCTCGTCACGGCGGAGCGGATCGACGGCGAGTGGTCCGATCCGGTTTACCTGAACAGCAGCGGCTTCGATCCCTCGCTGTTTCACGACGACGACGGCCGCAAGTACCTGCTCAACATGCTCTGGGACCATCGGGCCGGCCGCGAGCGCTTCGCGGGCATCGTCATGCAGGAATACTCTCCGGAACGGCGCGCGCTGATCGGCGAGCGCCGCCTGATCTACCGCGGCACCCCTCTCGGCTTCACCGAGGGCCCGCATCTGTATCGCAAACACGGTTACTACCACCTTCTCGTCGCCGAGGGGGGCACCGGCTACGGCCACGCCGTGACGCTCGCCCGCTCCCGCTCCCTGTGGGGGCCGTACGAAACCGATCCCGCCGGCCCCGCCCTCACCTCCCGGGACGACCCCCAGGCCGAGTTGCAGAGGGCCGGCCATGGCGCCCTGGTCGAGACCCCCGCAGGCGAGACCTATATGGTCCATCTTTGCGGGCGGCCCCTGACCCCCCGCGGCCGCTGCACCTTGGGCCGGGAAACCGCCATTCAGCGGATGGCCTGGACCGCGGACGGCTGGCTGCGCGCCGCCTCCGGCGACCGGCTGCCCCAAGTCGAGGTCGAAGGCCCGGCCCTGCCCCCGCACCCCTGGCCCTCGCCGCCGGAGCGCGAGGACTTCGACGCGCCCGAACTGCCCCTCGACTTCCAGTGGCTGCGCTCTCCGTGGCCCGAGGAGCTCTTCAGCCTGACGGCGCGCCCAGGCCACCTGCGGCTTTTCGGCCGCGACAGCGTGGGCAGCTGGTTTCGGCAGTCGCTTGTCGCGCGCCGCCAGCAGGCCCATGTCTGTTCGGCGGCGACCGTCGTCGACTTTGAGCCCGAGCATTTCCAGCAGTCGGCCGGGCTGATCTGCTACTACAATCGCTCCAAGTTCCACTTCCTGCACGTGACGCACGACGAGTCGGCCGGCCGGTGTCTCGCCGTCCTGTCCGCGTACCCGGAAGCGGGCGGCGTGCCAGAGGCTCCCACTCCCATCCCGCTGCCCGCCGGCGTTCGCGTCCACCTGCGGGCCGCCATCGACCGCGACCGCCTGCGCTTCGGCTTCCGGCCCGAAGGGGGGGAGTGGCGCTGGCTGCCGCAGGAGCTCGACGCCAGCATCCTCTCGGACGAGGCGGCGGCTCCCGGAACGCCCAACTTCACCGGCGCCTTCATCGGCATGGCCTGCCATGACGTCGCCGGCACGCGCCGCCACGCCGACTTCGATTATTTCGATTACCGCGAAGGGAGCGGGTGATCCGATCGGCTACTTGCTGTCGGGCCGCTTGGGACCTCCCGTCCAGTAAAGCCCCAAATACCACACGACGTAGCGCTGCTGGGCCATGGAACGCCCGGCGCTGAAGAGCAGGTTGAAGTTTTCCGTGAACTTCAGATAGCCGCCGAGGTTGGCCAAGGCGGTGGCCCGCCCAAAGGTGCCATCGGCGGGCTGTTGGAAGACTTCCCCGCCGAGCGTCAGGTACTTGCCGAAATCGCGCTGCACCAGCAGGCCGGCAAAGCCCTGGTTCCGTTCGCCCGGGGCGGTGTTCAGCTGCGCGCCTCCGCCGGCGTCGATCGTCCACGGACCCCAGGTCTTCTGGAGCCAAATCGGCAGGCGGTACCACGTCCGGCCATTGCCCAGCCCGCGCCCGGCATCGCCGGTCGCCAGCTCCGCCATGGGAAAGGTCGCGACCTCGGGAAGGACATTCGTTTCCTCGAGCAAGCGGTATTTCACGCCCAGTTCCGTATCGCCGTACCCGGAGGTCCATCCCGCGCCCGGAGTGGAGATGCTGGCCACCGGCGTCACCAGATGGAGCTGGGTATTCGGCGCCACGCCATAGTTGAATTCGAAGGCGGGCCCGGAAACGAAGTTGGCGCTCGCCGTCTGCTCGCCTTGTCCGAAGACATAGAACTCCCAGTGTCCGAGGTCCACCGGGTCGGGGTCGTCGGTGAGAAAGGGCGGCCCGGCGCGCGCTCCGGGCGCCAAGGCCCAGGCGCCAACGATCGCCGCCGCGATGATGCTCGGCCTCACGTCCACCCCAAATAGAACGTTAAAATCGCCTCGATCCCGAGAGGAGACTCCCGGCGACAATCTGCCGAAAGCTTCCAGCGACGGGCTGCGAGCCGACTTTGGGCGGTTTCCATCGCTCCTCGCGCGGCGCTGCGTCGATCTTGAAGCGTTTTCATGCGATAGCAGCCCTGCCACTCCAATTCTTCACGAAAATCGCTTCAACCTCGAGGGATGACGCCGGGCGATAACCGGCCGAAACCTTCCAGCGATGGGCGGAGAAGCCCACCTCGGGCGGTATAGGTCGATTCTCGCGCGGCGCTGCATCGATCCTGAAGCGCTTTCATGAAAAATTGCGCTAAAATTCGATCCCCGCCTGCGCCCGCACGCCGGCGGCGAACGGGTGCTTGATCTCGCGCATCTCGGTGACCAGATCAGCCGCCTCAATCAGCGCCGCGGGCGCGCCCCGTCCCGTCACCACGACGTGCTTGCCCGGCGCGCGGTCCCGGAACGCCGCGACCACCTCGTCCGCCGGCAGATAATCGTGGGCCAGGGCGATGTTGAGCTCGTCGAGCAGGAGAAACTGCACGGCGCTGTCGCGCAGGTAACCGCAGGCGATGCCCCAGCCCTCGCGGCACCGCGCGATATCGGCGGCCCGATTCTGCGTATCCCAGGTGAACCCGTCCCCGACCCGGTGCCAGGTCAGGAGCGGATCCGCCAGTTTCCGTTCGACCGCCGTGTCCCCGGACTTGATGAACTGGATCACGGCGCAGCGGCGGCCGTGCGCCAGCATGCGCACCAGCAGCCCGAACGCCGCCGTCGACTTGCCTTTGCCGTCGCCGGTGTGGACGATGAGCAGATCGCGCTTTTCCTTGGCCGCGGCGATCCGGGCGCGCATTTCCTTCTGCAGCGCCTGCATCTGCCGGCGATGCTCGTCCTCGGAGGGGGGGGAGGGATTCATGGCAAGTCGAGGATGAGACCCGGTCCGCGCGCGGCCCGCACGCCGAATACGGCCCGCAGGAATTCCGGCGTCAAGACGGAGGCCGGCGGACCAAACGCCCGCAGCCGGCCCGCGTCCATCACGGCGACCTGATCCAGCGCCTCCGCCAGCCGCAGATCGTGCAGCGACAGGAGCACGGTCCCGCCCGCCGCGCCCAGCCGGCGGGCCAGCGCCACCACCTGCAGCGCGTGGCGGATGTCGAGCGCGGCCAGAGGCTCGTCCCACAGCAGGAGCGGCGCCGCCGTGACGAGCGAGCGCGCCAGCAGCACCCGCTGGCGCTCGCCGCCCGAAAGACGGTCCACCGGCCGATCCGCGAGGCCCCTCAGGTCCAGTTCGTCCAGGGCCTCCTCGATCCCCGCCCCGTCGTCGGCATGGGCGAAGCGCCCCTGGCCGACGACCGAACGCACGGAAAAGCCGAATTCGAAGCGCCCCTCCTGCGGCACCCAGGAGGCGCGGCGCCCGCGCTCGAGCATCGGCAGGTCCTCCAGCGGACGCCCCTGCCAGCGGACCGCGCCGCCGGGCAGCAGCCCCGCGGCCACCTGCAGCAGCGTCGACTTGCCCGACCCGTTCGGCCCGATCAGCCCGACCACCTGGCCGGCCGCGAGGCTGAGATTCACGCCTTCGATGCGGCCGGGCACCGTGGCTCCGGCCACTTCGAGCGCCGTCACCGTTGTCGCCGCAGGAGCCATAGGAAATAGGGTCCGCCGATCAAGGCGGTGACAATGCCGAGGGGCAGCCCGCCGATGAGCCGGCTCGCCAGGTCGCAGGCGAGGACGAAAACGGCTCCCCCCACGAGCGACAGCGGCAAGAGGCGCCGGTGTTCCGCCCCCACCAGGAGCCGGAGGATGTGCGGCACCACCAGCCCCACGAAGCCGACCGAGCCCGCCACAGCCGTCGCGACCGCCGCGAGGACCGTGCTGAGCAGGAGCAGGCGGCGGCGGAGCCGGCGGACGTCCACGCCCAGGCTTTGCGCCTCGGCCTGGCCGAGACTCAACAGATCCATCGGGCGCCCCAGCGGCCACAGCAGCGCGGCCGCGGCGACGACCGGCAGCGCGATGAGCACGTGCTGCCAGGTGCGATCCTCCAGTCCGCCCATCAGCCAGAAAATCATCTGCGCGTTCCGGTCGAACACGTTGGTGTGCCGGCAGAGAAAATAGCCCGTCACCGCCCCCAGCAGCGCATTGAGAGCCAATCCGGCCAGGATGAGCCCTTCCGTGCTCGCCCCGCGGCGAGCGAAGGCCAGCACCGCCGCCGTGGCCGCGAAGGCGCCGGCCATCGCCGCGACCGGCAGGCACCACAGCGACAGCGACGCCCACCCGAATGCGATCGCCATTACGGCGCCCGCGGCGCCGCCGCTGCTCACACCGAGCAGGCCGGGGCTCGCCAGGCTGTTGCGAAAGTAGGCCTGCATCACGAGTCCCGACGCGCTCAGCCCCGCGCCCACCAGAAGCGACACGAGCAGGCGCGGCATCCGCAGCTGCCAGATGACCGTCGCGGCCCACGGGTCGGTCCGACGCAATCCCGCCCACACCTGCGAAACCGGCAGCCGCAGGTCGCCGACACTGAGCGAAGCCACGGCCAGCACGACCAGGACGACGCCCGCGGCGGGAAGCACCCAGCCGTCGCTCCCCGCGTTCCGGCTCATCGCCACGCCTCCGGATGCAGCGCCCGCGCGAGCGCGTAATACCCCTCCACCCGCCGGTACGACACGCAGCCCAGCACCCAGGGCGGCACGAGGACGGCCCGGCGCGATTTCACGGCGCTCAGATACGCGTAGGGCGGCAGCGTGCGAAACGGAGCCAGCGCAGCGTCGAGATCGGTGCCGCCCAGCACCAGCTCGTCGATCGGCCAGGCCAGCATGCGCTCCGACGGCGGCGGCGCGTACCCGTGCACGTGGCCCAGCGACGCCACCAGGTTGGTCGCGCCCGCGTGGTCGCACAGGTCCTGAAACGTCGTCCCGTCCCCGGGAACCAGGTCGTAGGTCGAAGGCGCGATCACGTTCACGGGCCGCACGCCCCGCAATCGCCGCCGCAGCGCCGCGGTCCGGCGCTCGCACGCGGCGATAATCGCCGCGGCGCGCTGCGGGGCGCCGACTTCGTCCGCCACCCGCCGAAGCGTGGCATAGGCATCCTCCAGGGTGACATACCGGTCGAACACGACCACGCGCACCCCGGCCGTGCGGAGCTGGGACACCAGCTCGATCCGGCTGTAATCGGCGCACAAGACGACCGTGGGATGGTACTTGAGAACGGATTCCGCGTCCCCGTTGGCCACCAGGACGGGATACGCCGCG
>DASRSH010000323.1:0-21069 GCA_035656575.1 Opitutaceae bacterium
GGATCCGCTGCCCAAGCGCCCCCTGTCCCTGGATCTCCACCTGGCGTTTCGGGGGCATCTGGAGGCCCTCCTCGCCAAAGGGGGGCTGATCGTCCCGGCGAAGTCCAAGACCGCCTTCGTCCCGTTTCCGCACCCGGTGCATCTGGGCGGTACAGTGGGGCAGATCGACGCCACGCAATGGCACGATATGCTCGCCGTCGGGGTCCGCGGTCCCTAACGTCCTGGCTTCGCACGATGTATTCGCTGGCCGCGTATTTCTGGGTGATGGTGGGAGGCGCGCTCGGAACGGGAGCGCGGTTCGCCGTTTCCGGCTGGGCGACCCAGCTTTGGGGCGAGACGTTTCCGTGGGGCACCATGATCGTCAACATCACCGGCTCGTTCCTGATCAGCTTCTTTGCCGGCCTGGCGGGACCCGAGGGCCGCTGGCTGGTGGGGCCGCTGGGACGCCAGTTCTTCATTGTCGGCATCTGCGGCGGCTACACGACGTTTTCGTCCTTCAGCCTCAACACCCTGAACCTCGCCCGGGAGGGCCAATGGCTGCTCGCCGCGGCCAACATCGTGAGCTCGGTCGTCGCGTGCCTGGTCGCGGTGTGGCTCGGGGCGCTGCTCGCGCAGGCGCTCAGCCAGCCCCGGGTGCCTTCATGAACCTTCCCGAAGAATCCACGCTGATGCGCATCTATGTCGGCGAGTCCGACCGGGATGACGGCAAGCCGCTGTACGAATCGCTGGTGCTCAAGGCCCGCGAGGCGGGCCTGGCGGGGGCGACGGCCGTGCGCGGCTTCATGGGTTTCGGCGCCTCCAGCCACCTGCACACGGCGAAAATCCTGCGGCTCTCCTTCGACCTGCCGGTCGTGATCGAAATCGTGGACACCAAGGCCAAGATCGAAGCCTTTCTCCCGACCGTCGACGGAATGATCAAGGGCGGCATGGTCACGGTCGAACCTGTCCGGGTCGCCGTCTATCGCCACCCCTGACGGCCGGCCTTTCGCACCGCGCCGGGAGGCTGAAACCGTTTGCGCCGGGGAGAAGGGGCAGGATTTCCCCGAACTCGAGCGGGATGCGGGCTAAAGAGCCGCGACCGCGCTCTGCTCGACGAGCGCGGCGACATGGCCCAGGGACAGGGGCTTCAGGAAAAAACCGACCGCGCCCGCCCGCTCCGCGCGCCGCTGCTCCACCTCGGAGAATGAGCCGGACAGCACGTAGGTGGCCGGCCGGGGAATGGCGCGCTGGCCGCTCAGCCATTCCAGCACCTGGTGGCCGGTGCGCACGGGCAGTTTCAGGTCGAGCAGCAGAATGTCGGGATAGGGATGGCGTTCCCGGTCGTGAAACGGGCCGTGGCCCGCCAGGTAGTCGATGGCCTGCTGCCCGTCCTCCACGTGGTGCACGTCCCCGACGTGGGCCTTGCTCAGGATCCGCTGGAGGAAAAAGAAGTCATCGCTGTCGTCTTCGGCGACCAGAATGATGAATTTGCGGGACACGGCGGGATGATGCCCCTTTTGAATACGCGGGGGAATCGGGTTGATCCCCTAACTTTCCAACAGGGAACGCCACCACGGGACCTTGAGTCTGTGAGGGCATGCCCCCCGTCATCGGATGGCCCGAAGTGCTGCTGCGCCTGGTGCTCACGGTTGCGGCGGGATTCCTGATCGGGCTCAACCGCGGCGAGCACGGCCATGCGGCCGGCATCCGCACGACCATCCTGGTCTGCCTGGCGGCATCGCTCAGCATGATCCAGGCGAACCTGCTGCTCGAGACGGTGGGCAAGCATGCGGATTCGTTCGTCGTCCTCGACCTGATGCGCCTGCCGCTGGGCATCCTTTCGGGAATGGGGTTCATCGGCGCCGGCGCGATCCTGCGCCGCGGGAGCATGGTGACGGGGGTGACCACCGCGGCGACGCTCTGGCTGACGACGGCGATGGGCCTGTGCTTCGGCGGCGGCCAAATCTGGCTGGGGCTCGCCACCCTCGCGATCGCCCTCGGCGTCCTGGTCGGCCTCAAGCAGTTCGAGCGGCACCTGCATCGCGAGCGCCGCGCGGTGCTGGTCGTCGTGGCCAGCGGCAATGGCCCGGGCGAAGCCGACCTGATCGCGTCGCTGACCGCGGCCGGATTCAAGACGGTTTCCGCGCAGGTCTCCTATCTCGATCACGGCCGGGACCGCCGGCACCAGTGCACGGTCCGCTGGCGGCCGCTGCCCGACGACATCGCCACGCCCCCGGTCGTGGCGGACCTGGCCCGCAATCCCGGCATCCGGGAGATCGAATGGCTGCCCCAGGTCGATTTGGGCGAACCGCGCGACCCGTTTCCCGTCAACGGTTGATCGTCCGCATCCCGTTGGCGTGATAGCGGGGGCCGGCGGGGGCGTTCAGGGGAAAGGCGCGGTCCAATTCGGCGGTTTCCTGCGCGGTCAGCGTGGCCTGGGCCGCGGCCACGTTTTCCTCCAGGTATTTCAGCCGCTTCGTTCCGGGAATTGGGACAATGTCCTTTCCCCGGCCGAGCAGCCAGGCGAGGGCCACCTGGCCGGGGGTGCAGCCCTTGCGGGCGGCGAGCGCCCGCACGGCGTCGGCCAGCTTCTGGTTGCGGGCGAGGTTCTCGCCGGAAAAGCGCGGGTGGTTCCGGCGGAAGTCGTCGGCCGGCAGGTCCGCGTCGCTGGAAAACCGGCCCGTGAGGAATCCGCGCCCCAGGGGGCTGTAGGCCACGAAACCGATTCCCAATTCGCGGCAGGCCGGGAGAATCTCCGCCTCCACATCCCGGCTCCACAGCGAGTACTCGGTTTGGAGGGCGGCGATCGGGTGCACCGCGCTGGCCCGCCGCAGCGTCGCGGCCGCGGCTTCGGACAGCCCGAGGTAGCGCACCTTGCCGGCCCGGACCAGCTTGGCCATGGCGCCGACGGTCTCCTCGATGGGCGTATCGGCATCCACCCGATGCTGGTAATAGAGATCGATCGTCTCCACGCCCAAGCGGCGCAAGCTCGCTTCGCAGGCGGACGCGACGTATTCGGGCTTGCCGTTCACCCCGAGGAATTCGCCGTTGGGCCCGCGGACGTTGCCGAACTTGGTCGCCAGGACCACTTGGTCGCGCCGGCCCTTCAGCGCGCGGCCGACCAGTTCCTCGTTGCGGCCGGTGCCGTACATGTCCGCCGTATCCAGGAAGGTGACGCCCAGATCGATGGCGCGGTGGATCACGGCCACCGACTCCGCCTCGTCGCCTGCGCCGTAGAACTCGGACATGCCCATGCAGCCGAGTCCCAATTCGGAAACCTTGAGCCCCTGCCCCAACGATCGTGTTTGCATCGGGCCTATAACTGCCCCGGGTTCGGTGGATTCTCAAGCCGCCCGAGCTGGAAGCAGCGTCCCGCCGCTTCCGCGGACGCGATTGGCATTTCGCCGAAAGCGGTGTTTGCTGGGCGCAATGGCCGAACCCTCCGCGGAACCGATTCTGACGGCGGAGCGTGTGGGCAAATCCTACGGCACCCGGCGGGTGCTGGCCGACGTGTCGCTTCAGGTGGGGCGCGGCGAACGGCTGGCGCTCACCGGCCCCTCGGGCAGCGGCAAGACCACCTTGCTCAATTGCCTCGGAGGCGTGGACCGTCCGGACTCGGGCAGCATCGCCTTGGAGGGCCGCCGGCTGGAGGCTCTCGACAGCGCGGGACTCGCCCGGCTGCGCCGGGAGCGGGTGGGCACGATCTTCCAGTTCTTTCATTTGCTCCCGACCCTGTCCGTGCGGGAAAACGTCGAGCTGCCCCTGCAATTGCTGCGCCAGCCCGCCCGGGTGCGGCTGCCCGCCGTGGAGGCCCTGCTCGTCCGGGTGGGGCTGGCCGACCGCGGCGACGCCCTCCCCACGCAGCTCTCGGGGGGCGAGCAGCAGCGCGTGGCGATCGCGCGGGCGCTGGTGCACCGCCCGGCGCTGGTGCTGGCCGACGAACCGACGGGCAATCTGGATTCCGCCAACGGCGCCAATATCCTGGCCCTGCTGCGCGAATTGACCGACGAAACCGGGACCGCCCTGGTGCTGGTCACCCACAGCGAGGAGGCGGCCGACATCTGCCACCGGCGGCTGCACCTGCGCGACGGCCTGATCGTATGATCGGCTGGCTCCTGCTCCGGCGCTTTTCCCTGCGCCATTGGCGAATGACGCCTGGTCAGAACGCGCTCCTGGTCCTGATCCTGGCCCTGGGGGTGGGAGTCTTCATCGCCATCCGCCTGGCCAACCGCGCCGCGGTGGCGAGCTTCAACAACTTTGCGGAAACGCTGATCGGCCAAAGCGACTGGGTGATCGAGCCGGGCTCCGGCGACCTGCCCGACTCGGTGCTGCCGGAAATCCGGCGGGCATTGGGCGCGCGTCCCGTGGACATGATCCCGGTCGTCGAGACCACCGCGGCGGTGCCGATGCGCGGCGCTTCGGGCGCCTACGACCGCCAGACCTATTCGCTGCTGGGATTGGACCTGATCGGCCTTTCGAGCCTGCCCGCCGCCCGGGCGGCGCTCGGACGCTGGACCGGGACCGGCACGGGAGATTTCTGGCACGAGTGGCAGGAGCCGAACCGCGTCTGGGTGCCCCCGGCTTTGCCCGCCTCCGGCATGCTGCGCGTCCTGATCGAGGATCAATTCCGCTGGCTGCCGATTGCCGGCGTCCTGCGGGGCGCTCCCGGCAGCCCGCCGCCGCCCGACAACGTGCTCGTGATGGACCTGCCCGATCTGCAGGCGCTCACGCATCGCCCGGGCCGGATCGACCGCGTGGAATTCGTGGCGGAGCCGGGGCCGCGGCTGGAGGAACGCCGGGCCGAGCTCGGCGAACTGCTCACCCGCCTGGGCGGGAACGGCGAGCGGTGGCTGGTGCGCACTCCGGGCGTGCGGCGCGAAACGGCCGACAAGATGACGGAGGCGTTCCGCCTGAATCTCACCATCCTCTCGCTGATCGCTCTGCTCGTGGGGCTTTACCTGATTTTTCAGGCGCTGGACGGGGCCGTGGTCCGCCGCCGCGGCGAAATCGCCGTGCTGCGTTCCCTGGGCGTCGAGGAGGCGGCCATCCGCTGGCTGTGGCTGGGCGAGGCCGCGACGCTGGGGGCGATCGGCGGAGCCGCCGGCGTCCTCCTGGGCTGGCTCGGCGCCCAGGGCGCCGTGCGCGCGATCGGGCGGACCGTGAACATGCTTTATTTCGCGACGACCGTGCGCCAGGCCAACCTGGACGGCGGCGAGATCGTGCTGGGGCTGGCCATGGGAGTGGCGGCCAGCGTGGTCGCCGGCTGGTGGCCGGCGCTGGAGGCGGCGCGGACGCCGCCGGCGCAGATCCTCACCCGGGCGGCCGCCCCGGGCGCCGCATTGTGGCGCAATCCCCTGCCCGGCCTGCTCGCGCTGGCTGCGGGGCTGGTGCTGATCCGGGTGCCTCCGCTGCCGCTGGCGAGCGGCGCGCATTTTCCCCTCGCCGGCTACGCGGCGGCATTCTTCTGGATTCTGGGCGGCGGCATCCTCTGCGCGAGCGCGCTGCCCTGGGTGGCGCGCCGGTTTCACGGTCTGGGCCGGCGGGGGCCGAGTCGGCGCGTCGCCCTGGGCCATCTCGCGCGACCCTCGGGGCGGCATCGCCTGGCCGTGGCTTCGCTTCTGTGCGCCGTCGGCATGAGCGCCGGGATGGCGATCCTCGTCTCCAGCTTCGAGAGCACCATCCGCGGCTGGATGGCGCGCTCGCTTCAGGCGGACCTGTATGTGTACAGCGACGTCGCGCGCAACGCCTCGGCGGACGACCACATTCCGGCGGCCACCTGGAAGCGTCTGGCGGCGCAGCCGGGCGTCGCGCTGGAATGGGTGCTGGCGGCGTACCCGATCCAGATCGGAACGGGCGCCCCCGCGCTGCTCACCGGCACGGACCTGCGGCTGACCGAAGTGCACTCGGATCTGCCTTGGGTGGAGGCGCCGCGCAGCCCGGCCGTGTTCGACCCCGCCCGCAACGCGTCCCTCTGCCTGGTCAGCGAGAGCTATTCGGACCGGTTCGGGGTGCACCGCGGCGATCGGATCGCGCTGCCCACGCCCTCCGGCACGCACCGGGTCACCGTGGCGGGGGTGTATTCGGACTACGGCAACGAGCGCGGCACGGTGATGGTGCAGTGGGACGAACTGGTGCGGTGGATGCACGATGATTCGGCCACGCACATCTCGCTCTTTCTCGCTCCCCGCGTGAGCCCGATCGCGATGCGGTGGAGGCTCAAGCGGGAGTTTCCGGGGCTGCAGGTGCTGACGTACGCGGAGCTGCGGGGAGAGATCCTGACCGTCTTTCGGCAGACGTTCACGATCACCTACGCCTTGGAAATCATCGGCGTGACGGTGGCGGTCACCGGCCTGGCCCTGGCGATGGCCAGCATCCTGCTCGACCGGCGCGACGAGCTGACCTCGCTGCGCGCCCTGGGATTTTCCCGGGCGGAGATGGCCTGGGCCGGTTCGGCGGAGGGGCTTGCGCTGGCGCTGTGGTCGATCGTCGGCGGACTGGCGCTCAGCCTTGCCCTCGGCTGGCTGCTCATCCACGTCATCAACAAGCAGTCGTTCGGCTGGACCCTGGGCTTTGTCGTCCCCTGGCGGACGCTGGCCGGGCTTTCGATCGCGGTCGCCTTCACCGGCTGGCTCGTGAGCTTCGGCGTGGGCTGGTGGGGCGCGAACCTGCCGGCGGATCAGGAGGAATGAGGCGAATGCGAACGCATCGAAACGTGGAAGCGGCGTCCCCGCCGCTTCAAGTAGCAGACTGGCGGCGGGACACCGCTTTCCCTGGCCGCATCCGAATGCGGCCCATCCTTGGGCCATGGTTTCGGATGGCCGCAGCGCTGCTTGCCAGCATGGGCGCTCAGGTTGCCGCGGCGGCGCCTGCGGTCACGGCGGACGGCTACGCGATCCCGCAGCCCGGCCATCACTTTTCCTTTCCCGCCGATTACGGCGCGCATCCGAATTTTCGGATCGAGTGGTGGTACCTCACCGGTCACCTGTACGCCGCGGACGCGCGCCGCTTCGGCTTTCAGGCGACGTTCTTTCGCTTCGCGGGGCCGAAGGATGCCGCGCCGACCCCGGCGGACTTTTCCCGGAACGCGCTTTTCCTGGCGCACATGGCCGTCACCGACGTGAACGGCGGCCGGTTCCATCACACCGAGCGGCTGAATCGCCAAGGCTGGGACGCCCACGCCGCCGTGGGCCGCCTGGATCTGAGAAACGGGCCGTGGACGCTCACGACCTCCGCCCCTCCTCATGCGCCGGGGCGGATCGGCAGCGGAATCATCCTGAAGCTGTCCGGCTCCGTGGAGGCCGACGCCTCCTTCGCGCTCACACTGGAGCCCACCAAGCCGTTGGTGGTGTTTGGAGAAGATGGGGTCTCGCGCAAGGGCTCGGAGCCGTCCGCGGCTTCGTACTACCTGACGTTTCCCCGCCTGAGGACGACCGGCACGCTTACGGTCGGAGAAAGCCAATACCAGGTCCATGGCGAGGCCTGGATGGACCACGAGATCAGTTCCAGCCAGCTCGGCGCGAACCAGATCGGCTGGGATTGGACCTGCGTGCAGTTCCGGGACTCGCCCTGGGAGCTCATGCTCTACCGGCTGCGGCGCGCGGACGGAACCGCGGACCCCGCCTCGCGCCTGCAATGGGTCGATCCGCGCTCCCAGGCCATCACCTCAGACTATGGATGGCGGGTGCTGTCGTGGTGGAAAAGCCCCCGCTCGGGCGCCCGCTACCCGTCGCGCGTCGAGCTCTCCACCACGTCGCCGGCGACGGGGCGCCGCGTGCACCTGCTCCTGGAACCGCTGGCCAAGGACCAGGAACTGACCAACGCCTTGGGCGGAGGCCCCTATTGGGAGGGCACGTGCCGCGTCCGCGACGAGGATACGGGGAAGGACATCGGCTCCGCCTATATGGAGCTCACGGGATACGCCAAGGCGTTGAAAATGTGAGAAACGCCCCTTACGGTGGCTTCGTATGCTGGCGGTCGACGACCTGATCGAAACGGAGGCGGAGCGCCTGTTCCGGGCGCTGCTGGCGGTCAATTGCGAACCCGGCCATCGCCCCTGGACCTTGGAGCGCTGCCGCGAGCTGGCGCCCCTGACCCTGGAAATCGCGCGGCTCAAGCGCGAGAAAAACGCCGTGATCCTGGCCCATTCCTACGTCGAGCCGGAGATCATCTATGGCGTGGCGGACTTCCGGGGGGATTCCTATTACCTGAGCCTCCAGGCGAAGCAGTCGGCCGCCCGGATGATCGTGTTCGCGGGCGTCGTCTTCATGGCCGAGACCGCCAAGGTGCTCTGCCCCGAGGCGACCGTCGTCGTGCCGGACCGCCTCTCCGGCTGTTCGCTGGCCGATTCCCTGACCGGCGGCGAGCTCCGCCGGCTCAAGGCCCTTTACCCCGACGCGGCGGTCGTCTGCTACATCAACAGCACCGCGGAGGTGAAGGCCGAATCCGATGTCTGCGTCACCTCGGGCAACGTCCATGACATTATCGCCCGGCTGCCGGAGCGCCGCATCCTGTTCGTGCCCGACCGCCTGATGGCCGAAAACATCCGAACCGAGATGGCCCGCCGCGGCGTGGACAAGGAGATCATCTCCTCCGACGGCACGTGCCTGGTGCACGAGGAATTCGACGCGGGGCAGGTGGCGGCCGCGCGCGCGCAGTTCCCGGGCCTCAAGGTGGTGGCCCATCCCGAGTGCACGGCCGAAGTCGCCGCCGCCGCCGACTTCGTGGGCAGCACCGGCGCGATGATGGCCTACGTCAAGCGGACCCGGGCCCCGTATTTCCTCATGCTCACGGAGTGCGGCCTGGTGGGGCGCCTGCAGGCCGAAGTGCCGGACCGCGAGTTTGTCGGCGGCTGCCGGCTGTGCCCCTACATGAAGCTCAATTCGCTGGAAAAGATCCGCGACGCGCTGGCCGCGCCCCGGCCGGACCAGATCGTGACGCTGGACGAGACGCTGCGCCGCCGCGCGGCGCGCTGCATCGACCGGATGTTCGAACTGGCGCCGCGCGACTGATCCGGCCCGATGCACACGACCCGCCTGATCGAACTGGCGCTGGCCGAAGACGCGGGGCTGGGCGACCTGACCAGCCGGGCGATCTTCGAGCCCGGACACCGCTCGCGGGCCGTCATGGAAGCGAAACAGGATCTGGTGCTCTGCGGCGTTGCCGTGGCGGCGGAGGTGTTCGCCGCCGTCGATCCCGCCCTGCGCGTGCGCGCCGCGGCGCGGGACGGGGACCGGCTTAAGCCGGGCAAAATCGCGCTGCGGGTGTCCGGTCCGACGATCTCCCTGCTCACGGCCGAGCGCACCGCGCTCAATTTCATCCAGCGGCTCAGCGGCGTGGCGACCCTGACCCGGCGCTACGTCGACGCCGTGGCCGGCACGGGCGTGCGCATCGTGGACACCCGCAAGACGACGCCCGGATTCCGCGCGCTGGAGAAATACGCCGTGCGCTGCGGCGGCGGCCACAATCACCGCTTTTCCCTGGGAGAGCACGTCCTGATCAAGGACAACCACATTGCCGCCGCGGGCTCGATCGCCCGGGCGGTCGCCCAGGCGCGCGACGCCGCCCCGCATACCGCCCGGATCGAGGTCGAGGCCACGACCCTCGCTCAAATCCGCTCGGCTCTCGCGGCCGGGGCCGACGCGATCCTCCTCGACAACATGACGCCGGCTCAGGTGCGGAGCGCGGTCGCGCTCATCGCCGGGCGGGCGGTGGTGGAAGTCTCCGGCGGCGTCCGCTACGAGACGCTGCGCGACTATGCCCAGCCCGGAGTCGACGTCATCAGCATCGGCGCCCTGACGCATTCGGCGCCGGCGGTCGATCTCAGCCTGACCCTGCTTTGAAGGTCCAAGCCACAGACTGCCTGGTGATCGGGGCGGGCCTGGCGGGCTGCGCCTACGCCCTCCACGCGGCGGAGGCGGGGCTGGAGGTCACCCTCCTCGCCCTGGACGGGCCGCTCGCGGCCAACAGCGACTGGGCGCAGGGCGGCATCATCTACGACACGTCCCCCGATCCGGGCAGCCTGGCGGCGGACATCATGGCCGCCAGCGACGGCACCGCGAATCCCGCCGCGGTCGAGCAGCTCGTGCGGGAGGGGCCGGCGGCGGTTCGGGAGATGCTGCTCGCCGATAAGGACGTCGGATTCGACCGGGACGCCAGCGGAGCCCTGGATTTCACCCGCGAGGGCGGCCACCGCGAGCGGCGTATCATCCACGCCAAGGACCAGACCGGGCATGCGATCCTTTCGGCCATCTCGGGCCGGGTTGACCGGCAGCCGCGCATCCACCGGCTGGGCGGGACGGTGGCGATCGACCTGCTGACCCTGTCCCACAACGCGGAGGACGCCGCCGCGCGCTACGCGCCCCTGACCTGCTTCGGCGCCTACGTCCTGGATATCGCCAGCGGGGAAGTCTTCGCCCTGGTGGCGAAAAAGACCATCCTCGCCACCGGCGGCCTGGGGCAGATCTTCCTGCACAGCACCAACCAGCCGGGGAGCGTGGGCCACGGCGTGGCCATGGCCTACCGCGTGGGAGCGCGCGTCATCGACCTGGAGTACGTGCAGTTCCACCCCACGACGTTCTTCCACAAGAGCGCGCCCCGGTTTCTGCTCACCGAGGCGCTGCGGGGCGAGGGCGGGGTGCTGGTCAATGCGCGCGGCGAACGCTTCATGGACAAGGTCCATCCCCAGGGCTCGCTCGCGCCCCGCGACGTGGTCGCCCGCGCCGTCCACGACGAGATGGCGGCGAGCGGCGAGCCGTGCGTGTTTCTGGACCTGTCGGCGCTGGCGCCGGACTTCATCCGCGAGCGCTTTCCCTTTTTGTGCGCGCGCTGCGCGGAGTACGGCGTCGATCTCGCCGGCGACCTCGTTCCCGTGGTCCCCGCCGCCCATTTCTCCTGCGGCGGGGTGCACGCCGACCTGGCGGGCCGCACCAATGTGCGCCACCTGAACGCGGTGGGCGAGACCGCCTGCACGGGGCTGCACGGGGCGAACCGGCTGGCGAGCACCTCGCTTTTGGAGTGCCTGACGAGCGCGAAGTTCACCGCGCGGGCCGACGCCGCGGAAATCGCGGCGGGGCAATTCCATCTTCCCGAGCCGCGGCCGTGGCGGGGCCCCGCCCGGGAGGCCGATCCGACGCTCGTGCGCCAGGATATGCTCCTACTGCAGCACACCCTCTGGAACTATGCCGGCATCGTCCGCTCGTCCAAGCGTCTGGCCCGGGCGCGGCGCATCCTCCTGGAGCTGCGCGAGGAGATCCAGACCTTCTACCGCGACTGCCGGGTCTCGCGTCCGCTGGTCGAATTGCGCAACGCGATCCAGACCGCGCTGCTCGTCGTCCACGCCGCCTCGCTCAATCCCCGGAGCCGGGGGTGCCACTTTGTGAGCGGCGGAGACGAATGATTTCCTGCAGCGCGGCGAAGTCGTCGTCGCGGGTGCGGCTCTCGATGACGTGATCGAAGGTGTCGGCCGCCCGCAGTTCGGCTTCGGCGGTCTTCATGCGCCGGGCGATTTCCGCGTCGTTGTCCTTGCCCCGCGAGCGCATGCGCGCCAGCAGCCGTTCGTGATCCACGCGGATGAAGACGGTGAGCAGGGCCGAGGCCAGCAGCCGATCCGTGCGGGCCGCCCGGCGAAAGTTCGCGACCCCCTGGACGTCGATGCTCATCACCAGGTCCTGGCCGGCGCGGAGCGGCTCCAGGACGCTCGTGCGCAGCGTGCCGTACCGCCGCTCCGAAGCTTCCGTGGGCAGCCCGTGCACCCACGCCCATTCGAGAAATTCGCCCGCGGCCGCGCGCCGGGTGAACTCCTCCGGGGTGAAGAAATGATAGTGGATGCCGTCGGTCTCCCCGTCGCGTGGGGGGCGGGTGGTCGTGGTGACCACGCGCTTGAAGCCGACGTTGGCGTCGACCAGCCGGTCGCAGAGCGTGCTTTTCCCCGAACCCGAGGGGCCAGCCAGCACCACCAGGAGAGGCGAACCGGCCATGGGGTCAGTAGGTGAAGGCCAGCACCGCGAGCAGCGCGCCGTAGCCGACGACGACTCCGGCGATCGCGCGCGTGCGCTCGCGCCGCGCAAACAGCCATTCCAGGAAGTCGCGCAGGCGCCACGGCTGGGCGCCCACCCAGATCGCGAGCGACAGGGCGACGTACAGCAGCACCTTCTGGAAGTAGATCTGGGGATGGTCGAAGCGCAGGTAGCCCGCCATGAGCAGCGGCCAGCAGCCGAGCAGGATCAGGACGGCCAGGCCGCGCACGGCCAGGAAGTCGGGCACGCACTTGAACGCCAGGATGGCCACGGCGCCGAACCCCACGGTCAGGGCGACATGGTAATCGCCGAAGTCGGCCGGCGACAGGTTCCAGATCTGGTACAGAAACCACACGGCGCCGGCTCCGAACAGGAGGAAACTCGCTCCGCGGGAGCGCGGAAAGGCGCGGTACGCCGCGATGGCGCTCGCGCTGCCCAGCAGGAGGGGAAGCCCTGCCAGCAGCAGGATCAGTCCGGGAATCAATGTCGCGGTGGACAAGGACATAAGTCAGGTGGCCCCCGCCGGTGGTGACGAGACCAAAGTGGTTTCTCCGTAGAGCGTGCTCACCGAGGCGCGCAGGATGCGGAGAGGAACGAGCTGGCCGACCAGGTCTGCCGGCCCGTCGAAGATGGCCACGCGGTTGCCCCGCGTCCGGCCGGTCAGCCGCGCGCCGGTCCGGTCCGCGCCCTCGACGAGGACTTCCTCGGTCGTGCCGATCAACGCCTGCGTCCGGCGCAGCGAATTCGCCTGGAGCAGCGCGAGCAGTTCCTGGTTGCGCTCCTCCTTGACCGAATCGGGGACCTGCCCGTCCATCGCGGCGGCGGGCGTGCCGGAGCGGACGGAATACTTGAAGACGTAGGCCATGTCGTAGTTGGCCGCCCGGAAGACCTCCCGCGTGTCCGCGAAGTCTTCCGCCGTCTCGCCCGGGAATCCGACGATGACATCGGTCGAAAAGTACATGTCCGGCCGCACGGCCCGGAGCGCCGCGACGATTTCGAGGTAGCGCTCCCGGCTGTAGGGGCGGTTCATGGCCCGAAGGATGCGGTTGCTGCCGGACTGCAGCGGCAGGTGCACGTATTCGCAGAGCTTGGGCAGCCGGCCGTAGGCCGCGACCAGGTCGTCCTTGAAGCCGCGGGGGTGCGGCGAGGTGAAGCGGATCCGCTCGATGCCGTCGATCTCATGGACGCGCTCCAGGAGCTGGACGAAGGGGGTGACGCCGCCGGTGTGGGCGTAGTCCCGGCGGCCGTAGCTGGTCACGATCTGGCCCAAGAGGGTGATTTCGCGGACGCCGCGCTCGGCCAGCCGGCGGCACTCCGCCACGATCTCGTCCATCGGCCGCGAACGCTCGTCCCCGCGCGTCTTCGGAACGATGCAGAAGGCGCAGTCCATGTTGCATCCCTGCTGGATAGAGACGAAGGCGCTCACCGGCGGCTGGGCGCCGTCCCGCTCGAAGTGATCGCGAATGGTGTTCTGCGAACCGGCTTCCTCGGCCGTGTCCACGATCGAGTCTGCGATCGGCACGCCGGCTTCCCGCGCCGCGCGCAGGTTGTCCAGGTAATCCGGCACGCGGTGGAATTTCTGCGTGCCGACGATCAGGTCGACGTCGGGCAGCTGGTCGAGCAGCTCGGCGCCGCGGTTCTGGGCCATGCAGCCGAGGATCCCGAGGATGAAGTCGGGCTGCCGCCGCTTGCGGGAGGCGACATAGCCCGCCTTGCCGATCGCCTTCTGCTCGGCGGCGTCGCGCACGCTGCAGGTGTTGAGCAGCATGATGTCGCACTCGTCCTCGTTGCCCACGATCCGGTACCCCCGCCCGCGCAGCATCGCCGCGACCGCCTCGCTGTCGCGCTCGTTCATCTGGCATCCGTACGTCTTGATGAAGACCCGGTTCATCCCCGTAAGGGGTCGATTTCACCCGAACCGCGCCGGGAGTCAACGCCCTCCGCCGCGATGGCGGCACGGTTTGCCTCCGTGGAAGCGGCGTCCCGCCGCTTCAGCCTCGGAGGCGCCGGCAGGATGTCGCTTTCACCCCTGCGCTCCGTCCCACCGCCACTGCACCTCATGCCTCGGTTTGACCCCCGAACCTCCTTTCGCCACCGTGTCGTTCGCCGATGAACCACGAAGCGATGGCGGAGGCCACATTGCTCGAACTGGCCGTGCACCGGATCAACCAGACGCTGATCGGACTTAAGTCCGCCCGCCTCGCGGCCGAGCGAAATGCGGCGCTGCGGCGCTGGTGGTTTTCCGCGCGGGAGTGAGAGCCATGGAAGTTTCGGTTTGGCTACAGGGGCTCATGGGATGATGGATCTCCGCCGAAATCGCCTGCGCGCGTGGCCCATGATTCTATTGGGGCTTTTAGCTCCTTTGCTGTCGGGGCCTGCCGGGGCGGCCGGTGGTGAACCGGCGACGCCGCCGGCCGGAACCGCGCCGGACGCCTACGACGCCGCGAAGCAGCTGTTTGACGAATTCGCCCCGCCCGACGTCAAAGCGAACTACCGCTTCCCGACCCGCGAGGAGGCGCAGCAGGCGCTGACCAAGATTCAGGCGGCGTTGGATTCGGGCTCGCTCGACGACCTGGCGCAGTACGCGGACCAGGCCCGGGACCTGGTGCCCGTCCTCCAGGCGATCCCCGGCTTCGAAGATTATGGGGACTGGCTGGCCTCGAAGCTGGATGAGTTGGACGCGGCCAAGGCCGCCCGGCGCGCGCCGGCCCAGCCCGCGGCCCCGTCGGGAGCCGGCATTCCCTATTACAGCGAGTGGCTCGCGCGCCTGAGAACCCGGCCCGCGCCGGCGGCCGCGCCGGAACTGATGCCGCGGCTGGAGGCGGACTTTCGCGCCGAGGGGGTGCCGCCGGAACTGGCGTGGGTGGCCGAGGCCGAGTCCTCCCTCAATCCGGACGCCGAGAGCCCCGCCGGGGCCAAGGGGCTCTTCCAGCTCAAGGCCGAGACCGCGCGCGGGCTGGGGCTGAGCACCTTTCTGCCCGACGAGCGGACCAACCCCGACAAGTCCGCCCGGGCCGCGGCGCGGGACCTGCGGGCCCTCGGCCGGCGCTTCGGATCCTGGCCCCTGGCGCTCGCCGCTTACAATGCCGGCGAAGGACGGCTCGCGCGCCTCATGGCCGCCCGGCATGCGACCTCGTATGCCGCGGTCGCCGCCTATCTTCCGGGCGAAACGCGGATGTACGTTCCGAAAGTGTGCGCCCTGATTGCCCTGCGCGCCGGCGTGCCGCCGGGGCGGCTCCCTCCCCCGCCCTGATCGCGCCGCCTCAGCGGCGGCGCTTCACGCCGAGCTGGGCCACGGCGAAGCGGACCACGCCTTCGAGGCGCTCGGCTTCCGCCGGGTCCGTGCCCTCCGCCCGCTTGAGGTCCTCCTCGGCGCGCTTGAGGGCGTTTTCCACCGCGTGCTCGTCGATCTGCACCTCCTCGATCGCGTATTCAGCCAGTATGGACACCTTGTCCCCCGCGACCTGGGCGAAGCCCCCGGACACGACCAGGGACTCGGTCCGGCCCTGCTTCGTGACGCGCAGCTCGCCCCCGTTGATGACGGTGAGCAGCGGCACGTGGCCGGGCAGGATGCCGAGCTCCCCGTCGATCCCGGGAATGACGACCGTGTCCACCGTGTCCGAATAGACCGGGGCGGTCGGCGTGACGATTTCGAGGGTCAGGGGCATGGGCCTCAGGCCTTCTTGGCCGTGGCGGCGGTGACCTCGTCGATGCCGCCCTTCATGTAGAAGTCGCCTTCGGCGACGTCGTCGAGCTTGCCTTCGAGGATCAGCTTGAAGCCGCGCACCGTTTCCTTGACCGGGACGTACT
This sequence comes from Opitutaceae bacterium, assembly GCA_035656575.1. Classification (GTDB taxonomy): domain Bacteria; phylum Verrucomicrobiota; class Verrucomicrobiia; order Opitutales; family Opitutaceae; genus Palsa-1447. The sequence goes on from DASRSH010000323.1 coordinate 15,804, forward strand.
TGCCGGGCGTGCCGGTGAAGACTTCCGCAACGGCGAAAGGCTGGGACAGGAAGCGCTGGATCTTGCGCGCGCGGTAGACCGTCTGCTTGTCCTCGGGGGAGAGCTCGTCCAGGCCCAGGATGGCGATGATGTCCTGCAGGTCCTTGTAGCGCTGCAGCACGCGCTGCACGTCGCGGGCCACCTGATAGTGCTCGGCGCCGACGATGGACGGCTCGAGCGCCTTGGAGACCGAGGCGAGCGGGTCGACGGCGGGGTAGATGCCGAGCTCGGCGATGGAGCGCTCCAGCACGATGGTCGAGTCCAGGTGGGCGAAGGTGTTGGCGGGCGCGGGATCGGTCAGGTCGTCGGCCGGCACATAGACGGCCTGGACCGAGGTGATCGAGCCCTTCTTGGTCGAGGTGATGCGCTCCTGCAGGACGCCCATCTCGGTCGAAAGGGTCGGCTGGTAGCCGACGGCCGAGGGTGAGCGGCCGAGGAGGGCCGACACTTCGGAGCCCGCCTGGGAGAAGCGGAAGATGTTGTCGATGAAGAGCAGCACGTCCTGGTTCTTCTCGTCGCGGAAATACTCGGTCATCGCCAGGGCCGAGAGGGCGACGCGCATGCGGGCGCCCGGAGGCTCGTTCATCTGGCCGTACACCAGGGCGACCTTGGACTTGGACAGGTCCTTTTGGTCGATGACGCCGGCCTCCGACATTTCGTGGTAGAGATCGTTGCCCTCGCGCGAGCGCTCGCCCACCCCGGCGAACACCGAATAGCCGCCGTGGGCCTTGGCGATGTTGTTGATCAGTTCAAGGATGACGACGGTCTTGCCGACGCCGGCGCCGCCGAAGGCTCCGGCCTTGCCGCCCTTGATGAAGGGGCAGATGAGGTCGATGACCTTGATGCCGGTTTCGAGGATCTGCGCCTGGGTGTCCTGGTCGACCAGGGCGGGCGGCGGGCGGTGGATCGGATAGCGCTTGACTGCGTTGACCGGCCCCCGGCCGTCGACCGGGGTGCCGGTGACGTCGAAGATCCGGCCGAGCACCGCTTCGCCCACCGGGACGCTGATCGGGCCGCCGGTATCGAACACGGTCATGCCGCGCTTCAAGCCTTCCGAGGAGGACATGGCGATGGCGCGGGCGAGGCCGGCGCCGAGGTGCTGCTGCACCTCCAGGGTCAGCATCTCGACCTTGCCGCCGACCTCGAACTCGATGGTGAGCGCCTGGTAAATCGGGGGGATCGCATGCTCGGCGAATTGGACGTCGACGACGGGGCCGATGACTTGGACGATCTTGCCTGTATTGCTCATAGGGAAAGGTTCAGTGGGAGTAGGCCGCCGCGGCGATTTCGAGGATCTCCTCGGTGATGGCCTCCTGGCGGGCCTTGTTGTACTCCAGGGTGAGGTCGCCGAGCAGCTTGGTGGCGTTGTCCTTGGCCGTCTTCATCGCGACCATGCGCGCGCTGTGCTCGGAGGCCTTGGACGAAAGGATGAATTGGTAGAACTGCCGGGTGAGGTAGAACGGCAGCAGCGCCGCGAGCACCTGGTGCACGTCCGGCTCGAAAAGAATCTCGCGGTCGTCGTTCAGCATCGGCTCGGCCGTGGCGCCCGTCTCCCGCAGGCGCTCGACGAAGTTCTTCAGATTGGTGAGGGGCAGCATGGGCCGCAGCCGCGGCTCCTGCACCAGCGTGTTCTTGAAGCGGGGATAGATGGTCTCGATCGTGTCGATCGTCCCCTCGACGAAGTGCTGGGACATCAGGTCCGAAATCGCCCGGACCTCGCGGATCGGCACGCTGTCGTGCACGGGAAAGTCGGCGACGAGGTCGCGGTGGGTGCGGGCGAGGAATTGCGCGCCCTTGCGGCCGACGACGTAGAACTTGGCCGGCGTCGTGATGTCCGCGACCAGGCGGAAGAGGTTCGTGTTCAGCGGGCCGCACAGGCCCTTGTCGCTCGTCACGAGCAGAATGCCGCGCGTCTTCACCGGCCGCTCCTGCAGGAAGGGATGCACCGACTCGTCGACCCGGGCCGCGATGGCGGCCAGCATGGAGGCCATCAGATTCGCGTAGGGCCGGCCGGCCAGCGCCGCCTGCTGCGCCTTCTTCATCTTGGACGCGGCGACCAGCTCCATCGCCTTGGTGATCTGGCGGGTGTTCTTGACCGACTTGATGCGCCGGCGGATGTCGCGCGTGGAAGCCATGGGCGAAGTTCAGCCGCCGCTCAGCCGGCGAAGGATCCCTTCCACTCGTCGACGGCGGTCTTGAGCTCGCCTTCGATCTCGGCGTCGAGCGCCGCCTTGGTGCGGATCTTGGTCAGCAGCGCGTCCTTGCGGGTCGCGAAGTACTCGCGGAGCGAAGCGGCCGCGGGCATGACGCGGCGCAGCTCGAAGGGGTCGTAATAGCCCTTCTGCAGCGCCCACAGCGTGACGACCTGCTGTTCGATCGGGATCGGATTGAAGGCGGGCTGCTTGAACAGCTCGACGATGCGCGAGCCGCGGTCGAGCTGCGCCTTGGTGCGGGCGTCGAGGTCGGAGCCGAACTGCGCGAAGGCGGCCAGCTCGCGGAACTGGGCCAGCTCGCCCTTGAGCTTTCCGCCCACCTGCTTCGTCGCCTTGATCTGGGCGGCCGAGCCCACGCGGGAGACGGAAAGGCCGACGGAGACGGCGGGGCGGATGCCCTGGTTGAACAGGTCGGTTTCGAGGAAGATCTGGCCGTCGGTGATGGAGATGACGTTGGTCGGGATGTAGGCGGCGACGTCGCCGGCCAGCGTCTCGATGATGGGCAGCGCGGTGAGCGAACCCTTGCCGTCGAGGCGGGCCGCGCGCTCCAGCAGGCGGCTGTGCAGGTAGAACACGTCGCCGGGGAAGGCTTCGCGGCCCGAGGGGCGCTTGAGGATCAGCGAAATCTGCCGGTAGGCGACGGCGTGCTTGGACAGGTCGTCATAGACGATCAGGGCGTCCTTGCCGTTTTCCATGAACCACTCCCCCATCGCCGCGCCGGAATACGGCGCGAGGTACTGGTTGGCCGGATTGTCGGCGGCGGGGGCCGCCACGACGATCGTGTATTCCAGGGCGCCCGCCGCCTCGAGGGCGGACATCGTGCGGACGATGTTGGAGTTCTTCTGGCCGACCGCGACGTAGATGGAGTACACCGGCCGGAACTTCGGGTCGCCGGAAGCCAGGCCCACCTTGTTGATCTTGGCCTGGTTGATGATCGTATCGATCGCGATCGTCGTCTTGCCGGTGCCGCGGTCGCCGATGATGAGTTCGCGCTGGCCGCGCCCGATCGGAATCATCGAGTCGATGGCCATGATGCCGGTGAGGAGGGGCTGGCTGACCGACTTGCGGGCCACGATGCCGGGAGCGATTTTTTCCACCGGGTACGTTTCCTTGGCGTCGATGGGCCCCTTGCCGTCCACCGGCCGGCCGAGGGCGTCGACCGCGCGGCCGAGCAGCGCTTCGCCGACGGGAACGGAGAGCAGCCGGCCCGTGGTCGAAACCTCGTCGCCTTCCTTGAGCTGCGAAACGTCGCCGAGCACGACGCAGCCGACCTCATCCTGCTCCAGGTTCAGCGCGATGCCGATCGCGCCGCCGGGGAACTGCACCATCTCGTTGTACATCACGTCCGAGAGGCCGTCGATATGGGCCACGCCGTCGGCGACGGCGCGGATCACGCCGGTGTTCTTTTTGACGGCCTTGTGCGAAAGCTTCGCAATCTGCTGTTCGATTTGTTCGAGGACGGTGCTCATGTCGCGGAAAGGATAAGGAAAGGGGTTAAACGCCGGCGCTCAGTTCGGCGAGCTGGCCGGTCACGGAGGATTCGTAGATGTCGTCGCCGATCCGCACCCGCAGTCCGGCGATCAATTGGGGATTGGGCTGGGTGACCACCGTCACCTTGCGCCCATATTGGCGGCCGAGCGACTCGGCCAGGCGGTTGGCCGTCGCCTCGGGCAGCGCTCCGGCATGCTCCACGACGGCCCGGTGGCGGGCCTCTTCGGCGGCGACGAGCCGCGCGTAGGCCTGGAGCACCCGCGTGGCCTGGCCCGCGTGGTGCTTCTCCACATACTCCAGCACGCCGCCCACGAGCGCGGGCGAGAGGGCGCCCTGGTCGAAACTGGCCCGGAAAAGGAGGCGAGCCAGCTCGCTGGCGGCTTTGGCGGCGGAAGCCATGACTCAGACTTGGGAGAGCTCGCGGGCCGCGGCCTCGTTGTAGCGGGCGCGCTCGGCTTCGGGCAGCTCCCGGCCCAGCACCTGCTGGGTCGTGACCACCACGAGGCGGGCGATTTCCGTCCGCGCCTCGGCGAGCATCTTGCGCTTTTCCAGCTCGATCGCCGCCTGGGCCTTTTCGATCAGGGCGTTCGCCTTCTCGATGGCGTCCTTTTGCTGGCGGTCGGCAAATTCCTTCGCCGCCTTGCGCGCCTCGTCCACCAGCCGCTGGCCCTCAACCTGCGCCTCGTGGATCCGCTGGTCGGTCTGCTTCCGGGTCTCCTCCAGCTTCGCCTTCATCTCGTCGGCGTAGCGCAGGCCGTCGGCGATCTTCTTTTGCCGCTCGTCGAGCGCGGCCGTCACGGGCTTGAAGGCGAAATGCCAAAGCACGTAGGCGACCACGGCGAAGCTCAGCATTTGCGCCAGGATGCTCGGCAGGTTGATGCCAAAATCCCGGGTGATTTTCAGGAAGGCGTTGTCGTCGGCGGCCGCGAGGAGGGGAAGGAGGCGGATCATGGCGGATTAAAGTGGGAGCGGCCGGCCGGGCGGCCGGCCGCGGATGACGGCGGGAATTACTTGCCGAGGAACAGGGCGTAGAACGCGACGGCTTCCGCGAAGGCCATGCCGATGATGGCCTGGACCAGGATCTTGCCGGAGGCGTCGGGATTGCGGCCGACCGCTTCCGCGCCCTTCATGCCGACGACGCCGACGCCGAGAGCGGCGCCGAGGCAGCCGAGGCCGCCCTGAATGCTGCCGGTGATTTCTGCGATGATGTGATGCATATGTTTCTTTGGGTGGTTGGAGATCCGCCGCCCACGCGCGAGGCATGGTCCCGGCGGTAAAGGTTCAATGGGCGTCGCGGTGGGGCGCGTGGGCCTTGTCGTGGCCGTGATTGTCGCTGTGGCTGGTGAGTAGCCCGATATAGACCGCGATGAGGAGCGTGAAGACGAAGGCCTGGACCAGCCCCACGAGCAGCTCCATGAAGTAGAACGGCATCGGCAACCCCCAGCGCGTGATCGCCGACATGGAGTGTAGGAGATTCTCGCCGCCGAAGATGTTGCCGTAGAGGCGGAACGAGAGGGAGATCG
>DASRSH010000324.1:0-2955 GCA_035656575.1 Opitutaceae bacterium
GGGCACGCCGCAGGAGGCCGCGGGCTGGGTGGCCGACTCCCTGGCGAAGGGCTACAACGTCAAGTACTGGGAGATCGGCAACGAATGCTACGGCAGCTGGGAATACGACATCAATGTGCCCGAGCACGATCCGCTGGAATACGCCAATCGCGCGATCCAATACATCGCCGCCATGAAGCAGGCGGACCCCACGGCGCGGGTCGGGGTCGTACTGGCCTTGGGCGAGGATAACTATCCGTCGACCCACATTGTCACCAATCCGGTCACGAACCAGACCCATTCCGGCTGGGACGCGGTGGTGCTGTCGACCCTGGCCGCGGCCAACGTGACGCCGGATTTCGTCATCTACCACCGCTACGAGCAGAACGAGAACGGGGAGAGCGACACCGGACTCATGCAAGCCGCCGCCGGCTGGGTGGCGGCGTCGAACACGATGCAGGCCGAACTGAACGACTACCTGGGAGCCAACGCGTCCAAAGTCGAGATGCTGAACACGGAGAACAATTCCATCTCCAGCGGACCCGGCAAGCAGTCGGTCAGCCTGGTCAACGGCCTGTACATGGCTGACAGCCTGGGCTACATCAGCCAGTCCGCCTTCAACGCCTGGATTTGGTGGGACCTGTACAACGGCAGCGAGGTCGACGGCAATCTCTCGGCTGCGATCTACGGCTGGCGCCAATATGGCGATTACGGCATCGTCGAGCAGCCCGGCAACGGCGGCCCGTTGCTTTATTTTCCGACCTACTACGTGGCGAAGATTCTCTCCCATTTCGCCCGGGGCGGCGACCAGGTCGTCTCGTGCACCTCGAGCCTTTCCCAGCTGCTTGACGTCTTCGCGGCCAAGCGCGCCGACGGCTCGCTCAGCCTGCTCATCGTCAACAAGAGCATCCCCACTGCGACCAATCCCAGCGGGCTCAGCGTGACGGGGAACTTCACGATCAATGGATTCAGCGGGGCCACGACGGCCACGCAGTACCAATATGGGGTGCCGCAGGACAACCAGGCCGAGTCGGACACGAACAACAATATCGACCCGGGCACGGACGCAGCCGCCGATGTGCAGACCAGCACGGTGAACATCGCAGGCGCGACCTTCACGATGTCGTTCCCCGCCGCCAGCGTCACCCTGCTGTCCATCCCGGCGGCTCAGCAGCCGACCGGCACGGCGCGCCTGATCAACCTCTCCTCCCTCGGCCTGGTCCAGGGCACGACCAATGAGATGGTGGGCGGCTTCGTCGTTGGAGGCTCGGGCACGGAAGAGGTGCTGATCCGCGGCATCGGCCCGGCGCTCTCCGGCTTCGGCATCAGTTCGCCGGTGGCGAACGTCAATTTGACGGTCAATGACGGCGCGGGAAACCCCATCGCCACGAACAACGGCTGGAGCAGCGGCACCGCCCAGAACACGCAGCAGCTGCAGGCGGCCTTCGGCCAGACGGGCGCCTTCTCGCTCGCGGCCGGCTCGATGGATTCCGCGGTCCTGATGAATCTGGGCCCCGGCAACTACACGGCGGTCATCAACGGCGTGGGCGGGGCTTCCGGCACGGGCATGGTGGAGATCTACGAGGTCTCATCGAGCGGCACGCGGCTGCTGAATCTTTCCTCGCGCGCCTACGTCGACAACGGCGCGAACATCCTGACCGGGGGCCTGACGATCGGAGGCACCGGCGCGGAAAAGGTGATCATTCGCGGCATCGGCCCGACCCTGGCGAATTTCAACCAGACCTCGTTCGTGGCCGATCCGGCGTTGAAGGTGATCCCGGCCGGCGGATCGCCCATCAGCGCGAGCGACGATTGGAGCGATTCGACCGACGCGGGCCTGGCCGCGGCCTTTCAGTCCGTTGGCGCCTTTGCGCTCACGCCGATGTCGCGCGACGCCGCCGTCCTTTTGACGCTGCCCGTGCCCTCGGGGTCCGTGGGCCGCTACACCGCCCAGGTCTATGCCACCGACGGCAACAGCGGCACCGGCCTGGTCGAAGTGTACGAGGTCCCGTCCCCGTAACCTCTCCGGAAGGGGTCAGGCGCCCTTTTCCCATCCCGGCGCGGCGGCATTCAGGCCGGGTCGGTCTTCGGCGGATTGGGGTTGCCCGGCTTTTGCGCGGTGATGATCGCGACCGCCGCGACGATGATTGCGGCGGAGACGGCGATGCGCGGCGTCAGGGGTTCGCCCAGCAGCGCCCAGCCGAGGATCACGGCGATCAGCGGGTTGACATAGGCATAAGTCGCGACCCGCGAGGGGGCGCAGTGGCGCAGCAGCCAGAGATAGGTCGGGTAGGCGACCAGCGATCCGGCGACGATCAGGTAGATGATTGCGCCCCATGCCACCGCCGGCACCGCCCGGGGATGAAACCGCGCCGGCTCCCCGAGCGCCAGGGCGACCCCAAACATGCCGGCGGCGCCCACCAGCATCTGGAGGGCCGCGGACATCAGGCCGTGGCCGGCGTGTCCGACATGCTTGGAGTAGAGCGAGCCCGACCACCAGCACGTGGCGGCGCACACCAGGGCGGCGACGGAACGCCAGGGCGGACGGCTCCCATGCGGGAATGCTCCGGGCCCCAGCAGCAGCGCGAGACCGAGGAGGCCCACGGCGACCCCGGCCAGCAGTCCGGGCGTGGGCCGGGGGCCGCCCGGACGGATGCGCTCGATCAGGATGAGGATGAGGGGCGAGCCGCCGACGATGAGGCTGGTCAGTCCGGACGGCACCGTCTGCTCGGCCCAGCAGGTCAGCGCATTGCCGCCCACCAGCGCCAGCAGCCCGCCTACGGCCTGGTGGCGCCACTGCCGCGCGGGCGGCGCCGGCACTCCGCGCCCGCGCAGGAAGAGGTACAGCAATCCGCCGGCGGCCGTGAAACGCAGGCCCGCCATGAGGAAGGGCGGCACATCCGCCACGGCGACGCGAATGGCCAGGTAGGTGCTGCCCCAGACCAGGTAGATGGTGGCGAACGCGAGCACGAGAGA
>DASRSH010000325.1:0-13502 GCA_035656575.1 Opitutaceae bacterium
CGCGCGCTCATCGCCCAAATACGCACCTACGTCAAAAATCATAATGACGACGCGACCCCCTTTCGCTGGGTCGCCACCGCCGACGACATCCTCGAAAAACTCCGCCGTTTAACGAAAGTTATTTCTGCGACACAACACTAGGTTGGGCCTTCGGGGTTGATGACGGGAGGGCCGCTCGAGTAAACTTCGATCAACGCGGTGCCGCCCTTGCCGGATTCGTCGGTCACCTGCGCGGTATACGTTCCGCCCGTGAGCAGAAAAATTTCGTAGGCGTCGCCCGAGGCAGCCGTCAGGGGGAAGGCGCCGACGGCCGCGAAGGTTTGCGGCCAGGCGATGGAAGAAACGGTGATCAACGGCCCGACGGTCTGATGGTTGGCATCATACAGGGTCATGCCCACTTGGGTGCAGGAGCCGGATACGCCCAACGCCGCGAGCGAGGGTCCGACCGCGCGCACCAGGTAGAAAGACGCGTCGTTGGTCGAACCATTCAAAACAAAGCCCATCGTGGCCGACCCTCCCGGGCTCAGCGTCAGCAGCGTTGACCAATTGACCGGAGCTGCCCGTGCCGTCGCCGGAGCCAGGCTCCCGACCACCACCGCCCCAATCATAAGCATCGTCTTCATCGCGAGGGATTCCACCCAAATGCCTGACAATCGTGCCCGCTCGCGGCCGCGCCGTCAATCGAAGATCGTGCTGCGGTTGAAGCGCCACCAGGAGATGGCCAGGATGAGCGCGGTCATTCCGGCCAGGATGCCGAAAGGGACCAGCAGTTCGGCCAAGGCGGCGTGCAGCCACAGCACCTTGCCGAAGCCTTCCATCGACCAGTAGACCAGGGTCAGCTTGCTCACCTGCTGCACGGCCGCCGGGAGCAGGCTGATCGGCATCCAGGCCCCCCCGATCGCGCTCATCGTCAGGATGGCCAGGGTCGACAGGCCGCGGGCCGCGTCCTGCGAGCCGGCGACCGACGCCAGCAGCATCCCGAAGGCGGAGCAGGCCGCGGCGGCGCCGAGGCACATGAGGACGAGCGCGGGCACGTACGGCAGGAGGTGGATTCCGAACAGGAAGTGTCCGGCGATGAACAGCACCAGCAGCTGCAGCAGCCCGATCAGCATCCCATAGATGAACTTGCTGCACAGGATCGCCGAGCGCGGGCACGAGCCCGCCAGCAGCCGCTGGAAGATCCCGTGGTCCTTCTCGTAGAACAGCGACACCGCCGAAGCCGCGACGGCGAAAAGCAGAAACTGGATCGCCCACCCGCCGACCAGCTGCGTGGCCGTGGCCGTCCGGTCGCTCAGCCCCTTGCCCGCCACCTTGACCGTATCGATCTTCAGGATGCGCGACATGAAATCGGACGTGCCGCCGGCTCCCCCCGCCCCCGCCTCCGCCGGGGCCGTCCAGCCCATGGCCCCGTCGCGAATGTGGGCGTAGATCTGCTGCTCATCGCCGCCGAACGCCGACGCCACGGTCTGGGCCATCCGCCGGTCGAATCGATCCAGCCGGTCGCTGCCCAATTCGCGCCGGGCCAGGCTCTGCAGGTGCGCGCCGATCAGCCGCGGCGCCGAGGTGAAGAGCGTCTTCTGCAGCAGCCCGGTGACCATCTGCGTCTCGATATTGTTCTGCGGATTCTCGACCAGCTTCACATGGAGCCCGATATTGTCGCCCGACGAGAAATCCGGCGGCAGCACCAGCGCGAACCGGAACCGGTCGGCGCGGATGAGCCGGTCCAGATCCTTCTCGGCCAGCGGCGTCCGCGTCCCGTTCGGCCCCGGCTCGTCGGTGATGACGTTGAACGCCGGCTCCGCCTTGAGCGCCGCGACCAGCCTGGCCCCGTCGGGCGAGCCGCTCGCGTCCACGACGCCCACGTTGATGCCCGCCGGCCCGCCGTGGCTGCCGTAGAGGCCGAAGATGAACCCGAAGAGGGCGATGAGGGCGAAAGGCACCAGGAAGGTGAGCAGCAGCGCTGCCCGGTCCCGGACGAAGTGCTTCAGGTCCTTGCGGACCAGGACGATGATGTGGCGCATGGGTTTATTCGCGCAGGGCGCGGCCGGTCAGTTCGAGAAACTTGGCCTCCAGGCTGGGGCGCTGGAGAATGGTCACTTCGCGGGCTTCGCCCAGCAGGCCGTCGAGGCTGCCCAGCGCCAGCATCCGCCCATGGTCGATGATCCCGATGCGCGAACACAGCCGCGACGCCTCCTCCATGTAGTGGGTCGAGTAGATGATCGTCATCCCGCCGGCGTTGAGCCGCTCCAGCAGTTCGAAGATCGCGTTGCGCGACTGCGGGTCCACCCCGACCGTTGGCTCGTCGCACAGCAGCAGCTTGGGCCGGTGCAGCAGGCCGGCCGCGAGATTGAGCCGCCGCTTCATTCCGCCGGAATACGACTTGACCACATCGTGGCGCCGGTCCTCGAGCTGCACGGCCTTGAGCAGCTCGGCCACCCGTTCGCGGAGCTCGGCGCCGCCCAGGCCCTGCAGCGCCCCGAATATCTCCAGGTTCTCCTGGGCGGTGAGATCGGGATACAGCGCCAGCCCCTGCGGGACGAGGCCCAGCGCCGCGCGCGCCGCCGGGTCGCCCGCGGATCGGCCGTCGATCGCGACCGCGCCCTCGTTCGGCCGGCGCAGGCCCGCGATCGTCGACATGAGGGTGGATTTGCCCGCGCCATTCGGGCCCAGCAGGCCGAAGAACTCGCCGGCGTCGATGGTCAGGTCGATGTCCGCCAGAGCGGTTAGCGCGCCGTAGCGCACGGTCACGGAAGTCACATTGAGGAGGCTCATGAGGGTTTGAGGATGGATTGCAGGGCCGCGACGTGATTGGCGAAGGCGCGGCGGCCTTCGGCCGTGGCCGCGACGAACGTCTTGGGCTTTCGGTCGACAAAAGTCTTCTCCAGCGCGACGTAGCCTTGCTCCGCCAGCGTGGCGAGGTGCGCGCCCAGATTGCCGTCCGTCAGTCCCAAATTGGACTTCAGGAAGGTGAAATCGACCTGCTCGGCCCCGCGCAGCTGGCACAGGCCGGCCATGATCCGCAGCCGGATCGGCTGATGGATCACCGGATCGAGCGCCTGGCCGTTCATTTCCATGCGGAACGGACATAAAAGCCGCTGGCGACCAGGCCGCCGCCGGCAAACAGCGCCATCCACCACCAGAACCAGGGCAGGAAAAACAGATAGCCGACGACGATGAGCAGGGACAGGAGCAGGCCGACCCAAAGCAGATAGTTGTCGAACCAGATTCCGGTCAGGGCATAGCACTGCATCGCCACCAGGGCGGTGTAGGCGTAATACATCTGCGACGCCTGCTGCGGCAGGGGTCGATGCCCGGCCAGCACCCAGGGCCAGGCCAGCGCGCCAAAGCCGATCAGCATCGCCAGCGCGGCCAGAAAGCGCCGGTCGATCGGCTTGCGGACCAACTGCGCCTGATGCCGCCCGACGATCATCGAGCCCGCGATTCCCACGAGCACCAGCGCATTGGGCACCCAGCCCTGGGGATGAGCTGAAAGCTGGATGTACAGGCACTGGGCAATCCACACCCCGCCCCACACCCACAAATGCTGGTATCCCCGGTACGCGCGGATCGCCGAACGGAACGACGCACGCGACGCCTCGACCAGCCGCAAGGCCTCGGCAGCCTCCTCGCGCGAAATGATCTCGTTCATGACAGAGTACTCTACGTCACAGAGTACTCTGTCAACCCCTTTTTAGAAGCGCGTCATGGCTCGCAGGTCGTGAAAGCGGGCGTCGATCGTCCGGCGCCCTCCGGCGCTGAGGCGGTCCACGCTGAAGCTCTCCACCGTGATGCTCGATGCCGCGGTGGCATAGGCGACCGCCTTCTTCAACGCGGCAAAATCCGTCCGGCCCACCGACGCGAGGTATCCCGCCATGGCGCCCGCGTAGCTGTCGCCGGCTCCCGTGGGATCGACGAAGCGGCGCACGGGATAGGCGGGGATCGCGAAATAGCCGTCCGCATGGAACAGCGCAGAACCGTGGCCCCCTTTCTTGATCACGACGGTCCGGGGCCCCAGTTTGCGCAGAGCCTGGGAAGCCACCACCAGATCCCGCGCGCCGGTCAGCAGCAGGGATTCGTCCTCGTTGATCACGAACAGGTCGATCCGCTTGAGCAGCCGCAGCAGGTCCTGCTTGGTCGTGTGGATCCACAGATCGAAGGTGTCGGCCACGAAATACGGCCGGCGCCCCGCCGCTTCGAACTGGTCGATCACATGGTGCTGCAGCGACGGGGTGATGGCCCCCAGCATCACCACGGCCGAATCGCGGTAGGGGTCGGGCAGGCGGGGCGAGAATCGCTCGAAGACGTTGAGCTGGATTTCGACCGTATCGCGGCCCGCAAAGTGCTCGTGATAGCGCCCCGCCCAGAAAAAGGTCTTCGCCGCCCGGTCGATCTGCAGGCCCGCCAGGTCGATACCGTGCTTCTTCAGCCGCCGCAGGAAAGCCGGCGGAAAGTCGCCGCCCACGGCCGCGACCAGCCGCGTGGGGGCAAAGTAGCTGGAAGCGATGGCGGCATAGCTGGCGGCTCCCCCCAGGATGCGGCCGCTGCGGGCCAGGGGCGTTTCGACCCGGTCGATGGCAACCGAACCGACAATGAGCGCGGCGCGGCGCCGTGAGGGTTTCATGGCCAGCGAGTTCGGCCGCGGACGCGCAGGCGCGCAAACCCTTTTTCTTGCGGCAATGGTGGCCGTCCGGTTAATCCTCACCGAATGAAGTATATCTTCGTGACGGGCGGCGTGGTCTCGTCCCTCGGCAAGGGCCTGACCGCGGCCGCGCTCGGGGCGCTGCTGGAGATGCGCGGCCTGCGGGTTCGGATCCAGAAATTCGATCCGTACCTGAACGTCGACCCGGGCACGATGAGCCCTTTTCAGCACGGCGAAGTCTACGTGCTGGAAGACGGCGCCGAGACCGACCTGGACCTCGGCCACTACGAGCGGTTCACGAGCGGCAAGCTCTCGCGGCTGAACAGCCTGAGCTCCGGCCAGATTTACGAGAGCGTGATCCAGCGCGAGCGGCGCGGCGATTACCTGGGCAAGACCGTCCAGGTCATTCCCCATGTCACGAATGAGATCAAGGAGCGCATCCATGCGGGGGGCAAGGACGTGGATGTGTTGATCACCGAGATCGGCGGCACGACCGGCGACATCGAGGGCCTCCCTTTTCTTGAAGCCATGCGGCAGTTCGCCCACGAGGCCGGCCCGTCGGACGTCGTCTTCATCCACGTCACGCTGGTCCCCTACCTGGCCGCGGCGGGCGAGCTCAAGACCAAGCCGACCCAGCAGTCCGTGGCCAAGCTGCGCGAAATCGGCATCCAGCCGGACGTCCTGGTCTGCCGCTGCGATCATCCGCTGGATCTGGACCTGCGGGAAAAGCTCAGCCTGTTCTGCAACGTCCCGGTCAAGGCGGTGATCGAATGCCGCGATGTCGCGCACTCGATCTATGAGCTGCCGCTGGCCCTGCAGAAGGAGGGCATGGACGAACTCGTGCTGTCGCTCTTCGACCTCAAGCTCGCACCGCCCAAGCGCAATGTGTGGGAGCAGGTCGTGCGCCGGCTGCTGACCCCCAAACACGAAGTCGCCATCGGCGTCGTCGGCAAGTACATCGAGCTCCAGGACGCCTACAAGTCGGTTTACGAATCCATCACCCACGCCGGAATCGCCAACAACTGCAAAGTCAACGTCCGCCGGATCGACGCCGAGGACCTGGAAAAGAAAAACGGCCTCCGGCTGCTGAGCGGGCTGGACGGCATTCTGGTCCCCGGCGGATTCGGCGACCGCGGCATCGAGGGCAAGATCGCCGCGGCGCGCTGGGCGCGGGAAAAGAAGATTCCCTATTATGGCCTCTGCCTCGGCCTCCAGATCGCCGTGATCGAATACGCCCGCGACGTGCTCAAGCTGCGCGGCGCGCACAGCACCGAGTTCGACGACAAGGCGGCGGACCCGGTCATCAACATGATGGAGGAGCAGAAGATCATCACCGACAAGGGGGCCACCATGCGCCTGGGCAGCTACGAATGCGCGCTCACCCCCGGCACCCACGCCGCGCGGGCCTACGGGGTCCCGTCGGTCCGCGAGCGGCACCGCCATCGCTACGAGGTCAACAACGCCTATGTCGGGCGGCTGCAGGCGGCGGGCATGGTGGTGAGCGGCATCAATCCCAGGCGCAATCTCGTCGAGATCATCGAACTCAAGAACCACCCCTGGTTCGTCGCCGTGCAGTTCCATCCCGAATTCCAGTCCAAGCCCGACCGCGCCCATCCGCTCTTCAAGGCCTTCATCGCCGCGGCCATCCGCCGGCACCACGCGTGATCTTCGCCCCGGACCGTCTCCTGCTGATCGCCGGCCCCTGTTCGCTGGAAAGCGCCGAGGTCTGCCGCGCCGTCGGCGCCGCCCTGCGGCGCCTCGCGGGCGAACACCCCGAGCTCACGATCGTGTTCAAGGGTTCCTACGACAAGGCCAACCGCACCTCCGTCCAGGGTCCCCGGGGCACCGGCCTCGAGCAGGGGCTCAGCCTGCTCCAGGAGGTCCGGCGGGAGTTCGGCTTTCCCGTCCTGACCGACGTGCATGAGACGCATCAGGTTCCCGCAGTGGCGGCCGTCTGCGACGTGCTGCAGATCCCCGCCTTTCTCTGCCGGCAGACCGACCTGCTGCTGGCGGCGGCCCAGACCGGCCGGACCGTGAACGTGAAGAAGGGCCAGTTCCTCTCGCCCCAGGAGATGGTCCACGTCGTGGCCAAGCTGCGCGAAGGCGGCGCCCGCGAAATCTGGCAGACCGAGCGCGGCACGACCTTCGGCTACAACAACCTGGTGGTGGACATGCGCTCGTTCCCCATCCTGCGCGGCCACGGCCATCCCGTGATCTTCGACGCCACCCACAGCGTCCAGCTGCCCGGCGCCGGCGACGGCCAGAGCTCCGGCGAGCGCGAATTCGTCCCTCCCCTCGCCCAAGCCGCCCTCGCCGCCGGCGCGCAGGGCCTGTTCATTGAGACCCATCCCGATCCCGACCGCGCCATCAGCGACGGCCCGAACATGATTCCCCTGGCCGATCTCCCCGCCCTGATCGCCCGCTGCCTGTCGATCTGGAAAACGGTCCGCGGCTAGCTTTTGACGACCCCGCCCTCTTCGTAGACCCCGAGGTGGCGGTAGCGCTGGTAGCGCTTTTCCAGCAGGTCGTCGATGGTCAGCGCCGTCAGGGCGGAGAGGTGTTCAGTCAGCGCGGCCTTGAGGGCCGCGGCCGCGGCCGCCCCATCCTGGTGCGCGCCGCCTGTCGGCTCGGCGATGACCTCGTCCACCACGCCGAGGTTCAGCAGGTGGGGTGCGCTCAGCTTCAGCGCGTCGGCGGCCTTCGGGGCGGCGGCGCCGTCCTTCCACAGGATGGCCGCGCAGCCTTCCGGCGAGATCACCGAATAGTACGCGTTGTCGAAAATCAGCACCCGGTCCGTCACGCCGATGCCGAGGGCTCCCCCGGAACCGCCCTCGCCGACCACGATCGAGACCGTGGGCGTGCGCAGCATCGCCATTTCACGCAGGTTGACGGCGATCGCTTCGGACACATGCCGCTCCTCCGACCCCACGCCCGGGAAGGCCCCCGGCGTGTCGATGAACGTCAGCACCGGCATGCGGAACTTCTCGGCCAGCTTCATGAGCCGAAGCGCCTTGCGGTAGCCTTCCGGCTGCGGCATGCCGAAATTGCGGGCGATCTTCTCCTTGGTATCCCGCCCCTTCTGCTGGGCGATGACCATCACGCCTCGGCCGTTGAAGAAGGCGGGCCCGCCCACGAGCGCCTGGTCGTCGTTGAACTGCCGGTCCCCGTGGAGCTCGGAGAAATCGGTGCACAGGGCCCCGACATAATCCATCGCGTAGGGCCGCTTGGGGTGGCGCGCGATCTGGACCCGCTGCCAGGGGGTCAGGCTGGAATAGATGTCCTGCTGGACCGAGGCGATCCGCTGCTCGATCGCCAGGATCTCTCGGGCCAGATCGACATTGGTCTCGATCGAGCGCTGCCGCAATTCGTCCAGCTGGCGCGCCAGTTCCCGGAGCGGCTGCTCGAACTCGAGCACATAGTTCGGCGTTTTCATGGCGCCCGGACCGGGGGAACGGAACGGCGGCAATGATCTAACGCGACGCCGGCCGCAACATCAACGCCTTTTGCGCCCAAGCGGTTCTCGGATCGAGGGAAACGATCTTGGCGGCGATGGCGCGGGCTTCGTCGGCCTGCCCGGCGGACGCGGCCGCGCTCGCCAATTCATATCCTGCTTCTGCCCGGATGACCGGAAGTTGCGTCGTATCGTCGAAGATCGCGCGCAGGGTCGTCTCGCCCTCCTGGGTCTGCCCTGACTGCAGCAGGCAGACTCCGGCCCCGATGCGGGCCCGCACCTGCAGGGGATCGCCCCCCAGCAGCGGGATCGCCGCCTCATAGGCCTGCTCGGCGGTGGACATCTGACCCGACAAATAGGCGTCGTCGCCGACCTGGATGTCGGCGAGTCCGGCGAGCCGGTCCTTGGGGTGAGCCTCGGCGAAGGCCTTCCATTGGGAGGGAGTCGAGAGCGACGCAAACTCCCTGCCCAGCGAGAGTTCCCGCTGAGCCTGCCAGTAATCCCAGCCCACCTTCACGACGTAGCACAGCAGCACGACGGCGCAGAAGGTGATGGCCGCCTCACCATACTTCGTCCACAGGCCGTGCAGCGTTTCGTCGACATCCGGGCTGACGGTGGGAGGGGGCGGCGCTTCGGCCGATTTGGACTTCTTGGGCTCAGCGGACATGGTCAATCTGGGCGCTATTTCGAGTGGAAACCGCCGAGTGGAACAGAAGCGGGGAGCCTAGTCAAACACCACCGTTTTCCGGCCGTAAACCAGCACCCGGTTCTCCAAATGCCAGCGGACCGCCTGGGCGAGCACCAGCTTCTCCAGGTCCCGGCCCTTACGGATCAGATCCGTGACATCGTGGCGGTGGGTGACGCGGGCAACGTCCTGCTGGATGATCGGGCCGTCATCGAGGACCGCCGTGGCATAATGCGCCGTGGCGCCGATCAGCTTCACACCGCGTTCATGCGCCTGATGGTAGGGTTTGCCACCGGCGAAGGCCGGCAGAAACGAGTGGTGGATATTGATCACCGGCCGCCCGAATCCCGAAAGAAACCGCTCGGACAGAACCTGCATGTACCGGGCGAGGATGACCAGGTCGATGCGCTGCTCGCGCAGGAACGCGATCTGCCGCTCTTCCGCCGCGGTCTTGGTTTCCGGCGTGACGGGAATCAGGTGAAAGGGCAGCCCGTAGCCGCGGGCGGCGGGCTCCAGGTCCGGGTGATTGCTCACCACGGCGGCAATCTCGCCGCCGGGATATTCCCCCGCCCGCCAGCGCAGGGCGAGATCGTGAAAACAGTGGTCCGCCTTGGACACGAACAGGGCGACCCGCCGCTGCCGGGCCGAGGAGGTGACCGTGACGGTCATGCCCAGCTCGGCGGCAAACCGGGCGAAGGCATCGGCGTCGGCCGACAAGGCCCCGGCCACCGGCTCCCACTCGACCCGCTGAAAGAAGACCCCCTCCTCCCGATCCCGATGCTGGTCGGCGTGGAGGATGTTCCCCCCCCGCTCGAAAATCCAATGCGCCACGCGCGCCACCAGGCCTGGCTGGTCGGGGCCGTGCAGCAGCGCGACGAGCGTGCCGGGCTCACCCATGGACGGCCGGGGTTACGTTGCCCCGGTACTTCTGGATGGGGCGCACCCCGAGCGGTTTGGTCCGGAGCGCGCGGATGCCCTCCACGGCGGCCAGGGCCCCGGTCATCGTGGTCATGATGCAGACACTGTGCGCGTAGGCCGCCGCGCGGATCGCATTCTCGTCGCGCCGCGGGATCATGCCGCCGGGGGTGTTGATCACCATGGCGATCTGCCCGTTCTTGATCATATCAACCGCGTTCGGCCGCCCCTCCGAGATCTTGGCCAGCCGCTTCACATTGACGCCGTTCTCGCCCAGCACCTTGGCGGTGCCGCTGGTGGAATAGATCGTGAAGCCGAGCTCCTCCAGCGCCTTGGCGAGCGCCACCGCCCGCGGCTTGTCCGCATCCTTCACGCTCAGGAAGACGTTGCCTTTGGTGGGCAGCCCGGGCTTGGCGGCGGCCTGGGCCTTGGCGAAGGCCAGCCCGAGGTCCTCGTCCAGGCCCATGACCTCGCCGGTCGAGCGCATTTCCGGCCCCAGCGCGATGGTCGCCCCGGGAAAGCGGACGAAGGGAAACACCGCTTCCTTGACGCACCAATGCCGCGGAACCAGCTCGGTGGTGAAGCCCAGCTCGGCCAGCTTCTTTCCGGTCATCACCTTGGCGGCCAACTTGGCCAGCGGCACGCCGATCGCCTTGGCGACAAAGGGCACCGTGCGGGAGGCGCGCGGATTCACCTCCAGGACGTAAAGCTGGTCGTCCTTGATCGCGAATTGGACGTTCATCAGGCCGACCACCTTGAGTTCGCGGGCGAGTGCGGCCGTCGCCGTCCGCACCTGCGCCAGCATCGACGGGCCGAGGGTGTGCGGCGGCATGACCATCGCGGCATCCCCGGAATGCACGCCGGCATACTCGATGTGCTCCAGCATCCCGCCGATCACGCTCTGCTCGCCGTCGCTCAGGCAGTCGACGTCCAATTCGATCGCGTCCTCCAGGAACTTGTCGATCAGGACCGGCTTGCCCGGCATGACCTCGAACACCTGCCGGACGACGCCGCGCAGCTCCTCCTCGCCATAGACGATGAACATGCCGCGGCCGCCCAGGACGAAGGAGGGGCGCAGCAGCACCGGATAGCCGATCTCGCCCGCCATGCGGATCGCGTCCGCCTCGTTGAGGGCGGTGCGGTTGTCCGGCTGCTTGAGCTTCACCCGGTGGAGGATGGCGGCGAAGAGCTTGCGGTCCTCCGCGGCCTCGATGCTCTCCGGCGAGGTGCCGATGATGTTCACGCCCGCCGCCTTGAGGGCGGAGGCGAGATTGAGCGGGGTCTGGCCGCCAAACTGGACGATCGCCCCTTCGCACCCCTCCTGGCGGTAAACCTCCAGCACGTCCTCCAGGGTGAGGGGCTCGAAGTACAGCCGGTCGCTCGTGTCGTAATCGGTCGAGACGGTCTCGGGGTTGGAGTTCACCATCACGGTCTCGAAGCCGATCTCGCGCAGGGCGAAGCTGGCATGCACGCAGCAGTAGTCGAACTCGATGCCCTGCCCGATCCGGTTGGGCCCCCCGCCCAGGATCATGATCTTGCGCCGATTCGAGGGCATGACCTCGTTCTCGTCGCCGTAGCTGGAATAATAATACGGGGTGAAGGCCTCGAACTCCGCGGCGCAGGTGTCGACCAGGCGGAACTTGGTCCCGATGCCGCGGCGCTCCCGCTCCCCCCGCACCGCCGGGGCGTCCGCGCGCAGCAGATGCGCCAGCTGCGCGTCGGAGAACCCGGCCTCCTTGGCCCGGCGCAGCAGCCGCGTGTCGAGGCCGGAGAGGGTCTGGCCCTTGAGCGCCTCCTCCAGCTCGTGCAGCTCGCGCAGCTGGTGCAGGAACCAGGGGTCGATGTGGGTGAGCTCGAAGATCTGCTCGACGCTGTAGCCGGCCTTGAAGGCGTAGCGGATGAAAAAGATGCGCTCGGCGTTGGGCGTGCCCAGCCGGGTCTTGATCAGGGCGTCGTCCGGCCGCTCGTCCCCGCCCAGCTTGCCGCCGCCGCCGAAGCCGCGCGCCCCGATCTCGAGCGAGCGCAGCGCCTTCTGGATCGACTCCTTGAAGGTGCGGCCGATCGCCATCGCCTCGCCGACCGATTTCATCGCCGAGGTCAGCGTGGGGTCCGCGGCGGGAAACTTCTCGAAGGTGAACCGCGGGATCTTGGTCACCACGTAGTCGATGGTGGGCTCGAAGCTGGCCGGCGTCAGCCGCGTGATGTCGTTGCGCAGCTCGTCCAGCGTGTAGCCGACGGCCAGCTTGGCCGCGATCTTGGCGATGGGGAATCCGGTCGCCTTCGACGCCAGGGCGGACGAGCGCGACACGCGGGGATTCATCTCGATCACCACCATGCGGCCGGTCGCGGGATCGACCGAGAACTGGATATTGGAGCCGCCGGTCTCGACCCCGATCTCCCGGATCACGGCAAAGGAGGCGTCCCGCATCGCCTGGTATTCCTTGTCGGTCAGGGTCATCGCCGGGGCGACGGTGATCGAGTCGCCGGTGTGCACGCCCATGGGATCGAAGTTCTCGATCGAGCAGATGACCACGCACTGGTCCTTGTGGTCGCGCATCACCTCCATCTCGAACTCCTTCCAGCCCAGCAGGCACTCCTCGACCAGGACCTCGTGCACCGGGGAGATGTCGAGGCCGTTGGTGACGATGGCCTCGAACTCCTCGCGGTTATAGGCGATGCCGCCGCCGGCCCCGCCGAGGGTGAAGGACGGCCGGATGATGAGGGGGAAGGCGCCGATCTCGTCGGCCGCCGCCCGCGCCTGCTCGATCTTCTGCACGGTGCGGGACTTGGCCACGTCCAGCCCGATCGCGATCATGGCCTGCTTGAACAATTCGCGGTCCTCGCCCTTGGCGATGGCCTCGGGCTTCGCGCCGATCATCTCCACCCCGTATTTCTGCAGGATGCCCAGCTTGTTCAGCTCCATCGACAGGTTGAGGGCGGTCTGGCCCCCGAGGGTCGGCAGCAGGGCGGAAGGCCGCTCCGCGGCGATGATCTTCTCCAGGACCTCGGCCGTCAGCGGTTCGATGTAGGTCACGTCGGCGAACTCCGGATCGGTCATGATCGTCGCCGGGTTCGAATTCACCAGGACGACGCGGTAGCCCTCCTCCTTCAAGGCCTTGCAGGCTTGCGTTCCCGAGTAGTCGAATTCGCACGCCTGCCCGATGACGATGGGGCCGGCGCCGATGATGAGGATGGTCGACAGGTCGGTGCGTTTCGGCATGGACGTGGATTCCGGCGAGAGTTGAGGGCGCCCCCCCGCCCCGCAAGCCGCAAGTGCGGGATTGACGGCCCCGGAACGCGGCTCGACACTGCCTTTCCGGCGCGGCTGTAGTTTAACGGTAAAACCTCTGCCTTCCAAGCAGGTGTCCGGAGTTCGATTCTCCGCAGCCGCACCATCGATCGCAATGCGATCGATGCCCGCCGTAGCCCACCGGGCGAAGGCGGGCGAACCACGGCACGCTCCGTGCGCACTCCAACGGTCGAACCCGGGCAAACCCCCACCCCTCCACGCATAGCCCAACGGGCGAAGGCGGGCGAACCACAGCGCGCTCCGTGCGCACCCCAACCGCCAAACCCGGCCTAACGCTAAACAACGGCGACCGGGGCCCCCACTATGATTGAGGTGAGTTTGCTGTGAAGGAAGAGGCGCACAGCCCTCCCCCTTAAAGCTGAATTGAGCCGTGACCAGGCCCACCCGGCAGCGCCGCGAGAGAACGGGTGGGTCGATGATGGCGGCGGACCGCAGCGCCGGCGAAGGTAGGCGAACCACCGAACGCTCCGCGTCGACCCCACCCCCCAGAAAAAACACTTCC
>DASRSH010000326.1:0-4136 GCA_035656575.1 Opitutaceae bacterium
GGCCCTTCGATCTTTTTCCGCAGACACGGCACCTGGAATGTGTCATCTCGCTCTATAAGTAATTCAATGCCGCACACCTGGAGCTTCTACCGCACGGGGGGTCTGGATCAGGCTTCGCTCAAGACGGCCGCGGACTGGGCGGCGCTGGACGAGCTCGATCCGAAGCTTTGGGTTGCGCTGAGCTGCCCGGTCAAGGGTCTGGAGCTCGACGAAAAGACCCTGGCGATGATCGACACCGACCAGGACGGCCGCATCCGGGTGCCCGAGGTGGTCGCGGCGGCCAAGTGGCTGGTGAACCAGCTCAAGCAGCCCGAGGAAGCACGAGGCGGTTCGGACCGGCTTCCCCTGTCGGCGATCAACGACCGCACGCCCGAGGGCCAGGCGATGCTCAGCGCCGCCCGCCAGGTGCTGGCGAATCTCGGCACCCCCGAAGCCGATACGGTTAGCCTGGACAGCTTTGCCGATCCCAAGACGCTGTTTCCGCTCGATCGCATCAACGGCGACGGGGTCATCGCGCCCGAAGCGGCGCCGGACGACGACGTCAAGGCCCTGATCGGCGACATCGCCGCGTGTTTCGGGACGGTGACGGGCAAGACCGGATCGGTCGGAGTCACGCCGGATCAAGTCCAGCAATTCTTCACGGAACTGGAGGCGTATCTGGACTGGGCGGCCTCCTCCACCGCCGCCGAGGTCCAGCCGTTCGGGGACGGGACGGACGCGGCCTACGCCGCGCTCACGGCGGTGCGGGCCAAGATCGACGATTATTTCACGCGGTGCCGGCTGATCGCCTTCGACCCCCGTTCCGCCGCGGCGGTCAACCGCCCGCCCGAAGATTTCGCGCCGGTGGCGCCGCAAGTCCTGGCGGCCGACACCGCCACCTTGGCCGCGTTCCCCATTTCCCTGGCCGACGCCGGCAAGCCCCTGCTCCTCGCCGAGGGCATCAATCCGGCGTGGGCCGCGGCGATGGACGCCTTTCGCGCCGCCACCGTCGCCCCCGCCCTGGGGGCGGACCATTCCGCCCTGACGGAAGCGGAGTGGTCGGTCCTGGTGTCCAAGCTCAAGGGCTACGAGTCGTGGCGGAGCAGCAAACCCGCGGGCAAGGTCGCGGCGCTCGATCTGGCGCGCGCCCGGGAAATCATGGCCGGCAAGGGCCGCGCCGGGTTGATGCAGATGGTCGCCCGCGACGCCGAGCTGGGCCCGGGCTTCGAGGCCCTGGTCGACCTGGAACGGCTGATCCGCTACCGCCGCGACCTGGGCACCTTGCTGCACAATTTCGTCAACTTTGCGGATTTCTATTCCAAGGACCGCTGGGCCGTCTTTCAGGCGGGCCTGCTCTACCTCGACAGCCGGTCCTGCGAACTGTGCGTCAAGGTGGACGATCCCAACGTCCACGCGGTGATCGCCACGATGAGCAAGGCCTGCATCGGGTACCTGGACTGCAAGCGCCCGGGCGCGACGATGAAGATCGCCGCCTGCTTCACCCAGGGCGACAGCGACTACCTTTACGTCGGGCACAACGGCATCTTCGTGGACCGCCACGGCAACGATTGGGACGCGACCATCGTGAAGCTGATCGACAATCCGATCAGCATTCGCCAGGCCTTCGCCGCGCCCTACAAGAAGTTCGTCCGCTTCATCGAGGACCAGCTCGCCAAGCGGGCCCAGTCGACGGAAGCCGCCCCGGCCTCGCTGCTGCAGGGCGCAGTCGCCTCCACCGGGACCACGACCGGCCCCAAGAAATTCGACGTGGGAACGATCGCGGCGCTGGGCGTGGCGGTCGGCGGCATCAGCGCGGCCATCGGCGGCATTCTCGGCGCGTTCTTGGGCCTCAAAGCCTGGATGCCGGTGGGGGTGCTGGGCGTCATCCTGGCGATTTCCGGCCCGTCCATGCTCATCGCGTGGCTGAAACTGCGCCAGCGCACCCTGGGGCCGCTGCTGGAAGCCAGCGGCTGGGCGATCAACGGCCGCGTGAAAATCAACATGCCCCTGGGCCGGGCGCTGACCGACCGGGCGATGATCCCGCCCGGCTCGCTCCGCAACCGCCGCGATCCCTATCGCGACCGGGCGGAGTTCTGGCGCTGGCTGATCTTCTGGGCGCTGCTCGCCACCGTGTGCGGCGCACTCGCCGCCGCCGCCATCTACAAGAAGTGGCCATTCGAGCCGCACAAGGTGCAGACGCAGAAAGTGGAAGCGGCCGCGCCGCCGGCGCATCACTAGCCCGAGCCGTGAAGGAAGGGGTCACGTACCAAATCCCAACAATCCCGAAAGCACGTTTCCGGTATTGGGCACCGATGAGCTCGACTTTCATGCAAAGGTCGGGCGAGGCCGAACGGCGGGACGCCGCTTCCACCTAACGGTGCTCGTTCCACTGCGGGTCCGCGTACTGCTCCGTCAGGCCCTCCACCTCGCCTTCCGCAAAATCCGGCCACGGGATGGGCACGGGTGTGCCGCCCAGCTCACGGGCCAGGCCGGCCGTGAAGTCGCCATGGAATCGCTCCCAGTCCATCGCCCTTCCCGCCGACGGCTTCCAGATGGAGCCCTGGAACAAGAGCCCGTGCTTGCTGCGCTTCTGGGCCGCGCCGGCGATCTTGCCTGAGGGGACGATCACATCGAAGCGCTCCGCCCGCTGGAAGCACACGCCGAAAGGGCCCGGCTCCGCCGCAGCCTCCGGCGCCGGCGCGCCCGCGAGCGCGGCGGGCACGCCCTGCGCGCGCAGCGCCTCCGCCAGCGCCTCGTGAATCAGCCGATAGCTCTCCGAAGCGCGGAGTTCCTCCAGAGGGTGCCCGCGCGGAATGACGACCGTGTAGGTCCAGTCCTCCCGGTGATCGACGAGCCCCCCGCCCGTGTTGCGCCGGCAGACGTCCCAGCGCACTCCTTCGGCCGGCGGCAGCGCCGCCTGAATGGCCGTCCACTTCTGGCTGTAGCCAAAGGTGAACGCGGGCGCGCGCCACTCGTAATGCCGAAACCGCGGCCCCGCGGGCGCCGCCGCGGGCCACCGCTGCAGCAGCAGAAAGTCGACGGCCATGTTCTCGGCCGCGCCGCCCGTGCGCGTCGGCAGCAATCCCAAATCCGCGTTCACGCGTCCAACATTGCCGGGGAAAGGTGCCAGGCAACGCACCACTCTCCGGGCTCGCCCGAACCCACGTTGTTCAGCGCCAGGGCCGCGCACTTGGGGAATTCGACCGCGGGCAGATTGGCGCCTTCGCCTTTGACCAGGAGCGTGCCCAGGGCGGTCAAATGGGGGTTATGCCCGACGATGACGATGTCGCTGCGAACGGCCGTCAGCTTGCGCGCGAAAGCCGCGGGCGAATCGTTCGGCGCGAGGCCCTTGATCTCCTTCAGGATGGAAATCCCCATTTCCCGCCCCATCAGCGCCGCCGTCTGCCGGGCCCGAACCAGGGTGCTGTGCCAGATGACCTCTGCGTCCACGATGCGCGCCTGCCGCAGGAACTGCCCCAGGCGCTCCGCCACCCGCTTCCCCCGGTCCGTCAGTTCCCGCAGTTCGTCCCGATCGGCGTCGTGCGCCTCGGCATGCCGCACCAGATAGATCACGGAGAAAGGCGCTCGATCACCCAGCTGTCCTTCTCCCGCCGGTAGCGCAGGCGGTCGTGCAGGCGGCTGCGCCGCCCCTGCCAGAATTCAATCGTCTCCGGCACGAGCCGATACCCGCCCCACTGCGGCGGCACCGGCACTTCCTGGCCGGCGTACTTCTGCTCCACGGCGCGCATGGACTGTTCCAAGACGCTGCGCCCGGAGATGATCGCGCTCTGCTGCGACGCCCAGGCGGCCAGCTGGCTCAGCCGCGGCCGGCTGTGGAAATAGGCCTCCGTCTCTTCGCGCGTCACCTTGCTCACCTTCCCGTCCGCGATGACCTGGCGCTCGAAGGCGTGCCAGGGAAACAGCAGGGAGGCCCGGGGATTGCCCTCCAGGTCGCGCCCCTTGCGGCTTTCGTAGTTGGTGTAGAATACGAAACCCCGTCCATCGACTCCCTTGAGCAGCACGATGCGCGAGCTGATGCGGCCGCCGGCATCCACCGTGGCGAGGTTCATCGCTGTCGGCTCGCGGTCGCCAGTGGATTTCGCCTCGTCCAGAAGCTGCAGGAAAGTGTCCAGAATCTCGGGTTTGAGCATAGGGTC
>DASRSH010000327.1:0-23223 GCA_035656575.1 Opitutaceae bacterium
GGATCGGCAGCCACGACCTGACCCTCCACGTCGGACTGGGCACGTTCAAACCCATTGCCACCGAGGTGGTGGAGGAGCACCCCATCCATCGCGAAGTGTACGAGATGCCCGTGGCGACGCAGCGCGCCCTCTTTGCGGCGGGCTCCGGCCGGCGGATTGCGGTGGGGACGACCGCGGTGCGCTCGATCGAGGATTACCTCCGCCGGCACGAAGCCCCGCTCGACCATCCCTTCCGGGGGGAATCCGACCTTTATCTTTATCCCCCGGCCGCGTTTCGGGGCGTCGACGCCCTGATCACGAACTTCCACCTGCCCCGCTCCACCCTCCTGTGCCTCGTGGCGGCCTTTCTGGCGCCGGGTTCGACTGACGGGATCCCCTGGCTGCGCGCCATCTACGGCCAGGCCGTTGCCGAACGCTACCGCTTCTTGAGTTATGGCGACGCGATGCTGATTGTATAGCCCATGACGCCCGAAGAGATCCAGACCTTGGTGGAAGATGCGACCTACGACCACGCCGTGGGGCAGGACGCGGACGCCTTGGGCAAGCTGGAACGCGCGATCGCGGCCGACCCGTCCTGCTTCGAGGCCTGGCACGCGCTGGCCGAAATTCATTTTGCCCACCGCAACCTGGATCGCGCGCTGGCGGCCGCGCAAGCGGCGCATAAACTCCGCCCGGGCGACTTGTTCATCAACACGACCCTGTCCCGGGTGTGGATGGAGAAGGGCGACAAGGCCCAGGCCGAGCACTTCGGGGCCCAGGCCCGCATGCAGACTTGGCGCGAGGAACTGCGGGCGCCTCCGGTCGACCCGTCAATCTGAGCTAAGGGACGCGCCGGGCGGCCGCCTGGGCGCGCAGGCTGATTTCGGCCGCCTTGAACGCATGGGCCTGGGTCATGGCGTTTTCCGTCCGCTCGATGCAGTCGTGGATCAGGGCGCGAAAAAACGGAAACCCGACCTTCCCCGCCACCGCGAGGTGGCGTTCCCCGTTCCCGTCGACCAGGTAAAGATGGTCGCCCGTCCGGTCCCGGCCAATATCGACGTATTTCCGGATCTCCATATAGCCCTGCGTGCCCAGCACCACGGTCCGGCAATCGCCCCACGTGGGCAGCCCGGCCGGGGTGAACCAGTCGACGCGCATGTAGCTCGACGCGCCGTTGTCCCCGATCAGCGACCATTCGCCGAAATCCTCGAATTCCGGCCGGTCCGGATGGGCAAAGTTGGCGACCCGGGCCGACACCACGGTCGCTTCCTTGGCTCCGGAAAAGGCCAGGAATTGGTCCGCCTGATGGCTGCCGATGTCGCAGAGGATGCCGCCGGTCTTGGCGCGCTCCCAGAACCACGGGGGCCGCGCGCCCGCGTTCAAGCGGTGCGGCCCCAGGCCGAGCACCTGGATCACGCGCCCGATGGCGCCCTGGGCGATGAGGGCCGCGGCGCGGACGGACGACTCCACGTGCAGCCGTTCGCTATAGTAAACGAGATACTTGCGCCCCGTCCGGGCCGCGGCCTCCCGCGCCCGGTCCAGCTGGTTCAGGTCGGTGAACGGCGCCTTGTCCGTGAAATAGTCCTTTCCCGCCTCCATGGCGCGCACGCCCCACCCCGCCCGCTCGGAGGGCACCGCCGCCGCGGCCACGAGCGCCACCGCCCGGTCGTCGAGGATCTCGTCGTAGGCGCGCGCAATGCGCACGCTGGGAAATCGCTCCGCGAACGCCCGCACCTTGGCCGGGTCCGGATCGTAGACCCAGCGCAGCTTCGCCCCCGCCTGAAGCAGCCCGTCGCACTGGCCATAAATATGGCTGTGCTCGAGAAAGGCCGCCCCAAATTCGATCATGCCCGGGTCCGCGTCCTGTCCCGGGTTTCCCGGGCCAGCGCCCGGATGGCTTCATCGAGTTCGGCCCGGGTGGCCTTTTCCATGCGATCGATGAAGAGGACGCCATTGAGGTGATCGATCTCGTGCAGGATGCACCGGGCCAGCAGGCCGTTGCACCTCAGCCGGTGCGGCGTGCCATGCTCGTCCTGATACTCGGCGGTGATTTCGTCGGGACGGGTGACGTCGCCACGGATGCCGGGAAACGACAGGCATCCTTCCTCGTAGGCCGTTTCGGCGGCGCCGGGCGTGGGAATCACGCGCGGATTCACCAGGATCATGGGCATGAAGATCTCCGGCGGCGGCTTTCCCCCGTCCAATTCCCAGGAGTATTCCGCGTCGCTCTTGCGCAGATCCACCACGCACACCTGGAGAGCCTTTCCGACCTGCTGGGCCCCCAGGCCGATTCCCTCGGCCGCGTGCATCGCGGCAATCATGTCACGCCCAAAGGCTTCAATTTCGGGGCCGAAATCTGTGACTTTGTTCCCTTTCTTCCTCAAAATAGGCTCGTTATAGTGAACAATCGAAAGCGGCATCGGTCAGAGCGTCGTGCAGGGTGGCTTCGGTCTGCCGCTGTCGCAAATCAATAGTGCCACAAAGACTACGGACGATATGAGCGCCACCTTTTCAGGATCCCGCACGGCGTCATACTCGGGTCCGCTCACGGTCCTCGCCGGCGTCGTCATCGGCTTCCTCGCCTGGCTGATCCCCGCGCATTTCGAATCGCTGAGCCCCGGCCTCTTGCGGGCCGCGGGGCGGGATACCAGCTCCGTGGTGGAGTTCGGCAAGCAGCTGGTCGATCGCGAGCGCATCGGTCCGGCGCTGCTTGTGCGCGACACGGCGCGGGAGATCGGCGCGCCGATGACGGCCGACCTCGACCGCCAGCTGGAGCAACTGCAGAAGCGCCAGCCGGAGTTCACCGCCTGGGGCGGGTGGGATCCGTTCCTCGACCCGCTCTTCAACCTGCGCGCTCCCACCGGCCGCACGTCGAGCACGCCGGTCATGACCTTTTTCATCACCCAGCACGCGCGCGACTCCCTGCGCCGCTACCTCCAGACCTCCGGTTCGTTCGGAGTCCAGGCCATCCTGCGCACGGCGCGGCTGGGCTATAAGGCGGCGGGGCTGCCTGCGGCCGACCAGCCGGGCGGACAGCCCACGGACGCCCTGGTGCTGCTGACGGCGCTGCTCTATCAAAGCGATCACCTGGGGCCGGCGCTGCAGCGGGACCTGCACGCGCTGGCCGACAGCGCGCTCGCGCAGGGCGATCTGGGGCCGCTGGGATCCTTCTATATCGACCTGCTTTCGCTGTCGCGGCGGCTCGACTGGGCCCAGCTCACGGAACTGATGGGGCGCAGCGACAGCACCCGCACGGTCGCCGAATACGCGCAGCTGGCGCGCGCCGCCTCGCACGAATTTCCCGTCATCTACACCGCGGCCCTCTTCACGAATTCAGCGGACCGCGTCGCCGACTACCTGCTGCAGTACGGCCGGGCCGGCGCCGCGGACCTGCGCCTGGCGCTCAGCGACGGGCGCGGCGCCGTCAAGCTGCTGATCAGCCGGCAGGAGCCGGTGATCCACACCGCCTTCACCTGGGCCCCGGGCGCCGACCTGGTGCTGACCCATCCGCGCGTGGCGCTGGGCCTGAAGTGGCTCGGCTGGTTCGTGGCCGCATTCCTGGTCCTCATCGGCCTGGACCGCTGGATGGTGTCGCCCGAGGGCATCACCGAATCGGAGCGGGCCGCGCCGCAGCTCCGCGCGGGCATCCTCGCGGTCTTTCTCACCGGCCTGCTGGTCGTCGCCACCGAACCTTTCCTGCTCAAGTCCGCCCCCTCCGCCGACTATCTCCCGCACCTGCGGCTGGCCATGCTTGTCACGCAGGGTCCGCCCCCTCCTTCCGCATCTCAAATCCATAGCGTCTCCATGAACACCTCCACGCTCGTTACCATCGGGATTTTCGCCCTCCTGCAGGTGATGATGTACTTCATCTGCCTGCAGAAAATCAACCAGATCGCCCGCCAAAACGTCGCGCCGCTGCTCAAGCTGCGGCTGATGGAGAACGAGGAGAACCTGTTCGATAGCGGGCTGTACGTGGGCATGATGGGCACCGCCGCCGCCCTGGTCCTCCAGGTCCTGGGGGTGATCTCGCCCAACCTCCTCGCGGCCTATTCCTCCAATCTGTTCGGCCTGCTCTGCGTCGCCCTGGTCAAGATCCGCCATGTGCGCCTGTTCAAGCGGCGCCTGATCCTCGAGCACGAGACCGGCCTGCGGGCATCGCCGGCCTGATTCCGCGCCATGAACAAGACGCTGCTGCTGATCATCATCGATTTCCTCTTCCTCAACCTGATCGCCCTGACCAGGTGGGAGAAGGTGGAGCCGGCGCGCACGCAGCAGCCGCCGGTGCCCCAGGTCGGCGCGAACGCCGCCACCAAGGACCAGGACCTGGTCGCCACCATGCGCCAGTCCCTGGCCGACGAAACGGCCACGCGCCAGGCGCTCGAGCAGCGCCTGGCGCAGGCGGGAAGCGACCTGAACGAGCGCCAGCAGGGCCTCGCGCAGCTGCAGGCGCAGCGCGAGCAGCTCGCCGCGCAGCTGCGGCAGAGCGAGCAGACGGCGCAGCAGCTGGCCGAAACGGCCCAGGCGGCCCGGCGCGAATCCAGCCTGACGCAGGACCAGCTGACGCAATTGGAGCGCGAGCTGGAGGAGCGCCGCGCGGAGACGGAGCGCCAGCGCCGCGAGCTGACGCGGATGGAATCCGAGCAGCAGCGGGCCCAGCAGATCATTTCCGGCCTGACGACCCAGGTCGCCGTGGGTGAAACCGAACGCCAGAACCTGCAGCAGGAGGCGGCGCAGCTTCAGACCCAGGTCGCGCAGGAGCGGGAAGACCGGCTGAAGGTCGAGGCCTCCACCACCCAGCTCGCCCAGGGAGTCGGCCAGCTGGCCCGGAATTCGGGCGCGCTGACGCAGGAAATCCGCGAGAACCGGCCGATCAACGAAAACGTCCTGTTCAACGACTTCCTCGCCAACCGGGTCGAAACCCACTTCACCGCGGCCCGGCAGGGGGTCTTCCACGAGGTGACGCGCGAAAAGCAGACCCCGACCGTGCTGGTGAGCGACGGGCACCAGGTTTACGCCCTGCTCCATATCGACGACACGACGTTCTCCGACCTTCAGCAGAACTACGATTGGAACCGGATTGGCGTCACCTTCACGCATCCGCCGGATTACCGCACCTCGGGCAGCGAGCTCGATTTTCTCAATGTGGATCCGCGGGTGGTCGCCATCCCGCTGACGGACGCCCAGGCCGCCGCGCTCGGCGCCAAGGTGTACAGCCTGGCCACCGATCCGTTCCGGTTTCCCGATGCGGTCCTGATCAACGGCGCGCGCGGCTACGGCGTGCTCTCCTTCAAGCTCGACCCCTCCAACCCCGGCTACGTCCGGGTGGACAACCGCTTCTTCAAGCGCCTGTTTGGAGGCGCCGACATGCGCCCGGCCCCGGGCGACCTCGTTTTCAGCCACACCGGCGAACTGCTCGGCATCATGGTCAATCACGACTATTGCGCGCTGCTGAAGGACTTCTCGCCGATGGTGGTGCTCAAGACGGGCGACGACACGCTGCCGGAGCATCCGGCCGCCCTGCTCAACCAGGTGGCGGCGCGGATCCAGTCGATGCCGCTCGATCTGCAGTAAAAAGCACGGCGCGCAGCAGCCCGTGCTGAAACGTCGCCGCGCGTTCCGGCGTGAAGCCCGCGGCGGACAGGATCTCCTCGGCGGGAGGCAGCCGGCGCGCGGACAGGCGCGTCGTCACCCGAAAGAACCCATAGAGCACCCCAAGCCAGGCTTGCGCCCGCCAGCGCCGCCAGCCCGCCGGGGGCAGGCAGAAGTCGGCGAAGAGCCACCGCGCCGCCGGGCGCAGCGCGGGCAGCAGGCGCGCCACGAGCGCGCGCACCTCTCCGGGCGTGAAGCAATCGAGAAAAAACAGCGTGACCACCGCGTCGTAGCGCCGCGGCGGGAGCCGCGCCGCCCGCGCGTCGCCGCGCTCGAACGTCACACGAGCGCGCGCGTCGGGCGCAAGCCGCGCCGCCGCGCGGGCGAGCATCGCGGCGCTGGCGTCGATGCAATGGAAACGGGCCTGCGGCGCCAGGGCGGCCAGCCGCTCCAGGCAGCGGCCGTCGCCCTCGCCCAGGATCAGCACCGATTCCGCGTCGGCCAGGCCGGGCAGCAGGCAAAAGCGGGTCCGCGCCAGGTCTCCGCCGAAGGCCGCCACTTCCAACGCCCGGTACACTCCGGCCAGGCAATCGAAGTTCGCCGCCGGCTTTTCTCTCATAGCCAGAGGAGGGGCGTGAGCAGCGCGGCGTCCGCCAGCACGCGCGCCGCCCGGCGGCCCAGGCGAGGTTCGCCCCGGTCGATGAGCAAAAGGAGGAGCCCGGACAGGGCCGCCGCCTTTCCGCTCGCCCGAAAGGACGGGAGCGCGACGGCCGCGGCCAGACCGGCGAGCAGCGCCGCCGCCGCCGCCGCTCGCGCCAGCGCATGCCCGCCGCTGAACTGATGGGCAAGCGAGGTCTGCCCCTGCGCGCGGTCCACCCCGTGCTCCCACGCCGAGATCAGCGCGCAGTTGGCAAAGGCCAGCAGGGCAAACAGGGCCAGCGGCCACGTCAGGCGCCCGCCGTGGCCGGGCGGGAGCAGAGGCAGGATGAACACGCCGATCCCCACGGCCAGCAGGCCGGCGACGCAGATCTCCTTGGGCAGCCGGCCGGGATGATGGCGGTGGATGAATTGGTGCGAGAACAGGTACGCCGCCACCAGCGGCAGCACGCAGGCGCCGGCCCAGAACTGGCCCCGCTCGAGCCCGCCCCAGGCGACTCCCAGATCCACCCCCAGCAGGCCCATCCACAGGACGGCCAGCGGCCACCGCTGCCGCTGATAGAATGCATGGCGCTGCGTCTGCACCTGCGCAGGGTGCAGGCGCCACCCCTCAATCCACCGGTCGACGCTGTACGCGAGCCAGACCGAGGCGCCGAGCACGAGGCGGGGCGCGGCCCCCAGCCGCACTCCGACCTGTTCCGCGACCAGCGCCTGCCAGGCCAGCGCCACGGCGGGAGCATCCAGCGAAAGAACGGTCGGCCATTGCCACCAGCGGGGTCGCGAGCTCGGCCTGGGCGCAACAGTCATGGGGGCAAAGACCTTGATCCTTCAGGCCGTCGTACGCCACCCTTATCGCCACGGTGCGATCGATCCTGTGGATTCTGACCACGCAGTGGCGCGGACAGGCGCTCGGCTACGCCGGCGACCCCAATGCGCGGACCCCGGCCCTGGACGCGCTGGCGGCGCAGTCGGTCCGCTTCGACGCCGCGATCACGCCGCACCCGTTCGGGCCCTTCGCCCGGGCCGCCATCCTGACGGGAGTCCCCTGCCCCGCCAACGGCGTCTCCGATTATTTCGACCCGCTGCCCCGGGAGGCGCGCACCGTCGCCCACCGCATGAACGAGCGCGGCTACGCCACGGCGTTTTTCGGCAAGTGGCATCTGGCGCCCCGCGACCGCTCGGCCCCCCCGGTGGGCGAGGTTCACGCCCGCACGCGCGTCGCCCCCGAGGACCGCGGCGGATTCCAGTTCTGGGAGGGGTTCGAAGGCGGATTCCTGCTCAACGACCCCTGGCTGCACGGCAGCCGCCTGCCCGCGCCGGTCCGGTTTCCCGGCTACCAGTCGGACGTCCTGGCGCAGCGCGCCGGCGAATGGATCGCGGAAGCGCCGGCCGGGCCCTGGTTCTGCCTCCTCAGCCTCGAGCCGCCGCACCCGCCCTACGGGGCGCCGGCTTCCGGTATCCAAGCTCCTGATGCGGCCGGCCTGCGGCTGGCCGCCAACGTTCCGCGCGGCGGGGCCGTCGAGGCGCGCGCCCGGGCCGAGCTCTCCGGCTACTACGCGCACCTCGCCGCCACCGACCGCGCGCTGGGCCGGCTGCTCGCCCGCGTCCCGGCCGAGGCGACCGTGGTCTTCACCTCCGTCCACGGCGACATGCATGGGGCCCACGGCCTTTTCCGCAAAGGCTGGCCGCACGAGGAGAGCATCCGGGTGCCGCTGCTCATCCGCTCGCCCGGCCATGCCCCCCGGACGGTGACGGCCCCGGTCTCGCTCCTGCATCTTGAGGCGCTCACCCTCGACCCCCTCGAGGCCCCCCGCCCTCCCGTTCTCTCCTCGATGCCCTCGGTCGCTCCTTTCGCCCACCAATGCGACCGACCGTGGGTCGCGGAACGAACCGAGACATCAAAAATCGTCCGGGAACCCGGCCGGTCCACGCCATGGCTGCGATTCGATCTCGCCGCCGATCCTCTCGAAATGCGTCCGCTCCCCTAACCTGGCGTCGGAAAACGTTACACTTCACGTGGCCCCCTAAGAATGCAACGAATCGGCGGCTTGACTGATCACATTGGTTTTCAATGGATTGCCGGATTCCAAGAATCATGGCTCATATTATGCTGTGCCGAGCCCTAATGACCGCCAAGATTCCCTACGCCTTGCTTTCCCTCTGCGGTCTGTTGGCCGCGTTCGCCCCGTCCGGCCGCGCCGATACGATCACGCTGGGTTCGACTTCGTATGACGTGATTGTCTCCACGCCCGGTGAGAGCCCCGACCAGTACATTGCGACGCTCGAGGCGCAGCCCTGGTGGGGCAACGAGTCGTACGCCCAGAGCGCGGCGGACCAGGTCGGAACCGACCTCGGATTCCCCAACGGGGACGGCCCATTTTTCGTCTTTGCTCCGCAGCAGGGAGGCTATTACGCGTACACCGACCTCGGGTCCCCCTATGGGGTCGAATTGGGCGGAATCGCCAACTGGTACTCCGGCTTCAGCTTCGCCATCGCCCGCCCGGTCCCCGACGCTGGGTCGACGGCCGCCCTCCTCGGGGTGGGTATGCTCGTTATTGCCGGATTCCGTCGGAAGCGGGCTCGCGCCTGACCGGGCCCGCGCGGCAGCCGCCGAAACTACACGGCGACCTTGGGAAACTGCCGCCGGATGGCTGCCGCGACCTCCGGCAGCTTGACCGGCTTGGCGACGTAGTCGTCCATCCCCGCGGACAGGCACAGTTCCCGGTCGCCCTGCATGGCGTTGGCCGTCAGCGCGATGATCTTGGGCTGCTGCCCCCGGGGCAGCCGCTTGCGGATTTCCCGGCTGGCCTGCAGGCCATCCATTTCCGGCATCTGCAGATCCATGAGGATCAGGTCGAATTCCCCGGTCAGGGCCCGCTCCACCGCCTCGCGCCCGTTGCTCGCCAGTTCGGCGCGATAGCCCAGGCGCATGAGCAGCCCCATCGCCACCTTCTGATTGACGCTGTTGTCCTCCGCTAGGAGCACGCGCAGGGGTATCTCCGCGGCGAGCACGTCGCCCGTTCCGCCCGCGGGGCGCTGCGCCACCTTCCGCCGGTCGAAGAGCCGCACGATCGCCTGCAGCAAGGCGCCGGTCTTGAGCGGCTTGGTCACGCTTTCGACCGCGCGTCCCGGCGCCGCCTCGGCCGTGCGGCCGAACGCCGTCATGACCAGCCGCGGACAGGCCAGCACCGCCGTGCCCTGCTCCGGCAGCGGCGCCTGCCCCGCCGGGTGGTCGATCACCAGCAGCGCGGGCGGCGTCGGCAAGGTGGTCGCCAGCCGGTCGGCCTCCGCCGCCGACGACGCCACTTCGCACCGCGCGCCCCAGCGCTCGAGCAGATCGCGCAGGCGCTGGGCGGTCACCGGGTTGTCCTCGATCGCCAGGACCGTCCCGGCCGCCAGCTCCGGCGGCAGGGCCGGCCATTGCTCCAGGTCGGCCGGAGGGGCCGCCGGTTCGCTCACGATGGTGAAGATGAACGCGGAGCCGTGCCCGGCGCTGCTTTCGGCGCGGATCGAACCCCCCATGAGCTGGCAGAGCCGGTCGCAGATCGCCAGGCCCAGGCCCGTGCCGCCAAAGCGCCGCGTCGTGGATGAATCCACCTGGCTGAACGCCTTGAACAGGCGGCCCATGCGGTCGGGAGGCACGCCCATTCCGGTGTCGCGCACCGCGAACTCGAGCTTCAGCCGGCCGTCGGGCAGATCGTCCAGGCGCCGGACTTCGACCGTGATGCTGCCGGCGGCGGTGAACTTCACCGCGTTGTTGACCAGATTGCTCACGATCTGCCACAGCCGCGTCACGTCGCCGCGGAGCCAGGGCGGGATGCGGGGGTCGACCCGATAGGCCAGCTCGACGCCTTTTTCCGCCGCCGCCGCCGTGAACAGGTCCAGCGTCTCCTCCAGACAGGGGGCGAGCGCGAAGGGCGTCCGCTCCAGCTCGAGCTTGCCCGACTCGATTTTGGAGAAGTCCAGGATGTCGTTCACGATCGTCAGCAGCGCTTCGCTCGAACTGCGGATCGTGCCGACATAGTCGCGCTGCTCGTCGGTGAGCGGCGTGTCCATGATCAGGCTCGTCATGCCGATGATTCCGTTCATCGGCGTGCGGATCTCGTGCGACATCGAGGCCAGGAACTCGCTCTTCGCCCGCGAGGTGGCGTCGGCTTCGGCCTTGGCGCGGCGCAGCTGGTGCTCGGTTTCCACCCGCGCCGTGACGTCCTGGACCGTGCCGATCAAACGGGTCGGCCGCTGCCGCGCGTCGCTGGTCACGGCCTTCGAGCGCATGTAAACCCAGCGCCACTGTCCCGCGGCGTTGCGCACGCGGTACTCGAAGTCGACGAAGTTCGTGCTGCCGGCGAGCTGCGCGTCCATGCGGGACCGAAACGAGCCCGCGTCATCCGGATGGATGAGGTTTTCCCACGCCGCCGCCGTGGCGGGCATCCGCGCGCCGTCGTAGCCGAACATCGCCCACAATCCGCTGCTGAAGAACACGTGCCCGGAGCTGACGCTCCATTCGAAGATGCCGATTTCGGTCGAATCGAGCGCCAGGCGCAGGCGCTCGTCCGAAAGCTTGAGCCGGTTCTCCACCCGCCGGCGCTCCTCGTTCTCCTGAATGAGCAGGCGGTTGGATTTTTCCGCGGCGCGCTGCCCGGCCCGCGCCCCGCGCGCGAAATGCGTGCTCAGGCTGAGCAGGCCCGTCAGGATCAGCCCGGCCGCCAGGGCGAACGTCGGCAGCGAGCGCAGGTCGCGCAGCCGCTGGGGATCCGCGGGCGTCACGACCACGGTCAAGGGCCGGTCCTCGACGGTGAACGAGCGCGCCACCTGGTAGCGGGCGCCGGCCGCCGGATCGATGCCTCCCCCCGCGTAAACCGGCAGTCCGCCGACGTCGGCGCTGACGTAGTATTCGTCGGCCAGCTTCAGGTCATCCTCGACCACGCTCCGCACCAGCGGCTCGTAGAGATATTCGGCTGCGACCCAGCCCTGGCGGTGGCCGGCGCCGCTGACCGGCGCAAAGATCACGAAGCCTCCCCCCGGATGGCCGGCGACCTCGGTGCTGCCGGAAATCACGACGCGGCGGTCGGCCCGGTCCAGCGCCTCGCGCCGCTCCGGCACCGACATCTGGTCGAAGCCCAGGAGGCGCTCGTTGCCGGCCGCGGGGACGGTCCAGAGCGTGTGGCCGGCCGAATCCACCCGCGAAATCGCGGTGCATCCGATGGGGGCGGACTTGTCGAATTGCGCCGCGGCGTCGATCTGCTCCAGGCGGACGGAATCGCCGCCGCCGCCCGACCAATCCCGCGCCAGGCGTTCGAAGGCGTTCTGCTCGCGGTCCATCGTCGCCGCCACGCTGCGCGCGACCTCCGCGGCCGCCTGCAGGGTCCGCCCCTGGAACGCCGCGTTTTCGCGCTCCGTCAGCCCGAGCCAGAGGGTGAGCACCACCATCGCGGCCACGATCGCGACGGGCCCCGGCGCCCACAGCGGGGGGACGCCCTCCAGGCGGGCCACATTGCGCCAGGCATGGATCACGAGGGCGGCGCCCGCCGCCACCATCGCGGCGGCCGCCCACGGCGCGATCAGCACGCTTTCGGTCCAATGATACGCCAGCGGCACGTTGGCCGCGTAGCCGATCAGGGCGGAGATGCCTGCGCCGGCCGCCAGGGAACCGGCAACCGCTTCGGCCAGCCGGCGCACGGCCGAGCTCCGCTCACGGATCATGAACTTCAAAAAGGGGATTCAATGGATGGGGGCAACGCCATTTCCCGGGGCCGGGTTGCGCAGGAAGTTGCCGGGACCATTGACGAACACCCAGTCGGGCTTGGCAAGCGTGCCGATGAGCCGGACCTCCAGCGCGTCCGAAACCGGTGTCAGGACCAGGTCCATGAACCGCTGGGGCAGCGCGTGGCTTTCCTTGAACGGATTGAGCTTGGCGCGAATGTCGAGCTCCCCGTTCTCCAGGCCGCACGTCCCCTTGGCCGTGATCGCGGAATTGGCGCCGGTGACGGTGATGTCGGGAAAGACCACCTGGCCGCCGTCGATGATGAACTGCGCGGACGCGGC
This sequence comes from Opitutaceae bacterium, assembly GCA_035656575.1. Taxonomy (GTDB): domain Bacteria; phylum Verrucomicrobiota; class Verrucomicrobiia; order Opitutales; family Opitutaceae; genus Palsa-1447. The sequence continues at coordinate 12,271 of DASRSH010000327.1, forward strand.
CGTGAAGCGCAGCGCGGTGAAGCGCAGGAGCGAGGACAGGAGCCCGAGCATGCGCAGTTCGCCGACCTCGCGGCCGCGCAGATCGATCGTGCCCGAGCCGTGGAAACTGTAGGGATCGCCGAAGTCGCCTTGCGCCGACGCGTTCGCGTTCACCCGCACGTCCGCCTTGGGCCCGATGACCCGGCTGACCGCCCCCTTGCCGGCCGCCGCGGTCGCCTTGCCGGCCAGGCCCGCCACCGCCGAAACGGCCCGCGGCAGGCTGACGTCGGAAAGGGTCACGGTGAACTTGAGCCGGCGGGCGGCCGCCGGCCCGGAGAGCTCTCCGCTGCCTTCGGCGCGGCCGCCGGCGATATCCGCCCGGACGTTCTCGACGGTCAGATCGTCGTCGTCGAGCCGCGCGTCCAGCGTCGCGGCATCCAGCGGCAGCCGGTGAAACGCGAGCGGCCGGTCGCTCTGCATGCGGATGAACAGCCGCCGATGGCTGCCGGCCGGATCGCCCGGGCCGGTGAAGAATCCGCTGACCTGAACCTGCGGCGGAACCGGGAAATCGAATCCGGCCGCGACCGCCTGCCCATCCGAGCCGAGCAACCCGAGGATCGGCGCCGGCGCGAGCGTGGACCGCACCTGCAGATCGATCCGGCTCCAATCGTTCGCCGCAAAGCTGAACGTGCGCGAAAAACGGCCCGTCGCCGCGCCGCCGCCCCGCCGGGCCGCGAACTCGAGCGCATCCACAAATTGGGGCCGGACAAAGATCCGCCCCGCCAGATCGTCGAAATCCAGCCCCTTGAACCGCGCCCCCGGCGCGTCGACCCGCAGAAAGACTTCCGCCTTGTTGCCGTCGGTCCAGCAGCCCCGCAGATCGATATCCGCCGCGGGCGGCGCGGCCGGAAAGGCGAAGTTGCCGAAGAAATCGGGCCACCAGCCGCCGGCAATCCAAGGCGAGATGTCCAAGGGCCGGAGGCGGCCGCGCAGCAAAAAGCGGTAGTTCCCCGCCCGGTCCTGCGCGAACGAACCGGCCGCGACGTCCGCGCCGATGCGCGCGAACGCATGGGGGGCAAGCAGACGGCTGCCATCGAACTCGATCCGGCCGCCCGCCTCGTCGATGCGAACCGTGCGGGCGACCAGCCCGTGGATGGCCACCCGCGCCCAGGCGCTTTGAAAGTGCCCCCCGGGGCCAAAGCGGCATTCCCCTTGCGCCGCGATCGGCTGTTCCCAGTCCAGGTACCGGCTGATGCCCTTGAAGCGGTGGGTCTCCAGGAAGGCGCGGGCCGCCGGGTCGATCCGCGCCTGAAAATCCACATCGGCGACGCGCGTCGCGGCATTGGCCGTGCCGGTGAGGGCCACCGGCTGGCCCCAGACCAGCGCGTGGACGGCGCCGGACACGGCCGGATAACCGGCGACATCAAAGCGCCCGAAAGGGGTCGCCGCCGGAATGCCCGAACCGTACAGCGACCGAGCCGCGATGGCGACGCGGCGCACCGTCACGGGCCATCCCCCGCCGTTGCCGGGCACGACCTCGGCGGTGCCCACGACCCCGCGGGCGTCCGCCACCCGCGGCAGGACCAGCCGCGCGGCCTCGAAGCCGAGAACGACCGACGTGTCCGGAGAGCGGAATCTCCACCGCCCCTCCGCGCGGACCCCGTACGCGCGCACCTGCGCCGCCCCCGGGAGCCGCACGGCATCGGCGCAGGCGGTGGCCGCGACGCCGAGCGAGCGGTCGGGATTCGACTCGAACCGCAGGCGCACGACCGGCCGCTCCACGGCGCTCAGCGCGGCCAGCCACGAAGCGGCCATCCGCGTCCAGCCCGCATATCGCCGCGCCAGCAGCGGGGGCGCCGGCAGCGCCGCGCCCGGGCCGCTCCCGGATTCCAGCAGCAGATCTCCGCTGCCCGCCACTTCCACCACCCCGGCCCGGGCGCTGAAATACGGCACCCGCAGCCGCTCTCCGCGCGGAACGAGGTCGATGTCCATGTCGCTCAGCACCTCGTCGGACGTGCCCGAAGGCGAAAACATGGCCGGGACGCGCAGCGAAAGCCCGCTGACCCGGATCTCGCCCGCCTCGAGCCGGCCGGTCAGAAGCGCCAGCAGACCCAGGCGCGCGGACACCACCTGCGCCACGAGAATGGGCTCCTCGAACCCCTGAAAACGCACCCGCACATCCTCCATCAGAATGCGGCCGGTCGGATCCAGCCGGGTCCGGCCAAAATCGGCCCGCAGCCCCGCGAACGACAGCCGCCGCTCCAATGCGGTCAGAACCGGCCGGGGAACGGCCATCTCGTGATGGGTGGCAACGAAAATCTGCAGGCCCAGCGCCGCCGCCAGCACAATCCAAAGCGTCCAGCACGCGAACAGGAGCAGCAGGCGGCCGAGGTGACGCACCGCAGGCCGGATCATGGTTGCGGCGGGGGGCCGGGATCGCGATCGCCGTACGTCAGCGTCCAAAGGGCGTCGATCAGGGGCTGCTCCAGCTCAAAGGCGCTGCCGAATTCGGGCGCTCCGCCCCATTGCTCCGTGCCGCCGAGCCGCGCCGTCAGATAGAGCACATGGGCGATGCGCGTGTCCCCGCGGCCGCCGCCGGGAAGCAGGAACGTGCCCTCGAGCCGGCAGGCCCAGGGGCCGGCGGGACTCTCGGCGGCCGTGAATTCCCCGGGCCCGAAGCGGGCCGCGCGCAGCCCGCGCCACTCGCGGTCGAGCGCCGCGATCGCACCCAGCCGCGAGGCCGGCACGGCCGGCGCACCCGCCGGCACCGGCTGGCCCCAGCCCCACAGCACCTTGCCCGTGGCCAGGTCGGTCAGCGACGCGGCGACCAGGCGGGCGCTGTCCGGCAGGTTCATGAGCTGGCGATCCCGCCAGTCGCCGGGAAAGGCGGGGGTCTCGCGGAAGATCTCGGGCGCCACCGCATACACCGACAATCCGGAGGCGAGCTGGACAAAGGCCTCGGGCGAGGCCGGATCCGGCCGGCCGACCTCCAGCGTTTGCGTCACCCGGCCCGCGGCCAGGATGATGCGCCGCTCCGGCTGCGCCAGTCCCCAGCGCTCGCGCTCCGCATCGGTGGGGGCGTCGCTCGCGAAGCGGGTGGCGGTCAGCCCGCCCAGGTAATCGAGCAGCCGGCGCACCGCCCCCGCATCGGCGGCGATCGTCCGCGGCCCGCGCCCGCCCTCCGGCGGCAGCATCAGCTGCCATCCCGGCTGGCCGGCGCCAGGCTCCAGGCGGCGCAGCACGACATCGGAGGCGGGGGGCGATTGGATCTCGATGCCGGTCACCGCGCCGGCGTCCAATTCCAGGACGTGGCGATCGCGCAGATCCACGGCGGCGTTCCCCAGCGTCTGCCAAAGCCCGGCGGGAAAAACCGCCGTGAAGCGAACGGAGCGGCCGGAGGACTGGGACGGGTCCTCGAGCTGGGCGTAGCGGACCTCGCCCCCGGAGGCGGCGGCGCCCGGCACGGGGCCGCCGACATACAGGGTTTCGGCGCGATTGTTGCCTTCCACGGTGATCCGCGCCTCGCGGGCGGGCTCCGGCTGCGCGTCGGCCGGATCCGGGGCGAAGCTGCGCACGCGCAGCCGTCCCAGGGCATTGATCGCAATCTCGACGGCCGCCGCGTCGGCCCGCGCCGGCACCGGCGTTTCGAACGACCAGCGGTCGCCGTCGCGCTGGATGCGCACGCGCGCGTGTCCCGGCATGAGGAGATTGAGCGACCGCGCCTCGTACACGGGGATCGTCAGGACGTCATCCGAGCGCAGCCGGTCGAGCGGCAGGGTCAGGGAGTCGACGATCCCGCGCCCCACGACATGGACCCGCGACCCGTCGGAGGAGAGCAGATACAGGCGCTGCCCGACCTTGGTGACGTTGCCGATGCGCAGCACCGCGCCCGCGCGCGGGCCGGCCAGGGTCACCGTCATGGCGGGATGGTCGAGACCGTAGTCGGCCAGCGACTGCCCGCTGGCCAGCATGTCCTTGACGCTGAAGCTGGTCTCGTCGTCCAGCAGCTGCAGGTCGGTGCGGATCCGGTCCACGGCCGCCGGATTGGCCGGCCAGTCGAAGGGCTGGGTCAGCCGCCAGGTCCCGGCCCGCCGCTCCAGCCGATAGCTCTCGCCCGGCGCCACGACCGTGATGGAGGTGGGATCGGCCGCTTCCGCCCCCAGCACCCGGTGCCTCACCTCCTGCTCCGCCAGCTCCGTGCGCCACGCCCGCTCGAAGCGGAAGATGAAAAGGAACAGCAGGAGGTTCAGGAACAGCAGGACGAGCGTGACTTTGGTGCGCATGGGGCGGGCTAGGAGCGGCGAGTCCAGTAGACGATCAGGCCGAGCAGGGCGGCGGCGCCGGGCACGGCGAACATCAGGCTGTAGCGGAGATTCTGCAGTTCCCGCGCCGTGAGCGAGAGCTGAAATCGCTCCAGGGGCCGGGCCGGAATGTTCAGCTCGCGGTCGCGATCGGCCATCCAGTTGACGCAGCCAAGCAGAAAATCGAGCGCCCCCTGGCGGGCGATGCGCGCATTGTCGAACAGGTCGCCGGAGCCGATCACCACCAGCCGCCCATTGCGCACGCTGAACGGCAGGTTGTCGCGGGGGGCGGCGTGCGCCGCCGCGACCGCCAGGCCGGCCGGCCCGGCCGGGCCCGGGCCCAGTGACGCCAGCACGACGTCGTCCAACCCGTTGGCGGCCGCAAAAGCCGTATCAATCCGCACCGTACGCGCGCCGCCCAGGCGCAGCCGCGGCTCGAAGGAGCCCCCGAGCAGCGCCGCCGTGGCCGGATGGACGGCGAAGTTGCGCACAATCAGGTCGCCGTCCTCCGTCAGATTGGCCGCGCCCGCGTCGGCGACCACGTCGTCGTCCAGGATCACGCCCCAGTCCGCCAGCAGCCGCCCCAGGCCCGGGCGGGTGCCCGGCGCCGCCAGCAGGATGAAGCGGCCCTCGCGGGCCGTCAGGTAGCGGCGCAAAAGCTCCTGTTCGCGCGGCGAATAGGCCGAGCGCGGCCGGGCCGCGATCAGCACCGAGGCGTCATCCGGAATGTCGCGGCTGAGCGAAAGATCGAGCGTGCGCACCTGGTAGCCGCGCTCCCGCAGGATGTCGGCGGCCAGCGACAGGCCCAGATTCGGGTCGGTGTCGTCCGGCTGCAGCTCCTGGTGGCCGGCGAGAAAATACACCGTCTTGCGCTCGGGGCTCGAGACCTCGAGGACCGCCTGCGTCAGCCGGGCTTCGCCGTCGAAGGCCGTCCGCCGCCGGTTGCGGTAGGTGTAGAGGTCGGCAAAGGGCAGGACCTGGCGGCGGTCGTCGCACAGCAGGGCCACCTCGCCCGGCCGCTCCAGGCCGAGCTGCTCGGCCTCGCGCCGGTTGAGGTCGACGTTGAGGTACTCCACGGTGATGCGGCCCCCGGGATTGGCTTCGGTGGCAAAGGCGTATTCGCGCAGCAGCCCGCGCAGATCGGCCGGCGCGTCCGTTTCCGGCAGGGTGACGATGACGCGGATCGGAGCGGCGAGCGCGCGCAGGTAGGCCAGCGTTTCGGGCGAGAGGGAAAAGCGGCGGTAGTGCGTCAGGTCGATGCGCCAGGGGTCCTCGCGCCAGCCGGGATTGCGCGCCACGTAGTTCAGGCCGGCGAAGAGGGTCAGGAACAGGATGGCCTGCAGCACCAGGTTCGCCGTCCGCAGCCAGCGCGCGGCGCGAAAGTTGTCGAGCAGCGGCATGCGCGGTCAGCGGTGAAGCACCCGCGCCTCCAGGCTGAGAATGCTGAAGATCAGGGCCAGCGTGGTCCCGCTGAAATAGAAGAGCAGCTGCCGAAAATCGACGACGCCGCGGGTGAAATCCTCGTAGTGCTGGAACACGCGCCCGTAGTCCACCGCCGCCCGGATGGGATGGAGCACCTCGTTGCGCAGCCAGGGGGCGTCGGCCAGCGACGAGCTGCCGAAGATGATCGCGAAGAGCATGGCGAACGCCAGGATCCCGGCCACCGCCTGGCTGCGGGCCAGCGAGCTGGCCAGCACGCCGATGGCGACGAAGAACAGCCCCGACACCGCGACGAAGAGATAGCCGCCGATCAGGGGGCCCGGATCGAGCAGCCGGGCGCCGCCCGAGAACCGCCGCAGGATCACGAAGAACAGCCCCGTCGACCCCCACATGCCGGCATAGAGCAGGTAGGCCGCGCCGTATTTGCCCAGGATGACCTCGGCCGTGGTCACGGGCGTCGTGAGCAGCGTCTCGATCGTGCCCGTGCGCCGCTCCTCCGCCAGGCAGCGCATCGTCAGCAGCGGCACCATGAAGAGCACGGGCAGCCAGAAGAGGTAGAAGAACTGGCCCGCGGGCGAGCTGTCCTGCGGCGCCTCGCTGTAGATCTCGAGGATGCGGGTGAACTCGTATCCCATCAGGGCGAGAAACAGCGCCGCCGCCAGATAGGTGGCCGGATTGACCAGCAGCATCCGGATCTCGTGGCTGAGGATGGTGAGCAGGTGCTTCATGCGGCCGAGCGCGAGGGCGGCGGTGCGATCGCGTCCCAGCTGCGCCGGGTCGCGGCCAAAAACACGTCCTCCAGCGTGGGGTGGGCGCGGCTGATGGCGCGCAGCCGCAGGCCGCGGCCCAGGCAGGCGGCGATCAGCGCCTCGCCCAGCTCCCGCTCCTCCGCGGTGAGCAGGAGGGCGGTGCGAAAACCGTCCGGGCCCGGCTCGCCGATGCGGGAAATCTCGCAGCCGGGCGCCGCGGCCTGCGCGGCCAGGGTCAGGCCGGCGGGGTCGCCGGAGAATTCGACGGTGTAGGAGCTGCGGCCGAGGATTTCCCGCCGCAGCGCGTCCGGCGTCCCCTGGGCGACCACGCGCCCCTGGTTGATGATCAGGACCCGGTCGCAGGTCATCTCGATCTCGGGCAGGATGTGGCTGGAGATCAGCACCGTCATGCGGCCGCGGAAACCGGCGATCAGGTCGCGCACGATCAGGATCTGGTGCGGGTCCAGGCCGATGGTCGGCTCGTCCATGATGATCACGGGCGGCTCGGCCAGGATCGCCTCGGCGATGCCGATGCGCTGCCGGTAGCCCTTCGAGAGCTGCCCGATGATCTTGTGCCGGACGCGCTTCAGGTCGCACAGCTCGAGCACCTCGTCGATGCGCGGCCCGAGCTTGCGCCGGGGGATTTCCTTCAGGCGCCCGCGAAAATACATGTACTCCGACAGCCGCATGTCCTCGGGCAGGGGGTTGTTTTCGGGCATGTACCCCACGCACCGCTTCGCCTCGTCGGCGTGGCTGGCCACCGACAGGCCGCAAATCTCGACGGCGCCGGAGGTGGCGGCCAGGTAGCCCGTCAGGATCCGCATGGTCGTCGACTTGCCGGCCCCGTTGGGGCCCAGAAAGCCGAGAATCTCGCCCCGCGGGACCGAGAAGCTCACGTCGCTGACCGCGGGCGCGCCGCCAAAGGTTTTCACCAGGTGGCTGACCTTGATGGCGTCGGGAAGCGGCTCGGACATGCGCGAAGGACGATGAAAAGGCCGGCGCGGCTATTTCTCCAGCGTAACTTCGCCGGCGCGAAAGCGGCGGGAGCGCCCGCGCTCATCGCGCAGGACCAGCGCGCCCTCGTCGTCGATGCCCGTGACCGACCCGACGTAACGGCTGCCGCCCTCCAGCACGGCCGCGCGCCGCCCGCGCAGCGTGTCGTAGCGGTTCCATAGCTCCGCGAATTTGCGGCCGTGGTCGCGGTCGACGAAGGACTGGTACGCGAGCAGGACGCGCCCGATCAGGGCGGCCGTCAGCCGGTTGAAGTCGAGGGGAGCTCCCGCCAGCTCGGCCAGCGAAACCGCGCGCCGGGCGAGGGCGTCGGGCCAGTTTTCCGCCGGGCTGTTCACGTTCAGGCCCAGCCCGAAGACCAGGTCCCGGATCTGGTCGGCGTCCACGCGCGCCTCCGTCAGCATCCCGCCGGCCTTGCGGCCGTCGAAAACGATGTCGTTCGGCCACTTCAGGCCCGGGGCGAGGCCGGTGAAATTGGCGATGGCTTCGCAGATGTTGGCGCCCATCCAAAGCGTGAAGGTCTGCATGCTGTCCGGCGCGACCCGGGGGCGGAAGGCGAAGCTGGCGTAGAGGTTGCCGTTGTCCGCGCTGTGCCAGGCGCGCCCGAACCGTCCGCGCCCCTGCGTCTGGCGGCGCGCGAGAATGACGAACGGCGCCGGGCGGTCCGCCGCCAGTTCCCGCGCCGCTTCGTCGTTGGTGCTGTCGACCTGATCGAGCAGCGTCAGGCTGAAGCCGCGCGGGCGGATCTTCAGCTGGGCTTCGATCAGGACGGCATGCAAGCCCGCGGGCCGGGCCGACAGCCGGTAGCCCTTCGCCCGCCGGGCCTCGAAGCCAAAGCCGTCCGCGCGCAGCTTCTCCAGGTGCTGCCAGACGGCCACGCGCGACATGCCGAGCTTGCCGGCCAGCTCCGGGCCCGACACCCACCCGTCGCCGCGGGCAAGCAGCTCCCGAACGATCTTATTTTCCGGGGTTGGCACGCCCGGACTACGGGCTGCCCGGAAGACCCCGGGCGCTTGGGTTCTGCGGCGTCGGATCGCCCCAGCCAAGGCTCTGCGCGTAGGTCGATTGCGTGGTGCTGCGGATGAAGGAGGCCTCGGCGGGATCCCCGCCGCGCGCCATCGCGTCGGCCGTATCGTCGAAACCCTGGATGCTCTTCAGCCGGTCGTCCTCGCGGTACAGCTCGTCGGCCACGGGGCTGTTCAAGCCGGACATCGGCCCCACGTTGAGCCCGCGGTAGCGCAGCATCGCCAGCCGCGACAGCCCTTCCTTGTCGTAAAGATCCTTCTCGCGGAAGATGGGCGGGGCCTGCTCGTGCACGATGAACTTGGGCAGGCGGATGATGTGGTTGCGCGGCTGTTCCGAATCATCGTCGTCGTCATCCGCCGCGTCGGGCTTGGGCGGCGGCTGCGGCTTGGGCGGATTGTAGGCGGGCGCGACCTGGGCCAGAAGCGCCGCGGCGCTCGCCGAGATTTGCCGATTATCCACCGACTGGGCCGGTCCGGCGGAGGGCCGCGGAGCCGCGGCCGGAGTCGCGCTGGGAGCAGCGGCCGGGGCGGCGAGGAAGGGCGCCGGCGGCGGCGCGGGCGCCGCCGGTCCCGGGCTGTTTTGAGCCAGGGCCGCGGGAGCCAGAGCCAGGACAAAGACCACGGGGCGCATCATGGAGAACGGTGGGAAATCTAGGGGGCGCTTGAGTTCCGCGCAACTTCAGAGCATACGGTAACCTCTTATGCCGGCAAACGCCGAACTGACCGAGCAGGTCCACCGGATCGCGGAAAGCGCCCGCGCGGCGGCGCTTACGCTGGCCACGGCGGGCTCGGAACGTAAAAACGACGCCCTGCGGCGGCTGGCGGACGCCCTGGACCGGGAAGCCGGGCGCGGTGCCGAAGCGGGACGGGGATCGGCGGGGAATGCAGCATCACACGGGTCTGGAAATGGGCTGCGAAATTCGGGGAGCGGGGGGGAATCCGTGCTTGAGGCGAATGGGCGCGATTTGGAGGCGGCGCGGGCTGCGGGCTTGACCGCCGCTCAGGTCGACCGGCTGGCCCTCACGCCGGCGCGGTTGCAGCATCTGGCCGAGAGCGTGCGCCAGGTCGCCGCCCTCGAGGATCCGGTGGGCGAAATCTTGCAGGAGTGGACCCGGCCGAACGGCCTGCGGATCGTCAAGCGGCGAGTGCCCATCGGCGTCATTGGCGTGATTTTTGAGGCCCGGCCCAACGTGACCATCGACTGCGCGGTTCTGTGCCTCAAGTCGGGCAACGCCGCGATCCTGCGCGGCGGAAAGGAAATCTTCGCGACCAACCGGGCGTTGGCGGCGTTGGTCGCCGAAGCGCTGAGGGCGTCGGGGCTGCCCGAGAACGCCGTGCAGCTCATTCCCACGACGGACCGCGCGGCGCTCGAGGTGCTGCTCAAGCTCAATGACCGCGTGCAGTGCCTGATCCCGCGCGGCGGCGAGAGCCTGATCCGCTTCGTGACGGAGCACAGCACGATCCCCGTCATCAAGCACTACAACGGAATCTGCTTCGTCTACTGCGATGCGTCCGCCGATCCGGAGATGGCGGAAAGGATCATCGTGAACGCCAAGCTCCAGCGGACCGGCGTCTGCAATGCCGCCGAGCAGCTCCTCGTCCACGCGGCCGCGGCCGCCGCCCTGCTGCCCCGCCTCGGCGCCGCCCTGGTCCGGGCGGGCGCGGAACTGCGCTGCGACCCCGCGAGCGCGACCCTGCTGGCCTCGGTGTACGTCCCCTGCAAGCCCGCCGCGCCCGAAGACTTCCGCACGGAATTCCTGGCCCCGATCCTGGCCGTCCGCATCGTCGCCTCGCTCGAGGAGGCCGTCGCCGTGATCAACCGCGACGGCTCCGCCCACACCGACGCGATCGTCACCGCCGACGAATCCGCCGCCCGCCGCTTCCTCGCCGCCGTCGACAGCGCCGTCGTCCTGTGGAACGCGAGCACGCGCTTCAATGACGGCTTCGAATTCGGCTTCGGCGCCGAAATCGGCATCAGCACCGAGCGCCTCCACGCCCGCGGCCCCATGGGCCTGCCCGAGCTCTGCACCTACAAATACGAGGTCATCGGCACCGGCCAGGTCCGCACCTGAAGCCCCGCCGTCCGCCCAAGGTCCGCCTCCTCCGGACTCGGCGGGGCAAGGGTCAGCGAAGTTCGCGACGCCCCAAGGGCTTTGATGGAAGACGGCCCTCGTCCTGACCCTTCGCCGCGAATTCAGGTCCCCTTTCCGCCGCCATCGCCGATCGCCCGCCCCCAGCGCGGCCCGGCGGAGTCCCGGAGGGCGAAGCGGGCGGCGTCGTTCGACAGCGGGCGCTCGCCTAGCCCCAATTGTTCATGAAAACGCTTCAAGATCGACGAAGCGCCGCGCGAGAATCGACCGAAACCGCCCGAGGTGGGCTCTCAGCCCATCGCTGGAAGGTTTCGGCCGGTTATCGCCCGGCGTCTTCCCTCGAGATTGAAGTGATTTT
>DASRSH010000328.1:0-2024 GCA_035656575.1 Opitutaceae bacterium
GGCGCCGGGCGACCGCCCATCCGGATTTCTATTCCGGCGCCCAGAACAAGGCGGCCGAACTGGGCTTCCAGCTGGAGCATTTCTGGCTGCGCGAGCCGGGCCTGACCCATGGCCGGCTGAGCCACATCCTCTACGCCCGCGGCATTGCCGGGGTGATCATCGCCTCGCACGTGCGGGAATTCGACCTGGCCCTGCAGTTCGACTGGTCGCAGTTCAGCGCGATCAAGATCGACTACTTTCCCCATCAGCCGGAGCTGCACAACGTGACGAACAACCAGCTGCAGATCATCCGGCTGGCGATGCAGAAGGTCATTGCCGCAGGCTACCGCCGGATCGGGCTGGTGATGGACGAGGGGTACGACATCACCGTGGACCGGCTGTGGAGCGCCGGCTATCTCTGGGAACAGCAGGGCGTCCGCCCCCGGGAGCGCATTCCGCCCCTGATGCATCCGGCCGGTTTCGCGGCGTGGTACCGGGAGCACCGGCCCGAAGTCATCCTGAGCAAGGCTGAATTCGTGGCCGAACCCATGGCCGCGCTGGGACTGCAGGTTCCGCGGGATGTGGCGTTCGTCGACCTCTTCCTCGAGCGCACCGACGGCGCGACGGCGGGGGTGCGCCAGAACCACGCGACCGTGGGCGAATTGGCGATCGAGATTCTCGTGGGCCAGCTCCAGCACAACAAGTTCGGCGTGCCGCAGATTCCCACCACCACCTACGTCGAGGGCACCTGGTTCGAAGGCGCGTCATGCCCCTTGTCGCGCTGATCGGGGAGCGGCATCCTTCCTATCCCGCCCACCAGGGCATTGAGGCCTCGCTGCGCCCCCGCGCCGACTTCCGCTGGCTGGGAACGGCCGGTTTCCAGGAGGAGGACCTGCAGGGGGCCGACGCGGTCTGGTGCGTGCCCGGCAGCCCCTATGCCAGCGCCGCGGGCGCGCTGCGGGCGATCCGGTGGGCCCGCTTGCGGGGCACCCCCTTCTTGGGGACCTGCGGCGGCTTTCAGCATGCCCTGATGGAATTTGCGCAGAATGTGCTGGGCCGGCCGGCCGCGCATGCCGAGGAGAATCCAGAAGCCCCCGACCCCCTGATCGCCCGGCTGGCCTGCTCCCTGGCCGGAACGACGGGGCGGGTGATCGCGGCCGACGACGCGTTTGCCGCCCTGCTGGGCGCCCGCGAGATCACGGCCGAATTTAACTGCCAGTACGGCCTGCGGCCCCTCGGCGAAGCGCTTTTCTCCGGTTCCGACCTCCAAATTGCCGCCCGGGACGAGCACGGGGCGGTGCGGGCCTTCCGGCTCAAGTCGCACCCCTTTTTCGTCGGCACGCTCTTCCAGCCCGAGCGTCAGATCCTCCGCACGGGCACGTGCCATCCCCTAATCGGGGGCTTCTTGCAGGCGGCCGCGCGGTGAGGGCCTAGGGAAATATACCGACCCGGGGGGCGGGGAGCTTCGGATAGGCGATTCAGGGAGGCGGCCGTCGCGAAGACGCGATCGCGGCTTGTCACCGCGCGGTCTGTGGATTCGTATCTAGAAACCCCGCCATGAACTTGCCAGCCTCGAGCAGAAAATCGGACGAGCGGAGCGGCCGCGGAAACGGCGGCGGCGAAATCCCCGATTCCCTCAAGCCGATCCTTTATATCGAAGACCGCGAGGACGACGCCTTTTTCATGTTTCGCGCCTGCGCCCTCGCCGGCATCAAGCAGCCGCTTCAGGCCGTGCCCAACGGCGACCAGGCCATCGCCTATCTCGCCGGCGCCGGTCCGTTTGCCGACCGCGAGCGCTACCCCCAGCCCTGCCTCGTCCTGCTCGACCTGCACATGCCCGGCACGACGGGATTTGAAGTGCTGGCTTGGATACGGTCGCGGGCCGAGCTCGCCGGCCTGCCGGTCCTCGTCTTCACCTCCTCGAGCCTGCCGGCCGACGTGGAGCGCGCCACCTCGCTGGGCGCGAGCGGCTACCTGGTGAAGCCGATGAACCTGAAGCAGCTGGTGGAGATGGTGAACGGCCTCAAGGAATACTGGCTGGAGCT
>DASRSH010000329.1:0-13048 GCA_035656575.1 Opitutaceae bacterium
GCGCAGGAGCGGCGGGCAGCACGAACCGAAGATACCACCACGTCTCGTGCGTGTGATAATAGCACACGTAGAAGGCGAGATAGGCGAAGGCCCACAGGAACAGGAACCACGCCGTGCGGCTCGGGCGGAGGGGAAGGAGGAGGAAGAGGATCACCGCCGGGCTGAACAGCAGCGGGAGCCAATGCGCATAGTGGGCGAGCGTTTCCTCCACGACTCCGCGTTGAAACAGGCTTCCCGCCTCGCCGTAGCCGGTCGCGAACGGCGAACCGTAGGCCGCCCGGTTGTAAAGCAGGAGCCCCGCGGCGCCGGGCAGCCCGGCGGCCACGGCCCCCAGCACGCGGCGCGCCGTGAGGGGCCACCACGCGACGAGCAGGGCGGGGGCCAGGAGCACATTGGTGGGCCGGACGAGGACGGCGACCGAGAAGCAGAAGCCCGTCGCGACCGCCCATCCCGCGTGCCGGCGGGCGCGCCACGCCGTCCATGCGGTCGCGCACACCCAGGTCAGCGCGGGCAGGTCGCTCATCGCCTGGACGGAAAAGAACAGGAACAGGGGGCTGGCTGCCAGGCAGACGGACGCGACAAGGCCGCCGCGCCAACCCAGGAGCAGTTCGCGCGCCAGCGCGTAAAGCAGGATTACCGCCGCGAGCGCGTGCAGGACGATCACAACATTGGCCGCCTGTGCCCAACCCACCACCGCAGCCGCCGCCAGAATGAGGAGGGGAAGCCCGATGGGGTATGTGGGCACGATCGTGTCATGGTCGGGACGAAACCCCAGCGGGCTGTAGAGGTAATCGGAGAACCCGGTGGTATCCAGGCCCGGCAGCACCCGCATCGGCACGTGGATCCGGCCCTCGGCGAGCAGCCGCGCTTGGTTCATGTAGCCGGAGGAATCCGATCCCCCCGCGCAGGCGTCCACCTTCCGGATCAGGATGCACGCCAGGCAGGCGAGCAAAAGGCCGAGGAGGACCGGACCGGGCCGGCGGGCGATTCCATACTTGCTTAGGAGCGGCAACGGGAAAGAAATGGTTTTTCTTTTGGCGCCCGACCACAAACGTTTTTTCGCTCCGGCGCTCGCGTGCTTTGGGCTTTGCCTGCTCTTCGGATGGATCTGCGCCCAGTTTTATCTCCCCGGCAAGGGGTTCACCTACCTAATCGAGTTCGGCGGTGCGCAGCACGAGCGTTTCCTGCCGGCGCTGAAGGCGGTGAACCACTACGAGATCAGCGGAGGCACCGGCTATGACGCGCAGTACTACGCCCAGATCGCGATGGAGCCGGATCTGGCCAATCCCGCCCTGCATCGGGCCGTCGACAGCCTGCCCTACCGCGCCCGGCGGATCCTGCTGTCCTGGGTCGCCTACGCCCTGGGCGGCGGCGATCCGGTGCGCGCGCTGCAGATCTTCGCGGCCGAGAACCTCGTGTGCTGGTTCGCGCTGGCGCTGCTCTTTTGCCGCTGGGCGCCCCCTTGGACCTGGAGCGGGCTCGTCCGCTGGATCGCGCTCCTCTTCACCTTCGGCCTGTGCTGCAGCGTGCGCGGCGCGTTGGTCGACGGCCCAAGCCTGCTCTTGATCGCCGCCGCCGTCGCCCTGGCGGAGGCGGACCGGCCGTGGCTCGCCGCCGCGACCCTGGGGATCGCCGGTTTGGCAAAAGAGACAAATCTTTTAGCAGGAGTGATTCTGTTGCCCCCCTGGGGCGAGAGCTGGGCCTTCTCGTGGAGATGGGGTTCTCGGCTTTACGGAGCCGAGATTGCCGGGAAAGGCCGAATTGCCGGTTCGAGTCCCGTCTTGGAGCCGGGTGCGCGCTCCCCCCGTCTGCGCCGACCCTGGCGGCGGGCCGGACTTCTGGTTCTGGCTGCCGCGCCCTTGGCTGCATGGCTCCTTGTCCTGCATGGTTGGCTGGGCCGGGCGGAGGATCTGGGCGCCCGGAATTTTGCCCTGCCCTTCAGCGGATACCTGGGGAAGTGGCGCGAAGTGATCGCGCATATTCAGGGGCATGGGTTCGATCTGGTGGGGCGCGACAGCCTCATCGTTCTCATCGGGTTGACGGTGCAGTGGCTGGCGATCGTCCTGCGTCCGCGCATCAACGCTCCCTGGTGGCGGGTGGGGGCGGCGTACGCGGCCCTGGGCGTCGTCCTCGGGCCCGCCGTGTGGGAAGGCTATCCCGGAGCCACGGCGCGCGTCCTCCTTCCCCTGACCGCGGCGTTCGTCGTGGGAATCCCGCTGGGCCAGAGACGTCCGCGTGAGTGGATCATCCTGGCGCTGGGGGCCGTTTCGATTCTTGCCTCCCCCAGCGTCCTGAATCCGCCGGGCCGGGAAAGCGTGACCGTGCACGGACCCCGCGACCTGCGCATCGTCCCCCGCACGGGACGCACCGTGGACGCAACATTCGGGCCGCAGTGGTACGATCCGGAAAAGTCCTGGTTCGAATACTGGCGCTGGTGCCGC
Organism: Opitutaceae bacterium; assembly: GCA_035656575.1. Classification (GTDB taxonomy): domain Bacteria; phylum Verrucomicrobiota; class Verrucomicrobiia; order Opitutales; family Opitutaceae; genus Palsa-1447. Next base: position 2,442 of record DASRSH010000329.1, read on the forward strand.
GGCTCGGGGACGGTGACGTTCGTCAACCCCCATCCTTTTGCGGTCACCGCCGACATTCACTTCGGACTGCGGGCCAACGACGCGAGAACGGTGGCCGTGCGCGCCCCGAACCGCACGCTATGGATGGGCCGGCTCGCCCCGGCCCAGCTGCGCGAAGTCCAACTCAAGAGCATCGTCCTGCCTCCCGGGGAAACCACCTGGCGCTTCGAAACATTCGAGCCCCCCGTGCGCGCCAGCGCGGCCGACGCCCGCCCTTTGACCTTCAGCCTGCGCAACCTGCGGATCGACCTTCGTTAGACCCGGTTTGCACGAAAGTCGCCTCCATCTCGAGGGGAGGTGCCGGGCGATCACCGGCCGCAACCTTCCCGCGGCGGATGGCGATCGCAGCTCGGCGGTATCGGTCGGTTCTCGCGGAGCGCTGTGTCGATTCTGAGGCGATCCTCTACTGAGGGCCGACAGGCGAGCGCATTTCCACGCCGGCTGTCGGCCTTATGTCACCTAGCCCGACCTGTGCATAGAATTCGAGCTCATCGGTGCCCAATACCCGGAAACGTGTTTCCGGATTGTTGGGATTTGGTACGTGACCCCTTCCGGAGTCAGCTCGTTGTCACGCACGGGCTAGAAGGTCGCGATCGACTCCAACCGGCGCCGATACGCGGCGCCGATGCGCGCGGGGGAAAAGCGTTCTTCCACGGTGCGGCGGGCGGCGGCGCCGATGCGCTTGCGCAGCGCGTCGTCCCCGGCGGCCCGGCGCATCTGCTCGGCCGCGTGGCCGACGTCGGGCTCCGCCCAGATTGAACCCTTGGCGTAGGGACCATGGCTGCGCTCGAGAGCCACCTCGGTGCAGCGGACCGGGAAGCCGTTCTCCGCCGTGACATATTCGGCGGTCGCCGACCAATCGGTCGCGACGACGGGAAGGCCCAGATACATGCATTCGGCGACCACCAACCCGAAGCCCTCGGAACGGTGGAGCGAGACCAGGCAATCGCACGCGGCCTCCAGGGCGTAGGTGTCCGGCCGCGACAGGGTTTCGGTCAAGAGCACGATCCCCGGCTGGGCCGCGGCGGCCGCCCGCAGGCGGTCCAGGTCCGCCGCATTGGCGCCCGCGTTATGCACTTTGACGACCAGGTGCGCGCCCTCGGCCGCCAAGTTCGACTGCGCGAACGCGGCCAGGGCGCCCTCGGGATTCTTGCGCGCCGAGTAGGAATTGAGGTCGAAGAGGCTGAGAAACAGGAACCGGTCCGCGGGCAGCCCGAACCGGGCCCGCAAGGCCGAGCGATCCCCCGCCGGCCGCTCGAAAGCGATGGCATGCGGAAAAGTCAGCACCGGCCAGGGCGACTTCGCCGCCACCGCCGCGCGCGTGAAATCGCTGGGGCACCACACCTCGTCGAAATAATCGAGACTCTCCACCCACGCATCCGGGAACTCCGGCAGCTCCCACGCGAAATAAGCGATGTTGTACTTGCCCCGCCGCAGGCCCGGTCCGTGATGATGGTCCAGATCCCGGGCGGCGGGCGGATCCACGTGAATCACGTTCACCCCAAGCGGATTCTCGTCGCGCAGCCGCGCGGCGTAGGTCGGATCGCCCAGGGGGTTCAGGCAGTTGAGCTTGAGCGGCACGAGCGCGACCGGCAGCCCCGCGGCGTCGGCCGCGCGCACCATGCAGCGGGCGGATTCGCCGACGCCGAGATCGGCCGTCAGAAATCCCACCACGTTGATTCCCAGGTGCGCGTGGCGCCGGACAAAGGCGCGGCACAGGGGGCTTTGCCGCTGCGCAAAATCGTAGATGAGTTCGCCCGAAGCGGTCGAAAGCGAGCGGATGCGCAGCTGGCGATTGCGATTTTGCGCCCGGAAGCGCTGGGCGGCCGGAAGGCCGCTGACGCGCCCCAGCCAGGCCAGGGCGTTCGTCCGCGCCACCCCGCCCAGGGTCAGGGCGAGCGCGGGATGCTCCGTTCGTCCCGCCGCGGTCAGGGGCAGCCGCAGCTCCCACGGGCCCGGGGCCGCCGGGACGAGCGAGGCGACCGGCGCCTGATTGAGGGTCACCGACAGGCTGGGGGAGCCCGCTTCGATGCCCCGCGCCGCGGGATGCGGCCGGTACTCGCCGCGCAGCACCAACGTGTCGATGCCGTCCAGCGGCGGCAGCCGCAAGCTGGCCTCTTCCCGGATCCACGCCGAGTCCTCGGCGAAATCGTCAAAGTACAGGCCGCGATAATCGGTGAAGCGGCGGTGAAACGAGCCGCCGGAGGGAGCGGCGCGGTTCAGGGGCATGGGGCCACGGGTTGTTCCAGCGCCTGCCAGCGCGCGAATTCGACCGCGAGCGCGGCCCGCGCGCCCTCTGCGGAGCGGCGCGGCGGCCGCCGCAGGCCGAGGCGGCAGAGCGCCGCCTGGCGGGCCAGCCGCGGATCCGGATAGTCGCGGGGATCGGGCAGATACCGCTCGAAATAAGCCGAGGTCCAGGCCGGCCGGGCCAGCTCAGCCAGCCGGTCCGCCCACCGCAGCGCCAGCAGATGCGCATTGGCCTCGTCCCGCGCCTTGCGATTGGGGCTGGCGCTCACGTGATGCCGCACGGCGCTGCGCAGCGCCACCGCATTGACCCGGCCGCGGTCCGCGGCCCGAAAGCACAGGTCGACGTCTTCGCAGCCGTTGACGTAGCGCTCGTCGAATCCGCCCAATTCGCGCCACAATTCGGCCGACAGAAGCATGCAGGCGCCGGTCACCGCAGGCACCAGCGAATACCCCTTGAGGCGGCCGGCCCACGGCAGGGTCCGCCGATGCTCGGGTTTGGCCTTGGCGTTGATCACGATTCCCGCGTGGTCCCGCGCGCCGGATTCCACGCCAAATTGCACGTTGCCCACCACCCCGGCCCGTTTTTGGGCCGCCAGCCGGGCATGCACCGCGAGCATCGGCTCCAGCCATCCCCGCCGCAGCAGCAGGTCGTTGTTCAGCAGCGCCAGGATTTCGCCGCGGGCCGTGGCCGCCGCGCGGTTGTTCGCCCGGGCGTAGCCTTGGTTCGATTCGTTCCGCAGGACGCTGAGGTGCTCGGCGCCCGCGATGGCGGCAAGCCATTCCCCCGTGCCGTCCGAGCTGCCGTCATCGATCACGATGATTTCGTGCGCCAATCCCGGCGGCACGCTCGCGCGCAGGCTCGCCAGCATCGCCTGGGTGTGCGCCAGGCAGTTGTAGAGCGGAACGATGAAACTGACCTGGGGCGCGACCAACGGCGTGGTGCTATTTTTCGCGGCTTCCCAGCAGTCCGCGCAGATATTGGCCGTATGAGGACTTGCCGTGCTTGGCGATGTTGGCCTCGAGGCGGGCGCGATCGATCCAGCCCTTGTGCCAGGCGATTTCCTCCAGGCAGGCGATCTTGAGCCCCTGGCGATGCTCGATCACGTGGACGAACTGGGCGGCGTCGACCAGCGAATCGTGGGTGCCGGTGTCGAGCCACGCGGTGCCGCGGCCGAGGATCTCGACCTGGAGCCGTCCGCTTTCCAGGTAGCGCCGGTTGAGATCGGTGATCTCCAATTCGCCGCGGGCCGATGGCCGCAGCGCGCGGGCCTGCGCCACCACGTCGGGGCCGTAAAAGTACAGGCCGGGCACGGCGAAATTCGATTTGGGGGCGGCCGGCTTTTCTTCCAGCGACACCACCCGCCCGTCCGCGGCGAATTCGACCACGCCGTAGGCGGTCGGATCGGCCACATGGTAGCCGAAGATCGTCGCCCCTTCGGTCCGCGCGGCCGCCCGCGCCAGGGCCGCGGTCAGGTCGTGGCCGTAGAAGAGATTGTCGCCGAGGATCAGGGCCGACGGCGACGCCCCGACAAATTCGGCGCCGATCAGGTAGGCCTGGGCCAGGCCTTCCGGCCGCGGCTGCTCGGCGTAGGAGATCGTCAGGCCGAAGTCCGAGCCATCGCCCAGGAGGCGGCGAAACAGCGGCAGGTCCTGCGGCGTCGAAATCACCAGTACCTCGCGAATGTCCGCCAGCATCAGGACCGACAGGGGATAGTACACCATCGGCTTGTCGTACACCGGCATGAGCTGCTTGCTGACCGCGATGGTCAGCGGGAACAGCCGGGTGCCGGAGCCGCCGGCCAGGACGATGCCTTTGCGCTTCATGCGTTCTTGCCCGTGCCCAGCCGCTCGCGGGCGTAGCGCCGGGAGGTGATGTCGGCGCACCACGCGCGGTGGGACAGGTACCACTCCACCGTCTTGGCCAGGCCGGTGTCAAAAGTTTCCGCCGGGGCCCAGCCCAATTCCCGGCGCAATTTGCCGCAGTCGATCGCGTACCGCCGGTCGTGCCCGGGCCGGTCGGCGACGAAGCGGATCTGTTCGAGATAGGAGCGGCCGTCCGGGCGCGGGGACTGGGCGTCCAGCAGCCGGCAGATCGTGCGCACCACCTCCAAATTGGCCCGCTCGTTGATCCCGCCGATATTGTAGGTTTCGCCCACCCGGCCCCGCTGCAGAACCAGCCAGATCGCCCGGGCGTGATCCTCGACGTAGAGCCAGTCGCGGATCTGCTGCCCGTCTCCGTACACCGGCAGGTCCTTTCCTTCCAGGGCGTTCAGGATCACCAGCGGAATCAGCTTCTCGGGAAAGTGGTACGGCCCGTAATTGTTCGAGCAGTTCGTGGTCAAGGTCGGCAGCCCGTAGGTATGCTGGTAGGCGCGCACCAGGTGATCGCTCGCCGCCTTCGACGCCGCATAGGGGCTGTTGGGCGCAAAGGGCGTGTCCTCGTGAAAGGCCGGCTCGGACGGCCCCAGGGTGCCGTAAACCTCGTCGGTCGACACATGCAGGAAGCGGAACCGGCTCTTTTTCTCCCCGTCCAGCCCCCGCCAGTGGCGCAGGGCCGATTGCAGCAGCCGCAAGGTCCCCACGACATTGGTCTGGATGAACGGCTCCGGCGTGTCGATCGAGCGGTCGACGTGGGACTCCGCCGCGAAGTTGACCACCGCGTCGATCGCCTCCGCCTGCAGGATGCCGGCGACCAGGGCCTCATCGCCAATGTCCCCTTGGACGAAACGGTACCGGGGCGAACTGGCGACATCCTCCAGATTGGCCGGATTGCCCGCGTAGGTCAGCTTGTCCAAATTGACCACGCGCCCTCCCTCGGCGCTGTCGGCCAGGCGCTGGCGGACAAAATTGCTGCCGATGAAGCCGCAGCCGCCGGTGACGAGCAGGTTCATAAGGTCAGGCCGCCCGCCAGGTGGCGAGGGCTGTATCCACCGCCTCGTGCACTTCGGTCAGCCGGATGCCCGCCCGGTCCAGCTTGGCCTGGTCCAAGACGCAGTTGGAGCGGGGGGTCAGCGCCGCCTGCGCCATGAATTCCGCCTCGTCCCGGAAAAACTCGAAGTGCCGGGGCCCCACGCCGCGCTTCTGCATGAGCGCGGTGATTTCCCGCGCCGTGATCCGGCCCGGATTGGTGACATTGTAGGTGCCGAAGGGGATGCGCTTTTCCCAGCAGGCCAGGGTCGCCGCCGCGAATTCGTCCAGATGCGAAATCGAATTGGTCGCATCCAGCAGCCGCTTGTAGCGCATCAGCTTGGTCAGGTAGTTGCGCGGATTGTCCACGTTGTCGAAGGGAATCCGCAGCCGCCAGATGTACACCTCGGGCCGCCCCGCCAGCACCTCCTCGCCCAGCGCCTTGGTGCCGCTGTAAAACGAGCACGGCGGCGAGCGGAACGAGAAGTTGGGCGGATCATCCTCGCGAAAGCCCTCCCCGTCCGAACGGTTGCCGTTGTAGATGCACCCGGAGGACACATGGCCCCAGGGCACCCCGGCCTCCGCGCACGCCTGGGCGATCCGCCCGGGCAGGACCGCGTTGCCGAACAGGCACTCGTCCTTGTGCGCCTCGCACGCGTCCACATTCGGCTTGCCCGTGTAGCCGGCCGCGTTGATCAGGAATTCCGGCTTGTCCCGCTCCAGCGCCGCGCGCAACGCGGCCGCGTTCCCGTAGTCGAGTTCCGAGCGGCGAATATTCCGGTACGCCAGGTTCTTGCGCGCCAGCAGGGCCTGATAGGCGTGCCCGACATATCCCGAACCTCCAAGGAGATAGATCATGCGAAACCCTGCAGCCTAGACGCGGCGATAGTCTCCGCGACTAAAATATTTCTCGAGCCACACGTACATGCAGATGAAGAAATAGCGGCTGCCCATCTCCTTGATCTTGAGCTTGGCCGCCCCGTGGCGCCGGTTGCGCCAGCGGATCGGCACGACGGTCCAGCTGAAGCCGCGCACGATGGCCTTGAGCGGAATCTCGATGGTCAGATTGAAGTGCGGCGACAGAAACGGCCGGCAGCCGTCGATGACCGTGCGCCGGTAGGCCTTGAAGGCGTTCGTCGTGTCGTTGAGGGGGATGGCGAACAGGCCCCGGATGAAGAGATTCGCGAGCCGATTCACGAACAGCTTGAAGCGCGGATAGTCCACCACCTCGGCGCCGCGAACGAACCGGCTGCCGAAGGCGCACTCGTAACCGGACTGCAGCAGCTCCCAGTAGGCCGCCGCGTCCGCCGGGTCGTCCGAGGCGTCGGCCATCATCACCACGATCGCGTCGCCCCGGGCGTGGTCGAACCCGCACACGACCGCCCGGCCGAATCCGTGCTCGCCGCCATTGCGGACCGGCCGCAATTCCGCGATCTCCGCGGCCAGCCCCGCGAGGACCTCCCCCGTCCCGTCGGTGCTCCCGTCGTCCACCACCACGATCTCGTGCGGAATGCCCCGCGCGCGAAACTCGCCGGACAAGGCCCGCAGCGTGTGCGGCAGCGAGTCCCGTTCGTCCCGGGCCGGAATCACCACCGAATACAGCCGCAGGGGCGCCGGATCGCTCAGCGGAGGCGGAGAGCCGGCCATCAGGGCGTCGTCGGAGTGGCGCCGTTGTGCTTGGCCGCAGCCGCCCGCCGCTGCGCTTCCTGGTACGCCTTCCGCTGCTGGATCGAAATCTCGAGCAGATCGCTCACGAGCATGCGCGCGTCCCGCTCCTGCTTGAGGACTTCGGGGGACTTGCCTACCGTCGACGGATCGACCACCGGCTGATTGGCGGCCAGGCTGGATCCAGCCGGCGGCAACGGCCCAAAGCTCGCCGGGCCCGCGGCGGCTGTCCGCGCCTGCCGCAGCGACAGCACATGCGTGCGGCCATCGAAGCGCACCACGGCCTGATCGGCATTCCCATCATAACTGAGGACCTGCAAGTCTCCGTCGCTTTCTCCCACCGGGATCCAGCGGCTGTGCTTGGTCGCCCGGTCGTACACGCAGACGGCCGAGCCGTCCGCGCTCGAGGTCGCGCCCGCCAATTCGAAGTTTTCTCCCGGGTCCTGCGCCGCACCCGCCGCGCCGGATACATTCGGAGGAAGGAAGGGCGAGCGGCCGCTTTCCGTTTGAGCGCGGGCCGAAAAAGCCAAAGTCGGGGCCAGGACAGCGAGCAGAAGTGTCTTCACGGGCGAGGAGATACGCTAAACGCGCTTCTTCCACGCCGCAACGATTTGGGCGATCGTATCGTCCAGGGTCTGGGTGATGTCCCAGCCCGGGTAGTGGGCCCGCATCTTGCGCAGGTCCGAATAGTAGCAGATGTGGTCGCCGATCCGGTTCTGTTCCAAGTACGTGTAAACCTGCTTGCGGCCCGAATGCTTTTCGGCGATCGCGAAGGCCTCCAGAATCGACGCGCTGTTGGCCTTGCCTCCGCCCAGATTGTAAACCTCGCCCGCCCGCGGGGCCGCCACGAAAGCCGCGATGAAGCGGGCCACGTCCAGGGAGTGGATGTTGTCTCGGACCTGCTTGCCCTTGTAACCGAAGACCTTGTATTCCCGGCCCTCGAGGTTGCACTTCACCAGATAGGACAGGAACCCGTGCAGCTCGACTCCGGTGTGGTTGGGTCCCGTCAGGCAGCCGCCGCGCAGGCAGCAGGTGGGCAGCCCGAAATACCGGCCATATTCCTGGACCATGACATCGCCGGCCACCTTCGACGCGCCGAAGAGGGAGTGCTTGGACTGGTCGATGGTGAAGGACTCGGGAATGCCTTCCGCATAGGCAGGGTCGGCGTAGTCCCAGCGCGTCGCCAGCTCCTTGAGCGGAATGAGATTGGGCGCGTCGCCGTAAACCTTGTTCGTGCTCATGTGCGCGAACGGCGCCTCGGGACACGCCTGTCTCGCGGCTTCGAGCAGGTTGAGCGTTCCGCCGGCGTTCGTATCGAAATCGTCGAAAGGAATCGCGGCCGCACGGTCGTGGCTCGGCTGCGCGGCGGTGTGCACGATGGCGTCCGGCTTGATCTCGCGCACGAGGGCCAGCACGCCGGGCCGGTCGCGAATATCCAGCTCGTGGTGATGGAAGGACGGCAGTTCGCGCGCCAGCCGCGCCTGATTCCAGCGCGTGTCGCCCGCCGGCCCGAAGAACACGGCGCGCTGATTGTTGTCCACCCCGTGAATCGTCCAGCCTTCCCGGGCAAAGTACGTGCAGACTTCCGAGCCGATGAGTCCGGACGAGCCTGTTACGAGCAGGGTTTTGGCCATATTCGGCAAAGTTGAGTCAAATCGCGGCCAAAGGCACCGCGAAAATCAACGCCAGGGCGGCGAACAGTCCGTAATCCAAAGCCGGCACGCCCGCCCAGGTGAAGCCGGCCCGACCCGCCATGCCGGCGGCCACCAGGACCAGCGTTTCCAGCCACAGCAGGAGGAACAGCACCCGGGATGCGCGCCGGGACAGCGGCCACACCGCGCCCGCGCACACGATCAAGCCCACCGTCAATGGCTCCAGGCAATTGCGGCCGAGCCCATCGGCGCTGTAGCCCCAATAGATGAGGGCCAGGAGGAAACCCGGCAGCAGAAACCAGCGGACGAAAGGTGCAGCCCGCAGGCGCCGCGCGGCCAGAAGCGGTATCCAGGCGCAGCTGTAGCCCAGTTCGGCGGGCAGGCTCTTGCTGTACTGAACCGACCACGCCAGCAGCGGGGATAGGGCGCCGTGGCGCCAGACACGCGCGGCCGCCGAGAAGAACCACGCGCCCGGCGCCAGCGTGTACCACAGGTTTCGGGCCCGGGCTCCCAGCCACGTGGCGAACGACGCCGCGGGCAGGACCGCCCGGCCGTCGCCCAGCGCATAGCGGAGAAAAGGGTCATCCTGATGGCTGTGATGCTTGAGCCAGAGCCAGGGAATGACCGGCAGGGCGGCCGCGGCCGCCGCCGCCGCGGCCGACCGGATTCCCCCGCGATTGGCGGCCCAAAGCAGAAGCGGAAGCGCAAACAGGGCGCCCAGGGGATGAGCGAAATACGACGCCGCCAGCCACGCGCCGGCGACCCACCCGCGTTCGCGCCGCGCCGCCGAAGCGGCGGCCAGAAGCAGGAAGTACGCGGCGAGAAGCTTGGGCCAGACGAAGGCCACATTGATCCAGGTGACCGGCGCCAGCGTCAGCCACACCAGCGCGTACCGGGACGCCGCCGGTTCCGCCCCCAGCGCGGTCAGCAGCTCCGCAGCCGCCAGCAGCACGCAGGCATTGGTCAAAATGCCGAGAAAGCGCGCGAGATAGAAGCTGTCGATCGCCGCCGGCCAGGGTCCCTGCGAGGCATCGCCGCCGGCCTGCACGGCCGGCGGCGCGAGGCCGAACGCCCCCAGGATGGCGAGCGGCATGAGCGGGCCCCGGGAACGGGCGGACCATCCCTTCCAGAAGAACCGCTCGGAGAGCGCGGCCGTGTGGCGGGGAAGGGTCAGATACGCCGCCGTCTTGTAGGGAATGGCATTGTCCGGCGGCGAAGCCGCCATCCGCGCCTGCAACGAGGACCCCGCCCAGAAGTCCTCGCCCATCGGAGTCCGGATCGCCGAATCGAGAAAGACGGCAGCGACCAGGCTCACGTAGCACAGGGCGAGAATCCGCCCCGTGGAAGCGGCGTCCCCGCCGCTTCGGGCCCTTGAAAGCGGCGGGGACGCCGCTTCCACGTGCCGCCGCCGCCGAAGCAGAATCGTCGCGGCCAGGACCAAATCGACCGCCACGAGAACCTTTCCGGCCCTATTGCCGCGCCCCGGCCCCAGCGCGTAGCTGGCCGCCCCCGCCGCCACGAACAATCCCAGCCCCGGCAAGGGAAGATACGCGGCCCGCTGCACTCCCAGCGCCCAGCCGGGAACGAACAGGAGAGCCGCAATCCCCAGCAGGCAGCCCGCGTAATAGAGGTAATTTGTTTGCAGATACACAGGAACGGGCCGAGGCGGGAGCGCGGCAATGGAACGGGCGGACAGGATCGGCGCCGAGACCCAGTTCACCGCGCCGGCGGGCGTCGCCCGGATCAGCGCCGTCAGCCCTCGCCAGCCGCGAACATCCACCCGCCAGAATCCCACGTCCCGCCCCGAGTCCGCCGCATGGCGGACGGTCGCGACCCGGAAGCCCGCCCCATCGAAAATGTCCGCCTCCAGAAGGGCGCCCTGCGCCTGGTACGGCACGTAGAGAAAGGACTCGCCCAGGGTGAATCGGTTCGAATGCCAGCCCGAGCGGTCATGGGAAATGACCGCGCCGGCAATCGTCCGGCCTCCGAAATCCCGTCCGCTGACAATATCCTGCACCCAGTCTCCCTGCGTCCGGTCGACCGGCCGAAACCACCAGGGCAGGAGCATCGCCAGCATGGCCGCCGCCGCCGCGATCC
>DASRSH010000330.1:0-8244 GCA_035656575.1 Opitutaceae bacterium
GGCGTGCTGCTCGTAGGCCGTCGTTTCCAGTTCGTCGTAGTAGGTGCGGCCGACCGCGGATTCCCGCACGCCCGCGAACCAGCCGCGGCCGGGGCGCCAGGTGGCGTCGATGTTCGCGTTGTAGAGGGGGATGTAGGGCGCCGCGTTGCCCGACAGGTTCTGGCCGGTGATCGGCGAGGCGTAGGCGGTCAGCACGGCCCGCGTCCATCCGCCGGTCGCGGACAAGGTCCAGCCGGGGGCGGGCCGCCAGCGCAGTTCGGCCTCGGCCCCTTCCGCCCGCGCATGCCCGGCGTCCGCCACGAAGTAGTCCGTCGCCGTGTAGGAGCGCTCGATCTGGTAGTTGGAGATTTCCTCGTCGAAGGCGCGCAGCGCGACCCGCCAGGCCTGGTCCGCCCAGCTCTTGTCACAGCCGGCCGAATACGAGACCATCCGTTCGGCGGCAAAGGGGATGAGGGCCGGATTGTCCGTGTAGGACGAGAAGCCGCCCGGGCGCAGCCCGGCGGCGATCGCAAGCTGCGCGTGCTCGTCCGCCCCGCCCGTCCAGTCCAGCGCGGCTTTGGGCAGGAGGGCGCCATAGTGGCCGCCCCGCATGTAATCGAGGTCCGGCACGGGGACGGCCTCGCGGCGCAGGAACGTGCGATCGGTGACTTCGCCGCGGCCGCCCACCGACAGGCTCCAGCCCGGCGCCACGGTCCAGACCGCGTCGGCGAACAGGGCCCCCTGGCGCGTGCCCTCGTCGAACGAGGACACCTCGATCGGAAAGAGCCCCGGGATTGCGCGGTCCACAAAGTTGACGGTGGTGGAACCCGACAGCCACAGGCCGCCCGACACCGTCACCGGGCCGAGGGCGCCGCTGGCGACATGCAGCTCCTCGTTCCAGCTCTTCTGGTCCTGCACGATTTCCGAGGCCAGCGGCGGCGGCAGAACCAGGAAGTTCGTGAACGGATCCATCCGCCAGTCGGTGAAGCTGGTCACCGACCGCACGCTGCCGCCGCCCGGCAGTTCGGCGTCGAAGCGGACGGCCGCGCCCAGGCTGTCGGTGTCGGTCACGCCCTCTTGCGCCCGCGCGACCGAATAGTACGGGCCGCCCAGGGGCACGAGCGGCTCGGCCCCGTCGCGCGCGCGGGTGCCGAAGGCCTCGAGGGTCACCTTGTCCGCCGCGGAGAGCGGGATGCTCGCCTGGGCGTAGCCATTCTCGTTCTCCTGGCCATCGACGCGCTGGCGGATCTCGTCGTTTTCGATGTAGCCCTCGCGCGCGTCGTAGCCGGCCATCGCGACGACCCCGCCCGCGCCCGCGGACACGGCGGCCGACCGGGCGTCGTACGAGCCGAACCCGGCTGTCGCCTCATTGGCCGGCGCGGGCGCGAACACGATCACGCCCCCGTCCGTGGCGCGGCCGAAGTCGGCGCCCTGCGGCCCGCGGTACAGCGTGGCCGACGTGAATCCCAGGAGGTCCTCCGGGTAGGCGAAGCTGCTGGGCAGCGGGATGTCCCCCAGGTACACCGTGACGGCGGGGTCGCTGAAGTAGGGGGTGTTCGCGACGCCCCGCACCGCGAACAGGCTGCCGTATCCGCCCGCTCCCGCCTGCGACACGTGGAAATTCCCCGCGTTTTCCTCCAGCTCCTGCCATCCGCTTTGCGGAATCGCCGCCGCCGGATCCCAGGATATCGCCGTGGCGCTGCCGGCATCGGCCGCGCCGAGCCCCGTTTCCTGCACGACGACGGCCGGCGCCTGCACCACCGGACCGCCCGCGCCATTAATTTGCGCCTGAACCGTGCCGGCAAGGCACAGCCCGGCTGCGATGAACCTGGACCCTTTCATGCGCACGGAGGGACAGGATATTTCGCAGGTGTATCCCCGGCGAGGCGGGAAATCACCGGTCTTGAAACTCACCTGCGCCCAGGCCTTACTGACCGGCTGTGCCCCTCCTTACCGTTTTGCTCGCCGCGGGAGCGATGACCGGTTCGCTGCCGTCGGCAGCATCGCCCGCCCCGAACAGCGTCATCACTTCCGCCATTGTCCCGGCCCAAAGCTCCCCGGACGTCCAGAATGCCGTGGTCAAGGTGTTCGCCACGGTGCGCCACCCCGAGCCCTACCAGCCGTGGACCAAGGCCTCTCCGCGCGAGATCTCCGGCAGCGGCATCGTCATCGAAGGGCACCGGATCCTGACCAACGCGCACGTCGTCCTGTATGCCAGCCAAATCCAGATCCAGGCCAATCAGTCCGGGGACAAGATTTCGGCGACGGTCGAGGCGGTGGCGCCCGGCATCGACCTGGCGGTCCTCAAGCTGAACGACGAGACGTTCTTCGACACCCATCCGCCGCTGCGGCGCGCGCGCACCCTGCCCAACGTGAAGGATCCCGTGCTGGTGTACGGCTTTCCCGAAGGCGGCACGAGCATGTCGATCACCAAGGGCATCGTCTCGCGCATCGAGTTCACCGGCTACAACTACCCCGTCTCCGGCCTGCGCATCCAGATCGACGCCGCGATCAACCCGGGCAACAGCGGCGGCCCGGCCGTGGCGGGCGACCAGATGATCGGCGTCGCCTTCAGCCACCTCGGCGGAGCCGAGAACATCGGCTACATCATCCCCTCGGAGGAGGTCGACCTCTTCCTCGAAAAGATCAAGGGCGGCGCCACCTACAGCAAGGCCGGCCTCTACGACGACCTGCAGACCCTGCAAAATCCCGCGCTGCGCCGCTGGCTCAAGGCCGGCCCGACGATCCGCGGCATGGTGGTCACGCACCCCGACAGCGACGCGCCGGACTACCCGCTGAAGGCCTGGGACGTCATCACCCGCATCGGCGGAACGCCGATCGACGACGAGGGGATGATCTCGATCAACGATCTGCTGCGCGTCAGCTTCAAGTACCTCGTCCAGAAAACCGTGCATCACGGCAAGGTGACCCTGCGCGTTTACCGCGGGGGCAAGCTGCTCGACCTCGAGGTGCCCGCTCCCGCCGAGCGTCCCATGCTGGTCGATGACCTGCGCGGGCGCTATCCGTCCTATTTCGTCTATGGGCCGATCGTCTTTTCGGCGGTCACCGACGAGTTCTACGTCGGCATCTCCGGCAACGCGGGCGCATTGAACGCGCTTTCCATTGTCAAGAGCCCGCTCGTCCTGCGCCGCGGCGACCGGCCGGCCTTTCCCGGCGAGCAGCTCGTCGTCGTATCCTCGCCCTTCTTCCCCAATGACCTGGTCAAAGGCTACGACAATGCCACCGCCGCGGTGGTCGACACGATCAACGGCATCCACATCCGCAATCTCAAGCACCTGGTGGAGGTGCTGCGCGACTGCAAGGACCCGTACATCCAGATCGACTTCGCGGGGCACGAGCACGAGAACCTGATCTTCGACCGCGCGGAAATGCTGGCTTCGACCGACGACATCCTCAACGACAACGGCGTCCGCAGCCAGGGCTCGCCGGACATGATGGACGTGTGGCAGGCCAAGCCGGCCGCCCGCTGACGTTCAGCTGCCCGCGCTTTTCGCGTTCAGCGCGTGCGCGAGCCCGGGATTTTCCGCTTGCCCGCCGAGTCATATAGTACGTTAGTACGCATATAGTGATACTAATGTACTAGATGATCTTCGCCGCAAGAGACCTCGGACTGGGCGCGGATGCCGAACTGCGCGATCGAACGCAGATGCAGTTTCTTGCGCTCCTCGTGCGCCAAGGGGCGAGCCGATTTGTCCTTAAAGGCGGCATGGCAATGCGCGCCCTCTATGCGAGCGTGCGCCTGACGAAGGACGTGGACTTCGATTGTGAAAACAGCGTGTCGCAGTCATCCATGCAGGCGCAAATGCCCAAGGCCTTGGCCCAGGCTGCGCGGCTTGCCGGGCTGTCCGTCATTGAGGTGTCGCAAACGAAAAGGGCCGACCGTTCCAACCGGTGGCGCATTCGGGGGACCGCTGCCGAAGGGACGGCCGTCAATTGGGAAGTCGAGGTGTCGCGGCGCGGCCTGCCGCCCGCCGACTTTATCGAAACCCGGGCCTTCGAGGCGCCTCTCGACTACCGCATCCCTAATTTCAGCGTGCGAGTGTATGATTCGGCGGCCATGGCCGGAGGAAAGGTGAACGCGCTCTTGAGCGACAATCGCAGCGTGCCCCGCGACGTCTACGATCTGTCAGTGCTCGCCCGGCATGGGGCCGATCCCACGCCCTTGTGGCTGCGGTGCGTGCCGCGGGAAACGCTGGAGGGCAAACGGGATGCGGTGATGGCCAAGATTGAGCGGATCGACTTCGCACTGGCCAACGCGGAGCTGCTGCCGTTTCTGGCCCCTTCCGTCCGCGATGGATTCGACGCGCGGCGATGGGACGAAATCCGCCTGACCGTGGCAGAGCGTGTGGAAAAATGGATCGAGCAGGCGATTCCGCGGGCCCGGACCGCCAAGGAGCTGAACCGTGATCCTGACGACGCCGATTTTGCTGGGCGCTGACGCTCCCCGCGTCCTCACCGTGCCGATGGTCACGGCGGCGTTGGCGAACCGCCGCAGGCTGCCGGCGCGCAACACGGTTTTCAGGTGGATTCGCGAACAGGTGCGCAACGGCACGCTCCGTCCGGTGACTCGCGGCCTGTATCTGAACCAACTCACCGTTCCCCGGCCGGGCGCCGCGGATGCGGCCGCCTTCGTCCGCAGCGGCGCCGTCGTAAGCCTGCAAAGTGTGCTCGGCGAACGGGGCGTCATCAACAATTTCCCCGACATCATCACCTGCGTCTTGCCCCAGGATCGCAACCATTCCCCGTCGGTGCGCCCGGTCAGGGCGCGTCGCATGGAGTTTCGTTTTCACGCGATGCCGGCCCGGCTTCTCGATGCGCGAGCGGGCGCGTTGGAAGATCGGGTGGACATGGAGGCCAAACATGCGCGCGCCACGCCCGAGAAGGCCCTTCTCGATTGGATCTATCTCGGGGCCTCGCCGCGGACAAAGATTGCCGGCCCGCCCACCGATATCGACGCGGACCTGCTCAATCGAGGGCGTCTTCGGCGCCTGGCCAAGGCGATGGGTCTGCTGCCGGCGCTTCACTCCTACTTGAAGTCTCTTTCGTAATTTCAATCCCAGCGGTGGAAGCCGGGCTGATGGAGCGCGCCGCCTCCGGCGCCGGGACCTAGACAGAACTGCCGGTTCCCGACAGCGAGGCGGAGGCGGGCGCGCTCCAAGGCTTGTTGTGCTGGCGGGTGTGTTGCAGCGCGCGGGAAACGCGCAGTACCAGAAAAAGCACCACCGCGGTCGCGACCGCCGCGACCAGCCACAGGATGAAGGCGTGGGCCACCCGCACCGCCGCGCCGCCCAGGGCGAGGCCGATCAGCCCGTAAAGCACGGACCACAGCGTGGCGCCCACCAGGTCCAGGCTCGCGAAACGCCAGGCGGGCAGCCGCAGGATGCCGAAGGCCAGCGGGGTGATCGCGGTCTGTTCGCTGAAGAACTGGAAGTACAGGGCCAGGTTTTCGCGATGCTCCTCGACCAGCGCGAAGGCGCGCGGCAGCTGCGAGAAAAGGTTGGGCAGGTAGCGTCCCGCGCGGTGGCCTAAATACCGTCCAAGGAAAAAATAGGCCAGATCGCTCGCGACGATACCTGCCATGCCGGCGCCGACAACACCGGCAAAGTCGAGCCAGCCCGCGGCGGCGAGGGCGCCGCCGGCGAGCATCGAGAATTCTCCTTCGCAAAAAGTGCCCGCCGCGAGGGCGAGGTATCCGTAGCTGTGGATGAAGTCGATGGGGGTCATGGCAACGCGGCGAGAATACCGCAAAGCGCCGCCCGCCGTCTGCCGGACCCGCTCGAATTCCTCTGTAGGGCTGCGCCTAACGGGCTGTCCGCAGCGGCAGGACGACCTGGTAGTGCCCGGCCTGCGTCCCGTCGCTGCTGACCAACGGCCGCGGAACCGCCTTAACAAACTCGGCGATAGCCCCTTGGGAAAGAAGTCCCGTCCGGCGGAGGACGTCGGCGGCGATCGCGATTTCGGCCCGGTTCGCACCGTCGGCCACCTTCAGGGCCAGCCCGAGGCCCTGCTCCGGAAAGCCCATGCACCACACGGCCTCGGCGCCGATCTTGGAAAACATCCGCCCGCGCGCCGCGCGCATCAGGCCCCAGTCCGCGCGACCCCGCCCGGAGACGAGCAGGGGATGCCGGCGCATCGCCTGCGTGATCCGCTCCACGGCCGCCGCGCGCCGCGCGTCGCCCCGCTCGCGCCAGAAGCCGGGCGAGGCCAGCCGCGCGTAGCTCATCGCCATGCGCCGCAGGCTGACGGCGTGCGCGGGCAGGTTGCATCCGTCGCGGCCCGAGCGGACCTGCCCCGGCCGCAGATCGCAGCATTCGGCGACGATGGCCCGGATCCGCCGCTGCAGGGGATGAGCCGGACTCAGGTAGCTGTCCAGCGGCCAGCCCTCGTGCACGCAGGTCAGCAGCATCCCGATGTGCTTGCCGCTGCAGTTGTGGCAAAGGACCGGCGGCTTGCGCCCCGCCCGCGCCAGCCGCGCCGCCGCCCGCGCCGAATACGGCACGTGGGTCCCGCATTTGAGGCAGCGCACTCCCAGCCGCGGCGAACGCCGCAGCATCCGCCGGGCGACCCGCACATGCTCAGGATCCCCGCTGTGGGAGGCGCAGGCCAGCGCCAGCATCGCCTCGGTCAGGCCGAACGCGTCCGCGGCGCCGCTCTCCACCAGGGGCAGGGCCTGCAGCGGCTTCATCGCCGAGCGGTAAAAGACCGGCTCCTCGGTGAGCCCCGGCGTGCTCCAGCGCACCCGCCCGGCGGTGTCCGCGATCACCAGGTGCCCGCAATGGACGCTCTCGGGAACCTTCCCGCGGTACACGACGGCCAGCGCGGGTCCCGGCTTCATGCCCGGCGCTCCCGCTTGAACCGCCGCGCGAGCACATAATAAAGCGTCGGCGTCCCGATGAGCGACAGCAGGACCGAGATGCACAGGGCGCCGATGACGGCGATCGCCAGCGGCTGCAGCATCTGCGCGCCGGTGCCGATCCCCCAGGCCAGGGGGAGCATTCCGATCGCGGCCGCGAGCGTGGTCATGAGCACGGGGCGCAGGCGCCGCGCCCCCGACTGCGCGATCGCCTCCTCCCAGCCGAGCCCTTCGCCCCGCAGGTGATCGACCCGGTCGAGCATGAGGATGCCGTTCTTGGCCACCAGGCCCACGCCGATGATCGCCCCCAGGAAGGCGACCACGTTCAGCGACGTGCCGGTGACCCAAAGCGCGGCGACCGCGCCGGCCAGGGCGAGCACCGCCCCGAACACGATCGCGACCGGCTCGAGCAGCGAGCGGAACTCGATGACCAGGACCACGAACACGAGCAGCAGCGCCATCAAGAGCACGAGCAGCAGATTCACGAAGGATTGCTGCTGCTGCTGGTAGAGACCGCCGTATTCCACCGCGGCCGCCGGCAGGGACTTGTCCGCGCCCAGCTTCGCCTGGATGTCCCGCATCGCGCTGCCGAGGTCGCGCCCCTCGAGCCGGCCGGTCACAGTCACGACCTGGCGCAGGTCCTCGCGGTCGAGCTCGACCTGGCTGGGCTCCTGCACGAGGTCGGCGACCTGCCGCACCTGGATCCGCTCCCCTCCCGGCGTGCGCAGCAGCGTGTCCAGCAGGTCCTGCGCGGTGGCGACCGACCCGGGCCGGTCCAGCACCCGCACGGTCACCAGCCGGTCGCCCACCTGCAGGTGGGACGCCTCCGTGCCGAGCAGGGCGGCGTCCAGCGCCCCGCCGATATCGCCGGCCGAAAGCCCGAAGCGCGCCGCGTCCGCGGACCGCACCCGCAGGACGAAGCTCGGCCCCGTCTCGGTCAGCCCGTTGAAGGTGTCCACGACCCCCGGCACCGTCTTGAGGACCGCCTCGACGTGCGGCGCCTCCTGCTTGAGCCAGCCCAGGTCGGGCGAAAACAGCTTCACCTCGATGGGGTCGGGATTGAGGACCAGATCGCCCACCAGGTCGGAGAGGATCCCGTGCAGGTCCCAGTCGATGGCCGGCAGCCGCGTGTCCAGCTGGCGGCGGATGTCGGCCATCACCGCCTCGGTGCTGAGATGGTGCCCGCGCCTGAGCTTCACGAGGTAGTCGCCCGTATTCGGTTCGGTGATATAAAGCCCGAGCTGGGTGCCGAGCCGCCGCGAATAGCTCGCGACGTCGGGTTCGCGCCGGATGATGTCCTCGGCCTGGTCGAGCATCCGCGAGGTTTCGGTCAGGCTGGTCCCGAACGGTGCGGTGTAGTCGATCACGAAGCCGCCCTCGTCGAAGCTGGG
>DASRSH010000331.1:0-19116 GCA_035656575.1 Opitutaceae bacterium
AGAAGGAGATCGCCGACGGGTTCATCCCCGTGATTTCGCCGGTGGCCGAGGGCTACGACGGCAAGGCGTACAACGTGAACGCCGACCTCGTGGCCGGCCGGGTCGCCAGCGCCCTGCGCGCCCGGCGGCTGGTGTACATGAGCGACGTCCCGGGGCTGCTCGCGGCCCCGCCCGACCCCGCCTCGCTGATTTCCACGCTCAAGATCAGCCAGGTCGACGACCTGAAGAAAAAGGGCATCATCGACAAGGGCATGCGCCCCAAGGTGAACAGCGCGACGCGCGCCCTGGAGGAAGGCGTGCAGCGCGTGCACTTCGTCGACGGACGGCTCGCCCACAGCCTGCTCCTGGAGATTTTCACCGACAAGGGCATCGGGACCGAGATCGTCCAAGGCTAGCCCGATGGAACCGACCGCCTCCATCGTCCGCAGCGTCGTCGCGGACCTGTACGACACCTACGTCCTTCAGAACTACGCCCGGCCCGCCCTGACGCTGGTCCGGGGCAAGGGCTCGCGGGTGTGGGACGACGAGGGGCGCTCCTATCTCGATTTCACCTCCGGCATCGCGGTGAACGCCCTCGGCCACTGCCATCCGCAGTGGGTGGCGGCCGTGCAGCGCCAGGCGGGCGAACTCATCCACACGAGCAATCTCTTCCGCCATCCCAACCAGGGCCAGCTGGCGAAGCGGCTGACCGGGTATGCCGGGCCCGGCCGGCTCTTTTTCTGCAACAGCGGCGCGGAGGCGAACGAGGCCCTGATCAAGCTCGCCCGGCTGCACGGGGTCGCCAAGTCCGGCGCCGAGGGCCTGTGCCCCGAGATCATCTGCGCGCAGAAGGCCTTTCACGGGCGGACCTACGGCGGGATGAGCGCGACGCCGCAGGAAAAGATCCAGAAGGGCTTCCGCCCCCTGGTGCCCGGATTCCTGTTCGGCGAGTTCAACGACCTGGACAGCTTCGCCCGGCTGGTCAGCGAGCGCACCGCGGCCATCTTCATTGAGACGATCCAGGGCGAGAGCGGCATCACCCCCGCCACCACGGAATTCCTGACCGGGCTGCGGCAGCTCTGCGACCGGCACAACCTCTTGCTGCTCCTCGACGAGGTGCAGTGCGGCGTGGGCCGCACCGGCCGCTTCTACGCCTTCGAGCACTCGGGCATCCGGCCGGACGCCATCGGCATGGCCAAGGGGCTGGCGGGCGGATTCCCGATCGGAGCCATGTGGGTGGGCGCGCGCCACGCCGACCTGTTCCATCCCGGCATGCACGGCACCACCTTCGGCGGCACGCCTCTGGCCTGCGCCGCGGCGCTGGCGACCCTGGACATCATCGAGCGCGAAAACCTGATCGCCCACGTGGCGACCCAGGCCGTCACCTGGCATGAGGCCCTCCACCGCCTCGCGGTGGAGTTCCCCGCGCACATCAGGCAGGTGCGCGGCCGCGGCTTCCTGATCGGCGTGCAGATGGCCGAGGCCCCCGCGAAGTACGTCGACGCCTTCCGCTCCCATGGCCTGCTGACCGTCGGGGCCGGCACGGACGTGGTCCGCCTTCTCCCTCCCCTGAACGCGACCCCCGACGAGCTCGCCCAATCGGTCGACCTGATGCGCCAGTCCCTGCGCAGCCTGGCCAGCTAAACAGCGCGTCCTAAGTAAGCGAACATGGCGTGCCGCAGGAAGCGCATTGGCGTTGACCGATGCGTCTCAACCCTGAGCTTGAGGGCGTCGACCTTCGGGAGAAGCGGCCGATCGGCTGCAATCTCCTCCGCGGGCGACCTGAAGGCTGCGGCCGCTCCGGCCCCGGCAGTCAATCGCCTGTCGGCGTGATCGCCTTGGTTTCGACCATCAGCATCACCGTGCGCTGGGGCGCCCTGGGACGGTGCTCCACCCCCTTGGGGATGACGACCCCTTGCCGGGGCGACAGCGAGATCGTGCGGTCCCGCAGGTCGATATGCATTTCGCCTTCGACCACATAGAAAAACTCATCGTCGTTGTCGTGCTTATGCCAATGGTACTCGCCCTGCACGGCGCCGACCCGGACCACGGATTCGTTCACCTGGCAGAGCGTCTGGTTGAACCAGGGGTGGGTGACGGCGTCCGTGAAGGCCTTCTCGTCGATGCGCTCCAGCGGCTTGAATTTGATGTCCAGGCGGGTGTCGTACTTGGATTCGAAGTCTTTCATGGTCCGTTGTCCTTCATTGCTAGCAAAGAAATCCTTTCCCGGTGACGCGCAATCGCCAGGCGGCAGATGCGCTCGCCGACGATGGCCGGCAGCGCGCAGGGCAGCCACCTCCTGGCCGCCGTTAGCGGGGAGACATCGCGTTCTTCGCTCGTGCCGCCGCAGAGCACAGCGCTTTTCATGGCCGGCTCAGTCCTTCAGGTGCTGGCCGACGTCCTGGGCGATGGCGTCGCCGTTGGCGCCGGCCAGGAGGTAGCGGCCGGTGTAGGTGACCGTGCCGCTGTCCACGTCGGTGATCTTGATTTCCAGGGCGCGGCTGTCGTCTTCGCCCTGGACGGAGCCGGTCAGCATCTTGTCCGCCTGGCGCTCGCGCGCGAGCCTCAGGGGGTCGTCCACCAGGGCGGTGGGCGCCAGCCCCACCTTGTGCGGAAAGGTCAGGACGCACCGGCGGTACACGGCCGTGAAGATGCCATTGACGAGCTGCTGCGTCGCCACGTCGCCCACGGGGCTCACGAAGTTGTAGACGAGCAGCTCGGGCGCCTTGTGGTTGTCATCCCCGAACTGCTTGGCGATCTGCGCCGCCAGCGCGAGAGCTGGCTGCAGCTCGGCCGAGTCGGCGTTCACGGAGACCTCGTGCCTCGGGCGGGACGAGCAGCTCCGGTCGGCCAGGATCAGCACGAACACCACCACGAGCGCCTTGACCCAGCCCCGCCTCAGGCCGCGGTACCAGGCCCAGGCGGCCCGCGGCGCCCAGCCGAGCACCATGAAGAGGAAGTGCAGGTTGCGCCCCGGCTGCTGCTCGGGAAAGGGCGGAATGGGCGACACCGCCCGCGCCGGCCGCGGCGGTGGACGCGCGGCCGGGCCGGTCGAAGCGAGGGCCGGCGGTTCGGTATTGCCGCGAAACAGCCGCTCGGCCCACGCGGTGAACGCCGGCGTCGGCTTGCTTTCCGGCAGGCTGAGCCACTGCACCGACAGGAACTTCTCCGGCACGCGCGCCCGGGCCTGGGGCACGGAGCCGAGCACGACCGGGATCAGGAAGGTGACGTCGTCGGCCATGTCCTGGGTGCGCTCCACCGCCACCCGCCACTCGCGGCGGAAATAGCCCTCCAGCCGCGCCTCGGTGCTGGCCGAGATCACCGGCATGAAATGGGTGCACTCGCGGATCTGCTGTCGGATCTTCCGGTCCCAGGCGTCGCCCCCGCCCAGTTCGCTCTCGTCGTACCAGACGTCGAAGCCGATGGCCGCCAGCGCGTCCCGCAGGCCGCGGGCCGCCTCCCGGTCCTGCGATGCGTAGCTGATGAAGATGGACGGCGCTGCCATGCTCAGGCCCCTTCCCGGCGGCCCTTCCCGCCGCGGGGGGGCGGGGTCTCGTCCGCCACCGCCAGGTGGCTGTCGTCGCCGTGCTCCTCGAAAATGATCGAGGGGCGCTCCTTCAGGTCCCGCTCGAGGCATTTCTGGACATAGGCGCTGAAGCTCAGCCCCAGATTGTGCGCCCGCCTCTTGGCAGCGGCCAGCAGCGGCGGGGGAAACGACACGCTCTGGTTGACGTGGACTCGGCCGGTTTTCGACATCCGGCGCCACCTTGCGGGGTTTCCCGCAATTTTTCGATCAAAACCGTTGGGAAATAGGATTGACGGTTATTAACCGTTATTAGTTGTTCGGGCATGGCCCCGTCCCCTCGTCAGATTTCCGTCACGCTTCCGGCCGAACTCTGGGCACAGCTTTCCGCCCGCGCCCGCGCCGCCGGGCTCACGGTCGACGACCTGATCCGGGCGGCCGTGCAGGCGGACCTGCGCGCCGCGCGGCGCCGCCCGCCCCGCCGCCCGCGATGAGGCTCGTGTTCTTCGAAATCCGGGACGCGGCCCGCTTCGCCTCGACGCGCGAGGCCATGGCCGACTGCCGGCGCCGCGGCGACATTATCGCCCTGATCGGCGAGCACATGCTCGGCGGCCTCGACGCCGACATCTACATCATCGGCAAGGAGTCCAGCTTCGAGGCGGGCTGGCGCCAGCGCGCGGTCGACGAGCTGTGCGCCCGCTTCCGCATCCACCGGGCCTGCGCCTATCGGGCCGTTGGCCCGCTCATCGTCCCCTGGGACATCGTGGCCAATTCGGCGCCGCCCTGGTTCTCACTTTAACTTGTGCCCGCATCCGCGGAGGGTTTAATCCTCCCCTTCACGCGATGAAGCACTTCCTCAAGGAGACCGACCTGACGGCCCGCGAAGCGGGGGAGGTCTTCGCGTGCGCCCGCGAGTTCAAGGCCGCGCGCAAGACGGGCAACCCGCCGGTGCTGGCCGGCCAGACCTGGGCGCTCATCTTCGCCAAGTCCAGCACCCGCACCCGGGTGTCGTTCTCGGTCGGAATCCGCGAGCTGGGCGGCCAGGAGCTGTTTCTCAACAAGAACGACATCCAGCTGGGCCGGGGCGAAACCATCGAGGATTCGGCCCGCGTGCTCTCGCGCTTTGTCCACGGCCTGGTGGTGCGCACCTTCGATCACCGCGACGTCGAACGGCTCGCCGCCGCGGGCTCGATTCCGGTCATCAACGGGCTGACGGATTTCCTGCACCCCTGCCAGATCTACGCGGACGCCTTCACCGCGGCCGAGCGCTGGACCCCCCCGGGCGGCGACCTGCTCGCCTCGCTGCGCGGCCGCAAGATCGCCTTCCTCGGCGACACCGGGTTCAACATGGCCAATTCCTGGATCCTGGGCGCCAGCCTCTTCGGCATGAAGGTCGCCCTCGCCGGCCCGGCGCAGAGCGCCCCCGGCGCCGAGATCCAGGCCCTGCTCCGGACGGAAAAGCGGCCGCTCGAGTATCACTTCACGACCGATCCCTACGAGGCCGTGGCCGGGGCCGACATCGTCTATACGGACGTGTGGGCCAGCATGGGGCAGGAGGACCAGCACGCCGAGCGCGCCGCGGCGATGCGGCCCTACGCCGTCACGGCCGAACTCTTCGCCGCGGCCAAGCCCGACGCCCTGTTCATGCACTGCCTCCCCGCCCACGCCGGCGAGGAGGTCGACCAGGCGGTCCTCGACAACCCCCGCTCCGTCATCTTCGACGAGGCGGAGAACCGCCTGCACGTGCAGAAGGCCATTCTCGCCGCGCTCGCCCGCGCGGCCGCGCGGCCCTAGCCTCCCTTCGCCATGAAAATCGTCCTCGCCTACTCCGGCGGCCTCGACACCTCCGTCATCGTCAAGTGGCTGCGCGAAACCTATGACGCCGAAATCGTCACCTTCGCGGCCGACATCGGCCAGGAGGAGGAATTGCGCGGCCTGCCGCAGAAGGCCCGCCGCACCGGGGCGGCCAAGCACTACACCCTCGACCTGGTCGAGGAGTTCGCGCGCGACTTCATCTACCCGATGATCCGCGCCAACGCGATCTACGAGGGCCAGTACTACCTCGGCACCTCCATCGCGCGCCCCCTCATCGCCAAGGCCCAGATCGAAATCGCGCGCAAGGAAAAGGCCGACACGGTCGCGCACGGCGCGACGGGCAAGGGCAACGACCAGTGCCGCTTCGAGCTCACCTACATGGCCCTGGCGCCCAAGCTCGACATCATCGCGCCCTGGAAGCTGGACACCTTTCGCGCCAAGTTTCCCGGCCGGGCCGAGATGATCGCCTACTGCCAGGAGCACCGGATCCCCGTCGAGGCCTCGCTCAAGAAGCCGTATTCGATGGACCGCAACCTGCTCCACATCTCCTACGAGGCCGGCATCCTCGAGGATCCCTGGTTCGATCCCACGACCCCGGCGAACAAGGGCATGTTCAAGCTGTCCGTCTCGCCCGAGGACGCCCCCAACCGACCGGAATACGTCGAACTGGACTTCAAGGCCGGCAATTGCGTCGCGGTCAATGGCCGCAAGCTCACGCCGGCCGGCGTGCTCCAGACCCTCAACCGGCTCGGCGGCAAGCACGGCATCGGCCGGGTCGACCTGGTCGAGAACCGCTTTGTCGGCATGAAGTCGCGCGGGGTGTACGAGACGCCCGGCGGCACGATCCTGATGCAGGCCCACCGCCAGGTGGAATCGCTGACCATGGACCGCGAGGTCATGCACCTGCGCGATTCGCTCATCCCCAAGTACGCCGAGCTGGTGTACTACGGGTTCTGGTTCGCCCCCGAGCGCGAGGCGCTGCAGGCCCTGGTCGACAAGAGCCAGGAAAAAGTGACCGGCACCGTCCGGCTCAAGCTCTACAAGGGCAACATCATCACCTGCGGCCGCAAGTCGCCCTACTCGCTCTACGACATGAAGGTCGCCTCGATGGAGGGCGTGAAGAGCTGGTACAACCAAAGCGACGCGACCGGCTTCATCCGCCTGAACGGCCTGCGCCTGCGGGCGCGCAACCTGGCGCAGGGCGGGCCCAAAATCTAGCCGACGCTCACCGTCACCTGGATTTCGACGGTGGCGTTGCGCGGCAATCCCGCCGCCGCCACGGCGACGCGCGCGTGCCGGCCCGCGTCGCCAAAGAGCTTCACGAACAGGTCGCTGGCGCCGTTGATCACGGCCGGGCTCTGGTCGAAGCCGGCGACGCCGTTGACGAAGCCGTTCACGAGCAGAAACGCCTTCACCCGGTCCAGGCGGCCGAGCGCGACCTTGATGGCCGCGAGGGCGTTGAGCGCGCAGATCTGGGCCGCCTCGCGCGCCGTGTCGACCGTCTGCTCCCGGCCGACCTGGCCGGCGTGCGTCACGGCCCCGTCGCGCGTGCACAGCACGCCCGACACGTACAGCACGTCGCCATGCAGCCGGTAGGGCACATAGCTGCCGGCGGGAGCGGCGGGCGCCGGCAGCGCGAGCCCCAGTTCCGCCAGTTTCGATTCGATGGGATCAGCGGCCATAAGCTTTCAAGGCGGCGGCAAATTGCCGCAGGCCGGCGGCGACGGCCCCGCCGTCGCTGCCCAGGGCGACCACGGTGAACCCCAGGTCGCGCATCCTTTCGACCAGGGGCGGCTGGTGGACGAGGACCCCGGCCGCCTTGCCCGCCCGCTGTGCGGCCTGCGCCACCCGCCGCGCCGCCTCGAGAAAGTCCGGATGATCGAACTGGTCGGGAATGCCCAGGTTGTAGGTCAGGTCGGTCGGACCGACGAACAGGACGTCGACGCCGTCGACCGAGGCGATCGCCTCGGCATTTTCCACGCCTTCCCGCGTCTCGATCTGGGTCATGAGCACGATCGCATCGTGCGCCGCCCGATAATAGGCGTCGAAGCTCACGCCGTAGTCCGACCCCCGGTGAAACCGCGCCACCCCGCGCACCCCGTGCGGCGGATAATGGACCGCGCGGGCCGCCGCGGCCGCTTCCTCGGGCGTGCTCACGTAGGGCACCATCACGCCCCGCGCTCCCAGGTCGAGCGCGCGCTTGAACAGCGACGCCTCGTTCACCCGGATGCGGACGATCGGCACCGCCGTCGCCGCGCTCAGCGCCTGAAGCTGGTGGACGAGCGTGTCCTCGCCGGCAAACCCGTGCTCGTGGTCGACCAGGACCCAGTCGAAGCCCGCCCGGCCGGCGATTTCGACGGTGATGCTCGAGCCCAGATTGAGGAAGGTGCCGGTCAGCCACTGGCGGCCGAGCACCCGGGCGCGAAAATCGGGGGTCAGGCTCATGATTCGGTGTAGCGCCGGTACAATACCTGCGTCCCGCTCTCCTGCCAGCCCATCGCGCTCACCTCCTCGTACACCCGCTGCGCCAGGGCCAGCCCGGGCAGGTCCGCGCCGATCTCCCGCGCGGAATCCAGGGCGATCTTCAGATCCTTGAGCAGGTGCTTCACGTAAAAGCCCGGCGCGAAGTTTCCCGCCAGCGCCCGGGGCGCGAGGTGGGTCATCGCCCAGCTTCCGGCCGCCCCGCCGCTGATGCTCGCGTGCACCTGCGCCGGATCGAGCCCGGCCTTGCGCGCGTAGGCCAGCGCCTCGACCCACGCGACCATGCCCACCGCGACCGCGATCTGATTGGCCATCTTGCACGACTGTCCGGACCCCGCCGGCCCGAGCAGGGCGATGTTCTTGCCCATCCGCTCGAACAGCGGCTTGGCCCGCTCGAAATCCGCGGCCGCGCCGCCCGCCATGATGACCAGCCGCGCCTCGCGCGCCCCGACGTCCCCTCCGGACACCGGGGCATCCAGGCCGCCGCAGCCCTTCCGGGCCGCGGCCTCGGCGATCCGCCGCGCCAGCACCGGGCTGGAGGTCGTCATGTCGATGAGCAGGGTTCCCGGCTTCACCCGCTCGAGAATCCCTCCCGCCCCGAAATGGATCTGCTCCACGTCGGCGGGAAACCCGACCATCGTGATGACCACCTCGGCCTCGGCGGCGGCCGCGCCCGGCGACTCGTGCCAGCGCGCCCCGGCCGCGATCAGTCCCTGGGCCCGCGCCGCCGTGCGATTGTGCACGTGCAGCCGGTGCCCGGCCGCCAGCAGATGCCCGGCCATGCTCGCGCCCATGACGCCGGTGCCGACAAAGGCGATATGAAGCGAAGGGGCGGGCGCGGCGGGCATCATTCGGCGGCTTTGCACCACCGAAGCGGCAAATCCCCGGGAAGGCAAACGCTACGGCACCTCGTAGACTTCCACCAGAACCCAGCCGGCCGTGCCGCTGGCGCTGCTGACCTGCACCGTGTACAGGCCCGGCGCCAGCGACACCAGCACCGCCGAATCCAAGCTGGCGGTGCCGGACAGGGCGAACGCGCCTTCCATTTGCGCGGCCTGCGCGATGGCCGCATCGCCGCCCCACCCCGCGTTGCTCTGCGTGGCCGTGGGGCCGCTGAACAGGGTCAGAGTCGGATCGGGCATGACGCCGTTCACGCCCACCGTGGTCAGCGACGGTCCGTCCGCCCGGATGAGCACCGTGCGCGCGGTCTGTCCTCCCATCGTGAAGCCCACCGTCATCGTCCCATTGGCGGCGATGTTCTGCAGGCAGGAGACGTTGATCAGCCGCGGCGTCACGTTGGGCGTGTACGCCGCGGTGGCGTCGTACACCTCGGCCAGCACCTTCCCGCTCAAGCCGGAACGGCTCGAGGCCTGGACCGAATACGGCCCCGAGGCCAGGGTCGCCACCAGGGCGGAATCGGCGCTGTCCACATTGGTCAGGGGAAAGGCCCCGACCTGGGCGTCCATGGCCGCCACCGCCAGCTGATTGGTCAGGGTGCTGGCCCAGCCCGCGTTGCCGCTCACCAGGGCCGAGGTCTTGTTGTTGAACAGATCCAGCTGCGGATCGGTCAGGAAGCCGGCGACATTGAATTCCTGGAGGGCGGGCCCGCTCACGCGCACCAGCAGCGGTTCGCCGGCCGACGGGCCGCCCCGTCCGGAGACAAAGCCCATGGAGACGTTGCTGCCGGGCGCATCTTCGGCCAGGGCCGAAATGTTGATGAGCCGCCCATCGTCCTGAGTCGACTGGACCGACAGGTCCGCGCCGCTGCTCAGCACCGAGCCGGTGCTGGTCGTCACCAGGCACGTGTACGTGCCCGCGTTCGCGGCGGTCGCATCCTGGATCAGCAGCGAGGGCCCGGTGGCTCCGGAAAGGGCGACGCCGTTCAGAAACCACTGGTAATTGGCGGAGCCGGAGGGGGCGTCGGCGCGCGCGGCTGCCGTGACCACGCCCGAGAGCGAAACGCTGAAGACGACGGAGTCCCCCACGGCGATGGTCTGAGGCGCGGGCTGATTGGCCAGGGTCGGAACGCCCGTCGCGCCGTTGACGACCACGATCGTCGGCGTGCTGGTGACGGAACCGTTCGCATTGGTGGCGACCACCGTGTAGCTGCCGGAGTTCGCGATCTGCGCCGCGTTGAAATTATAGAAGGAGTTGTTCGCCCCAGCAATGGCCTGGCCGTTGAAATACCACTGATAGGTCGGCGCCGGCACGCCCGACGCGGTGGAGAACATCACATAGGGCGCGCCGAGGTTGATGGCGATGCTCGCGGGCAGCTGCTGGGTAAACACCGGCGGCGAGCCGATGGTCAGCGTGGCGGCCTGGCTGGTCACGGTCCCTGCGGAATTCGAGGCCGTCACGGTATACGTGCCGGCATTGCCGGACGCGACGCTGCCGACCGGATACGTGGTGCCCGTAGCGCCCGGAATTGCGGTGCCGTCAAAAAACCACTGGTACGTCGGGGCCGGCGTGCCCGCAGCCGTCGCCGAAAAGGTCGCCGATCCGCCCGCCACGGCTTGGACGCTTGCCGGCTGCTGCGAAAAAACCGGCGGAGACGGCACTTCCACAACGCACGTGGCGGAAACGGACCCGACGGGGTTCGTCACCTCCACCGTGTAGGTCCCGGCGTTAGCCGCGGAAACGCTGGCCACCGAATAAGTCGCACTCGTCGCGTTCGCGATGGGGTTGCCGTTGAGCGCCCATTGATAGGTCGGTGGCGGAGTCCCGCTGGCCGAGACCGTGAGGGAAAGGGACGAGCCGATGGCAACGGTCTGATTGGGTGTGATTGACACGATCTGCGGTGCGTCGCCTGTGCCCAGCGCCAACGTGGCATTGTTGGTCGTAGTCGTTCCGCCAAAATTCGAAATATTGCAATAATAGGTCCCCAGGTTTGCAGCGGATACGGAACTGAGTCTCAAGGTGCTGGATTCGGAGCCTGATATCACACCTCCGTCGGACAGCGCGCTGCCGTTGCAATACCATTGATAGATCTCCGGCGTTTCGCTCGCAGCCGTTACGGTGAAACTCGCGGGCGTGCCGACGATCGCGGTGACATTTTGCGGGCCGGCAGTCATGGTGGGCGGCGGCACGACTTCGACTTGAGCCGCCGTGCTCGTCACCGACCCGGCGCTGTTGGTCACCGTCACCGTGTAGGATCCACTTTGAGAGGGGACGGTATCGTCCAACTCGAATTCGAACGAGGTCGCTCCCGATATGGCGGTTCCGTTCAAATACCATTGGTAGGTGTCAATCCCGGTCGGCCCCCCTTCGGTCGCACCCACCTGCAAAGACTGGTAAGTTTCCATTGGAATGGTGAGGCTGGCCGGATCCGACAAAAGGACCGGCGCGGTCACCGGCGCGATCACGACGACGGCTATGCTGCTGGTCACCGTTCCTGCGGTATTGCTGACTGTGACTGTATAATTGCCGCCATCACCGGCCACAGGGTCGTAGACTTGATACTGAGATTGCCCGGCTCCGGGAATTGGGGAGCCGTTAAACGCCCATTGATAGGAGAGCTGGGGGCCCGTCGCTCCCACCGTCAATGTGAATTGGGGAGGATAAGTTCCGGGCTCATACACCAAGCCTACGGGTTGCTGTGTGATCGTCGGAGCAACCGGCGCGGCAACCGTCACCACCGCGCTTGCGCTGGTCGTCGAGCCCCCGCCGTTGGTAGCGACGACGGTATAAGTGCCGGCATACGTCGGATCAACGGCGTTCACCGAATAATTGGCATAAGTGGCATTGGGAATGGCGGCCCCGTCAAAATACCACTGGTAAACGGGCGCGGGGCTGCCTGAAGCCTCGCTCGTCAGTATCATTGAGTCGCCCGTATTGAGGCTCTCTCCGACGGGCTGTTCCGTGAACACGGGCGTCATGGCGGAAAGCACGGTCAGTGTGGCACCCATGCTCGTCGTCGCCTGAGCGCCAGCGGTGCACACGCACGTGTACGTGCCGGCATCGGATGGCGAAGCGTGAGCGATGTCATAATAGGTGCTGGTGGCGCCGGGAATGGCCGTCCCGTTGAGATACCATTGGAATGAGAACGAGGGGGCCGAGCACAGGACGGCTACGCCCAGATTGACGCTTTGTCCGGCCCAGACGGTATTCCCCCCGGGTTGGGTGGTGAAAACTGGCGTCGTTGAGGCCGGCGCCTGAAGACTGAGCGAGGCGGGCGCACTGGTCACCGAACCCTGCGAATTAGCGACCGTGACGGTGTAAGTCCCCGCGTTGGCGCCGCTGAAACCGTAAATATTCAGGGAGGATTGAGTCTGTCCGGGCAGGGCCACGCCGTTGAGGGACCACTGATAGGTCAAGGGCGAACTGCCCACAACGGCAACATTGAGGGATGCCACTTGATTGCCGGCAACGGCCAGCGAGATCGGCTCCGCCGTGATCGTCGGCGCGATGACGGAGCCTACTGTCACCGTGGCGGCGGCGCTGATCGTGGATCCGGCGGCATTCGTGGCGACGACGGTGTAATTGCCCGCATTTGCCGATGTGGCTGATTCAACTCCGAAGCTGGACCCGGTGGCGCCGTTGATCTGCACTCCGTTCAGGTACCATTGGTAGGTAATGGGCTGACTTCCTCGGACTTGGAAACCGAGGGAAAAATACTGGCCGTAAGGAACGGCTTGGGACGCGGGAGAGCTGACAAATGCAGGGGCGATGCTGGGGCCGACGGTGACGATGGCGCCCGCGCTGGTGACGGTCCCGGCGGCGTTTGTTAGCGTCACGGTATAGGTGCCGGCATTGGCCGCGGTGGCATTGTAGACCTCAACCCCGGATTGGGCGGCGTTGGGAATCAAATTGCCGTTCAAATACCACTGATACGTGAGATTCGACTGGGCCGCTTGCCCCCAACTGAAAAGCTATTGCCAAACGGCACATTCTGAGACGCCGGCTGCTGCGTGATCGTGGGCAGCGTGGCAGAACCCAAGGTGACCACGGCACTGTCACTGGTTGCGTTGCCATAAGCGTTCGTCGCTACAACGGTATAAGTGCCTGCGTTCGCACTCGTGGCGTTTGAAATGTAGTAAGCGCTGGAAATTCCGCCTGGAATGGGCGACCCATCCAAATACCATTGATAATACATCGGGACGGCGCCGGCGGCGCTTGCAGTCAGCTCATAGCTTCCCCCGGCTGTCATGACCTGACTCACCGGATCAAATTCGAAAAGCGGAGGCAGGCCTTGCTGGGCCAAAGCGAGACCGGACGATCCCAGTAGGATCGACGCAGTCCAAAGGATTCTCCTACCCCCTGCCCGCAAGCTGGAAACCACCATTTCCCAATGGCCAAGGCAGAAGCAGGTGACAACCCTTTTGTCAGAAAACTGCGCCCCTAAATTCAGGGGCCAGTTCCAAGCCGAAGTAGGAGCGTGCGTTGCGAAAGCAGATGTCCTGGATCAGGCCCCCGACCAGCTCGCGGTCGTCGGGGATTTCGCCGCGGGCGATGTCCTCGCCGAGGAGGTTGCACAGGACGCGGCGGAAGTATTCATGGCGCGGATAGCTGATGAAGCAGCGCGAGTCCGTCAGCATGCCGACGAAGCGGCTGAGCAGGCCGAGGTTCGAGAGGGCGTTGATCTGCCACTCCATCCCCTCCTTCTGGTCGAGAAACCACCAGCCGCTGCCGAACTGCAGCTTGCCCGGCACCGTGCCGTCCTGGTAGTTGCCGATCATCGTGCCCAGGACGTAGTTGTCCGTCGGGTTGACGTTGTAGAGGATCGTCTTGGGCAATTGGTCGGTGCTGTCCAGCGCATCCAGGTAGCGGCCGAGCGAGCGGGCCTGGGGAAAGTCGCCGATGGAGTCGAAACCCGTGTCGGGCCCGAGCTTGGCCAGAAGGCGGGTGTTCGTATTGCGCAGCGCGCCCAGGTGGAGCTGCTTGGTCCAGCCGCGCGCCGCGTCCCAGCGTCCGAATTCCAGCATCAGGTACGACCCGTACCGCGCGACGTCCTCCGGCGTGGCGGCCCGGCCCGCCCGCGCGTTCGCGAACACGGCCTGGGCCTGGGCCAGCGTGCACGGCTCGCCGAGGGCCGCCTCGAGGCCATGGTCGGACAGCCGGCCGCCCAGGGCGTGAAAGGCGTCATGGCGCCGCTTCAGGGCGGTGAGCAGATCGTCCAGGCTGCCGATCTGCATTCCGGCGGTCGCGGCCAGGCGGTCCACCCACGCGTTGAAGGCGGCGGGCGCCGCCACGCCGAGCGCCTTGTCCGGGCGGTAGGCCGGATACACCCGGGTCTTGAGGGAGGACTTCCGGATCTGCTCGTGCCACTCCAGCGAATCCGCCGGATCGTCCGTCGTGCACACCACGGCCACTTTGGAATGGGCCAGCAGGTCGTGCACCCGCAGCGTCTTCAGCCGTTCGTTCGCCGCCTCCCAGATGCGCGGCGCGGACGCCTCGTTCAGCAGCTCGTCGATGCCGAAATAGCGCTTCAACTCCAGATGAGTCCAGTGATAGAGCGGGTTGCGCAGCGTCTGGGGTACGGTCTTCGCCCAGGCGAGAAACTTGTCCCGGGGCGGCGCGTCGCCGGTGACGAACTTTTCCGGCACGCCGTTGGCCCGCATCGCGCGCCACTTGTAGTGGTCGCCGGCCAGCCACAGCTCGGCCAGGTCGGCGAACCGGTGGTTCTCGGCAATCAGCTGCGGGGACAGATGGCAGTGATAATCGAAGATCGGCGGCTGGACCGCGAAGCGGTGGTACAGCTCCCGCGCCTGCGGGGTGCCAAGGAGAAAATCGTCGGTGATGAAGGGCATGGAAGGGGTCAGCTCGCGATGTCGGCCACCATGGTTTCGAGCGAGGAGTACTGGTCGAGCTTGATGCGCGCGGCGCGGCACAGCCCGGGCCGGGCGAGGCCGGTGCTTTCGGCGAGGAAGATCAGGTAGCGGGCGACATTGCGCGCGTAGCGCAGGCGGCCCTCGTCGCTGATCCGGTAGAAGCGGGCGCGCTGGCGGTAGCCCGCGGCGGTGTGGTCGCCCAGGGCGGCCTTCTGCGCCTTGCCGTCCGCCGCCAGCACGAACAGGAAGTTGTACTCGAACCAGAACATGTGCTCGGGGCTCGGAGCGAGGGCCTCCAGCGCCGCGCGGCAGCTCGCGGCCGAGCCGAACACGTCGGCGCTCTGCCCGGCCTTGCCCAGGGCGTCGGCGATGAAGCTGCGCGCCATCTTCTGCTCGGTCGGATCGGCGCTGAAGGCGCCGGCCTGCGCCAGCTCGACGGTGAACCGGTACCAGTCGCTCCAGAGGGCGCGGTCGCCGGCGTTCTGCGACTCGAAGAGCGCCCGCCCCATCTCGTAGGTGTACCGCCCGCTGGTCTTGATCTCCAGCCGGCTGCCGGTGACCCGTCCCAGCACGGCGTAGTTCTCGGCGGACTTGCCCGAGCCGGAATGGAACCCGATGCTGACGCCGAATTGGGCGCACACCGCCCACTGCTTCTCCACCAGCGCCGTCAGGGCGGCGTTGTCCGGATAGGGCATGTTCTTCTGGAAGCCGAACGCGGGCGCGATGAAGTGGATCTTCATCTCCAGCGCCTCGCAGAGGGCGAGCATGACCGCGGTCGTTTCGGGCGTGGTGATGCCGGGCAGCTCGTCGATCGACAGCTCGCGCAGGTAGTTGCGGCCGGCGG
Source organism: Opitutaceae bacterium (assembly GCA_035656575.1). GTDB lineage: Bacteria > Verrucomicrobiota > Verrucomicrobiia > Opitutales > Opitutaceae > Palsa-1447. The sequence continues at coordinate 15,410 of DASRSH010000331.1, forward strand.
CGGTGGTGAAGCGCGCCTCGCGCGCCGCCGCGTACTTGCCGTCGCGCTGCTTCATCTTCTGCATCGCGGGCCAGACCGTGGCGAGCAGCCGGGCGAACTCGGCCTCGGCGATCTCCAGCCCCGCCGCGCGCACGCGCACCCGCACCCGCTGGATCAATTCGGCCGGCATGGTCGAATGGACATAGAGGCCGGCATTTTCCGGCACCCGCGTCTGCGCCAGCTCCGGGGACAGGTCGAAGGTGATGTAGCTCGCCAGGACGCAGCCGGCGACGAGCTGGTCCTCGCGCGAATCAAACTTGCCGCCGATCGGCTGATGGTCGGCGTTGAAGCTCCAGGGAATCCGGCGGCGATGGAACCCGGTCTTGAGCTTGGACAGGACGCTGCCGTGGCTCATGCCCTCGACGCTCTGGCCCTGGTGGCCCTCCGGGACCGCGGTGCCGATGAAGGGGAACGGCACCGTGTCCAGCCGGCCCTGCAGCATCGCGTCGACGTCGTACACCAGCTCGCGGGGAATCGAGTTCTGGTTGGCCGTGACGCCGATTTCGAGCTGCGCCATCGCCCACTCCACCGCCGGCCAGTGCAGGGTCGTGAAGCGCGCGCCGACGCCGAGGGTCGATTGGCCGAGCTTGCCGTCCGCGGTGGGGAAGATGGTGGAGCGGGGGTCGTGCTCCTGAATGAGGTTCTTCAGCCGCAGCAGATTTGTGAAAGTCGCGGGATAGAACGTGCCGCCGTCCTGGCCCGCCACCGGATTCTCCAGGGAGGACTTGCCCCAGCGCCCCAGGCGCCAGGCGCAGTCGCCGCTCGCCGGGTCCTCGACCAGGATCCATCCGCCCGCGGCGGTTTCAAAGCGGCTGGCCGGATATTCCCGCAGGCTCACGCCGGCGGAGATGCGCGCCGCCAAGGCCGGCCAATCCAGGCAGAAATCGGGGCTGACGCACGGATTGTCCGAAATCCGCAGGCCGTGCGCGAGGAGGAAGTCGTTGATCGCGCTCACGCCTCAATGCTCCCAGGAGCTGCGGGAATCGGCGATGAGCTGCTGCAGCATCGCAAAGTGCAGCTCGCCGAAATTCATGGCATAGGACAGGTGTCCGTTTTTGAAGATCCAGGTGGTGGGAATCCACGAGACGGGCAATCCCAGCAGGGTCGAGACCATCTCCCCGCGGTGGCGGGACGCGTTCGGATGCAGGTAGAGCGTGAAGTTCGGCTCGCTGCCGACGCCATTGCGGGCCAGCACCGCCCGGCCGTCCTGGGCGTTCCAAATCGTCACGAAGATGAAGTGGACGTCGGGATTGCGGGCGATGAAGCGGCTCCATTTTCCGTCCGCCAGCTCGGAGCGGCAGTTGGGGCACCAGGGCGCCCACAGGTGCACCACCGTGACATCGGGCGACTTGACCGCCTCGGCCAGACGCGCCTCCAGAGCGCCCCCATTGGCGAATTGCGCCGCCGACGCCGTGCTGGCCAGCAGCAAGGCCCCTAACAACATGCCTTTCATCGCCGCCAACGTAAGAGGTTGCGGCGGACTGTCACGCGCAGAGCCGCTTTTCTGTTTCGACGCGGGGCGAAAAACCCCGCAACGTACGCATCCGCCCAAGATGAGCCCCGCCGATGCGCTGTTCCTGCAATCCATGTTGGTGCTCGGCGCCTACCTGGTCGGCAGCATATCCCCGGGCTGGCTCCTGGCCCGGCGCGCTGGCGTCGACCTGCGCTCAGCCGGCAGCGGCGTGACCGGGGCAAGCAATGCCGCCCGGGTGCTGGGCCGGAGCGCCTACGGCTGGGTGCTGGTTTTGGACGCGCTCAAGGGGCTCCTGGTGGTCGCGTTTGCGGAAGCCTATGCCCCGGGTTCGACCTGGGCCGCCCTGACCGGGCCGGCAGTTGTGGCCGGGCACATCTGGCCCATCTGGCTGGGGTTTCGGGGGGGGCGCGGGGCCGCCACCTACATGGGCGTGTGCCTCGCCTATGACTGGCGGATTGTCGCCTTGGCTTGGATACCTGGACTCCTGTTCGGACTCGTTGTCCATAAGGGATTTGCGGTCCGCGCCGTCGGTTTTTTGGCCAGTCTTCCGATCGGTTGGTGGCTGCTGCGGGGGCCCGTGTATCATCAGGGAATTCCCGGAACCATCGCCCAACTCGCTCTGGCCAGCTGCTTCTCGATGGTCCTGCTTGCGCACCGGGGCCATTTTGCTAAACACGTCCCCGGCTAACCGTCACCAAAACCCGCTTAAATGGAGCCGACAACGACTTTCAAGATCGCGACCACCGCGGACGAATTCGAACAGATCCATCGGCTGAATTACCTCACTTTTGTGGAGGAGATTCCGCAGCACGCTCCAAGCGCAACAGGATTGCTCGTCGATAAGTTCCACGCCGAGAACACCTATATGATCGGGGTGCGGGGCGACCGGGTGATCGCCATGATCGCGATGCGCCGGCGCCGGCCGTTTTCGCTGGATAGCAAGCTGCCCGACCTGGACAGTCTTCTGCCTTCGGGCCGCAAATTGGCGGAGTTTCGGCTGCTGGCCGTGCTTCCGGCCTACCGGAATGGGCACGTGCCGGTGCAACTGCTGCATCATGCGGCGCGGCATTGCCTGGAATTGGGCGACGACTCCGCGGTGATCTCGGGCGCGGTGCGCCGGATGCCGCTGTACCGTGCGCTGGGCTTCCAGGCGTTCGGCCCCCGGGTCGGGACGGCCGAGGCGCCGTACCAGCCGATGATTCTCACCCTCGAGAACTATGCGCGGGCTTCCGGCCTGCGGCGCGGCCTGAGCAGCGCGCCCGTCCTCGCGCCGGCGCCGGAAAGCAATCCGGCGGAGGAGCCGGTCAACTTTCTGCCCGGCCCCGTTCCGGCGAGCCCCGCCGTGCGCGCGGCGTTCACGCGGACACCGGTTTCGCACCGCACTCCTTCCTTTCTGCAGCAGATCGCGGGCCTGCGCCGCCGGCTCGCCGGCATGTACAAGGCGGCCGATGCGCAGATCCTGGTGGGCAGCGGTTCGCTGGCGAACGACATCGTGGCCGCGCAGATCGCGGGCCTGGGCAAGCCGGGCGTCGTGCTTTCCACCGGGGAATTCGGCGAGCGGCTCGCCGACCACGCCCGCCGGGCGGGATTGGATTTCCATTGGGCGCGCCTGCCCTGGGGCGCCGCGCCGACCCGCGCGGACTTCGAGGAGGCGCTCGCCCAGGTGAAATCGCCGGGATGGCTGTGGATCGTGCACCACGAGACTTCGACCGGCGTGCTCCATGATGCCGAGATGGTGAAGCAGCTCGCGCGCGAGCGCGGCCTCAAGCTGTGCCTGGATTGCATCAGCTCGATCGGCGCCATCGCGGTCGACCTCACCGACGTGCACCTGGCCACGGCGACCAGCGGCAAGGCGCTCGCGGCCTATCCGGGCCTGGCCATCGTCTTCCACCAGGAGCCGCCCGTGCCGCGGCCGGATTTGCCGCGTTATCTGGATCTGGGCCTGTGGGCGGAATCCGACGGGACGCCGTTCACGCATTCCTCGAATCTGGTCGGCGCGCTGGACGTCGCCGTCGCCGAGGTGGAGCGCCTGCCCAAGGGCCGCTGCGGCGATCCGACGCTGGCGGCGTGGTTCCGCGGCGAATTGCGCGCGGCCGGATTTACCCTGTGCGCGCCCGAGGCGCATGCTTCGCCGATCATCGTGACGATCCAGCTTCCGGCGAATACCAACGTCACCGAAGTGGGCGCGGCCCTG
>DASRSH010000332.1:0-2190 GCA_035656575.1 Opitutaceae bacterium
ACACGCCGCGGCCGGCAGGGGCCGCGCACCCGCCCGCGCGGAACTCGCAGAAGGAGACGAAGGAGCATGTTCCTGAGCAGGCTCGGGCACGGCCTGGCGGCTGGCGCCGCCAGGGTCACCGCCCTGAATGCCATCACGTACCTTGACATGGCCGTCCGCTCGCGACCATCGAGCGGAAGCCCCTCTCAGGCCGTGGAGCGGCTGGCCAGGAAGGCCGGCGTGGAAATTCCCGGCGAGGGTGACGACCGCGGCAACCGCCTGGCGGGGCTCGGGCCGCTGGCCGGGATCGTGACGGGGGCGGCCGTCGGCGTGGCCGCAGCGTTCGCCTGGCCGGTCCTGGACAGGGTCCCCGCGCCGGCCGCCGTCACCCTGCTCGGCATCCTGGCCATGGCCGGATCCGACGGCCCGCTGGTCGCCCTGGGCATAACGGCGCCACGCGACTGGGCGGCGGCCGACTGGGCTAGCGATATCGCCCCCCACCTCGGCTACGGCGCCGTGGCCTACGCGGCGCTCAGCGTCCTGGAGGCATAACGGGCTGCCCTGCCCCAGGCGGGAACAGCGGGCGCTCTGCCATGCACCCGGCGGCCGGCCCGCTGTCGGCTGGCCCGCACGAGGGTCGGCCGGCAGCCGCCACACCGCGAACGAACCTGTACACGCAAAGAGCGCTAGAGCCAGTTTCCGCTGTCGACAGGTGGCGCAGGACCAGGCGTGCGGCCGCCGAACAACCTGGGACAGTGGACCGCCCCGGGAACCTTGGAGGCCCTGATACCTGGGAGGATGCAGGGTCGTGACGGCACAGCGGAAATACCCCGAGGAGCTGCGCGAGCGCGCGGTGAAGATGGTCGCGGAGATCCGGGAGCGGGACGGGAAAGGACACGGGGAAATCGCCCGGGTGGGCCGGCAGCTGGGTGTTCATCCCGAGGCGCTGCGGTCCTGGCTGCAGCAGGCGGAAATTGACAAGGGAAAGCGTCCCGGCACGACGACGGACGATAAGCAGCGGATTGCTGAACTAGAGCGCGAGGTGCGCGAGCTCCGGCGGGCGAATGAGATCCTTAAAGCTGCGAGCGCGTATTTCGCGAGGGAACTCGGCCCGGGGCTGCCGCGCTAGTCGAGTTCGCTGACGCGCACCGGGACCGGTTTGGCATCGAGCCGGCCTGTGCGGTCCTGGAGTTTCCCGTGTCGTCGTATTACCACGCGAAGAAACGCGAGGCCGAGCCGACGGCACGGGAAATCCGAGATGCAGTCTTGAAGGAGAAGGTCATGGAGGTGTGGAAAGGCCGGAAGGGCAGGGAGGTTTACGGCGCGCGGAAAGTGTGGCTGGAACTGAGCCGGCAGGGAGTTCCGGTCGCGCGGTGCACGGTCGAGCGGCTTATGCGCGACCTGGAGGTCGGCGGCGTGCGGTCCAGGCGGAAGCGGCCGCGGACGACGGTGCCGGGCGATCCGGCGGGCCGGCCGTCTGACCTGCTGCAGCGTTGCTTCGACGCGCCGGCGCCGAACCGGCGCTGGGTGGCGGGCATCACGTATGTGATGACATTTTCCGGGTGGGTTTACACGGCATTCGTCATGGATTTGTTCGCGCGCCGGATTGTCGGCTGGCAGATGGCGGATCACCTGCGTTCCGATCTTGCTCTCGATGCGCTTGAAATGGCGATCTGGGCACGCCGCCATGAGGATATCGGCGGTCTGGTGCATCATTCCGGCCGTGGTGTCCGGTACACCGCTATCCGGTACACGGAACGGCTTGGTGAGGCGAGGGCAGTGCGTTCAGTCGGGAGCAAAGGGGACTCTTACGACAATGCCGCGGCGGAGGCGCTGAATAGCCTTTACAAACGCGAGCTTATCGACTTCAAGAAGGGCTGGCAAGGTGTCGATGACGTGATGCTCGCTACGATGGACTGGGTGTCGTGGTATAACGAAGAACGGATTCACTCGTACTGCGGCGATATGCCGCCGAAAGAGTATGAGGAAATCTACTATAAGGCGCTGGAATCTGCTAAACTAACAAGCAGTTCGCAGACGTAGCGGCCTCCAAACTCTCCGGGGCGAACCACAGTATCGCTGCGGCTGGCTCCTGCACCGCGAATTCTCATGCGCGGAACGGATAAGCGCCCGGTCAATGCCGTGAACGACCTGTTGGAGGGGATGGAGCCCCCGTAGCTTCCCCCAATGTCCGCCGTGCCCAATGCGCCC
>DASRSH010000333.1:0-1866 GCA_035656575.1 Opitutaceae bacterium
TCAGCCCCGCTCCCACGCTGCATGCGATGATCCGGTCGTGGGGCGAGAAGATCCCTTCTTCGGCGGCCCACCCCAGCGCCATTGAAATGCTGGCTGCGCTGGTATTGCCGTACTTCGAGATCGTCACGACAAACTTCTCAAAGGGTATTCCGACCCGCTTGCTGACCCCGCGCAGGATGCGCTCGTTCGCCTGGTGGGGGACCACCCAGGAAACGTCATCGGGCCTCAGGTTTTCCCGGGCCAGCGTCTGCTGGATCTGCTCCGAAAAGCCCAGGATCGCGTGCTTGAACACCGCGGCGCCATCCATCTGCAGGTAAAAGTTATCGAGGTCGTATCCGGTAGGGTCGGGCACGGGCTTCCGTGCTCCGCCGCCCACCCGCTGGATCGAGCAGTACTGGGAAGCATCGCCGGAAAGCCCAAAACGGTGCAGCCGGTGGCCGCCGCTGCCTCCCGTCAGCACCGCGGCGCCGGCGCCATCCCCAAACAGGAACGCTGTCTCGTGATCCTGGGGATTGGTGATCCGCGACAGCAGCTCCGCCGTCACCACCAGAAGGTTGCGGGCCGAACCGCCGCGGATCAGCGAGCGGCCCACCTCGAGGGCATACAGCCAGCCGGAACAGGCCGCGTTCAGGTCGAAGGCCAGCACGCGCGGGATCCCCAGCAGGCGGGCAAGGGCGCTGGCCATCGCGGGCACCGGCTGGTCCGGTATCAGCGTCGCCATGATGATGCCGTCGATCATGTCGACCTCCATCTCGGCCTGGGCCAGCGCGTGCTGCACCGCGACCGCCGCCAATTCGGTGGCGCTCTCCTCTTCAGTCGCGTGGCGCCGCTCGCGGATGCCTGTCAGCCGGACGATCTCGTCCTCCGTCCGATAGGGGAAGGCCTTGAGGATTTCGGCGTTGGCGCGGACCGTGGAGGGAACGGAATAGCCGACGCCGGCAATGCAGACTGTTTCCGACATGGGGTAAGTTATGGTTTCGTCTTCAGTTTGGCCAAGTAGCGCGCGAAGTCATCGCTGGAAACCCGGCCCCCCGGACCGGTGGCTTCGATGTCCGAAATGGTCGCGGGATCCAGGCCGGCCTCCTGGGCCAGCTTGACCGCGCGGGGCGTCCACTGCGCCTTGGCCGGAGCGGCCGCCGCGGCGGCCGCGTGGGGGGTCTCGCCGGCCTTCGCTTCCAGATGGCGCAGGCTCGCATCCGCGACCTCCATGCGGACGAAGGGCGCGCCGGAGGGCCGCACCTCGCCCGCCGCCGCAAAGATCGACAGGATCGAGCCTTCGGCCGGGGACTCGAAGTCGAACACCGACTTGTCGCTTTCCAATTCCGCCAGCTTCTGGCCCTTGGCGACGCGGTCGCCGGGCTTCACCTTCAGGCCCACCACGGTCAATTCGTTCACTGTCGCGCCCATGGACGGAATAGGCACGTCGATCAGGAAGGTAGCCGACACCGCGCCATCATGCCCCCGCCCCTACCGTACCGTCAAGAGTTCGATCTTTTGCGCCCGGGCCATGGACGGGTCGATTTCGATGTACGCCGCCGACATCCGCACGTCGCCCGTGGCGACCTCGAAGCGGCGCGGCATCCCATCCAGGAACTTCGCGATGACCGGCGCCGTTTCGCGCCCCAGGACGCTGGCGTAGGGGCCCGTCATCCCGACGTCGCACATGAAGGCCGTGCCCTTCGGGAGGACGCGGGCGTCGGCGGTCGGCACATGGGTGTGGGTGCCGAGGACGGCGCTCACGCGGCCGTCCAGGTGCCAGCCGAGCGCCTGCTTTTCGGAGGTGGCCTCGGCGTGGATCTCCACGATGATCGCGTCGGCCTGCCCCTTGAGCCGCTCCACCATGCGGTCGGCCGCGGCAAAGGGATC
>DASRSH010000334.1:0-5491 GCA_035656575.1 Opitutaceae bacterium
CAGATGTTCGCGCCGCGCGCGTCGCCCGTCGTGTCGGGCGGGCGCGCCAGCGCCTTGGCCAGCGCGGTCAGCCGTTCGAGCGACTGCTCGACGGATTCGCGGTCGGTCCGCAGCTCCAGGTCGGGCGAGAGCGGCGCCTCGTACGGCGAGTCGATGCCCGTGAAATTCTTGATTTCGCCGGCGCGGACCCGCTCGTACAGCTTTTTGGGATCGCGCCGCTCGCACTCGGCCAGCGGCGCGTTGACGAAGACCTCCGCGAACGGGATGCCCCGCTCCCGGGCGCGCTCCGCCGCCGCGGCGCGGTCCGCCCGATAGGGCGAAATCAAGGCGGCGATCACGACGACGCCGGCGTCGGCGAGATGCAGGGCCAGTTCGGCCGCCCGCCGCAGGTTCTCGCGGCGGTCTTCCGGGCTGAAGCCCAAGTTGCGGCTCAGCCCGGTGCGCAAGACGTCGCCGTCGAGGACCGTGGACAGGATGCCGTGATGCAGCAGGCGGCGTTCCGCCGCCTGGGAAAGCGTGGTTTTTCCCGCGCCGGAGAGGCCCGTCATCCAGACGACGGCTCCCCGGTGCCCCAGCAGGGATTCGCGGGTGGCCGGCATCTGGGTCGGGGAGGAGGCGCCCGTCTCCTCGCCCAGCGCCGAGTCGATGACGCCGCCGCCGGCGATCCGGCGCGACCGCATGAGAACGAACCGGCCCAGGGGCGGAATGCGTCCGCCGACATCGAAGGCCAGGGGCCGCCGCGCGCGCAGCCGGACCTCGGCGACTTCATGCCGCTTGATCTCGGTCGCCGCGCCGGCGTGGCTCTCGAGCGTCACGGCGTCGAGCGTACGGTGGATGGCGAGCAGCCGGGCCTCGCCCTGCTGGGTGCCCAGCCGGATGGGAACCAGTTCGCCGACGCGCAGCGGCTCCTGGTGGAGCCAGAACAGCCGGGCGGTGAAGACGTGCGCTTCCGCGGGCGTCTGTCCGGGCGGGGCGCCGATCTGGCCCCGTTCGACAAACAGTTCGTCTTCGAGCGTGACCGCGACGGAGCGGCCGGCCGGCACCGCCGCCGGCGGCGTCGGCTCCGCGGACACGGGCCAGGTTTCGATCGAGCGCACCCGGCTGCGCTTGCCTCCGGGATGGAATTCGATCGGGTCGCCCACCGCCACGGATCCGGCCTCGACGAGCCCGGCCACGATGCGGCGGGCGTCGAAGCGGTAGATGTCCTGCACGGACAGGCGCAAGGGGGCGTTGTCGAGCGGGGGATTGGCGGAGAATTGCTCCAGGGCCTCGAGCAGCGCCGGTCCGCGGTACCAGGGCATTTCCGGGCTCGGCTTGAGCAGGCCGTGCCCCAGCTTGGCGGAGATCGGGACGACGTGGGCGGGAACGACGTTGAGCCGGCCCAGGAATTCGGTCAGTTCGGTCCGGATGCGCTCGTAGGCGTCCTGGGCGTACCCCGCCAGGTCCATTTTGTTGACGGCCACGACGACCTGCCGCAGGCCCAGCAGCGAGAGCAGGAAGCCGTGCCGGCGCGTCTGCTCGCGCAGCCCTTCGCTGGCGTCGACCAGCAGGATGGCGGCGTCGGCGCTGGCCGCGCCGGTGATCATGTTCTTGAGAAACTCCTTGTGGCCGGGCGCGTCGATGATCGTGTACGAGCGGCGCGCCGTGCGGAACGGCACCCGCGTCGTATCCATGGTGATGTTCTGCGCCTGCTCCTCGAGCAGGGCGTCCATCAGGAAGGCGTATTCGAATTCCATGCCTTCGGCGCGGCAGGCGGCCTGGATGCGCTCGGCCTTGCCTTCCTCGACCGAGCCGGTGTCGAACAGCAGCCGTCCGATCAGGGTGGACTTGCCGTGGTCCACATGGCCCACGACGACGAGATAGAGGTGGTCGCGCTTGGCTTCGTCGATCCCGGCGCTCACATGAAGCCTTTCGCCCGGAGCTTCTGCATCGCATTGCGCTCGTGGTGGTCCTGGGCCCGCCCGGCGCGTTCGGAGGTGCGGGTGACCTTCAGCTCCTCGATGATGTCCGCGATGGTCGCCGCGCTGCTTTCGATCGATTTCGTGATGGGCATGCAGCCCAGCGAACGGTAGCGGCGCCCGTTGCGGGAAAAGTACATGCCCGGCAGGGGCACCTTTTCGCGCTCCAGATAGCGCCAGATGTCGATTTCGGTCCAGTCGAGCAGGGGCTGCACCCGCACATGCTCGCCCGGTCCCACCTCCGTCGTGAAGTGATTCCAGAATTCCGGCGGCTGGTCCTTGTAGTCCCACTCGAACTCGGCGTTCCGGGGCGAGAAGTAGCGCTCCTTGGCTCGGGTCGAGTCCTCGTCGCGGCGGATGCCGGTGATCAGGGCGTCGAACTGGTGCGCGGCCAGGCACTGCTGCAGGGCCACGGTCTTCAGTTCGTGCGTCACGGTCACCGGATCGGTGGTCTCATAGCCGATGCCGCGGGCGCGCGCCTCCCGGTTGATCCAGACCACCAGGTCCAGGCCGTAGTGGCTCTGGGCCCAGGTGCGGAATTCCAGCATCTCCGGAAACTCGTAGGTGGTGTCGATATGAATGATGGGGAACGGCACGTGCCCGCAGAACGCCTTCTTGGCCAGCCAGATCAAAACGTTGGAGTCCTTGCCCATCGACCAGAGCATGCCCGGCTTGCGGAAGGACTGAAACGCCTCCCGGAGAAGGTAGATGCTTTGGGATTCGAGATCGTCGAGATGTGCCATGAGGAAGCGGAAAATCAGATGTTCGAGCCGTCCATCGACTCGTGCAGGCCGCACTCGCGCTTGAGGCCGAAGAAGCGCGTCTGCTCGGCGGTCATCTCGCCGCTCAGGGGCTGCGACGTGTGCATGTCGCCGATCGAGACGTACCCCTTTTCCCACAACGGGTGGTAAGGGAGGCCGTGCGCCTCGAGGTGGCGGTAAACGTCGCGGTCCGTCCAATCCAGGACGGGGAGGATCTTGGTCCGCCCGTCCTGGCGACCGACGAAGGGCAGGTCGCGGCGCGTCGCCGCCTGCGTGCGCCGCAGGCCGGCCAGCCAGGCCTTGGCGCCCAGGGCGCGCAGCGCCCGCTGCATCGGCTCGACCTTCATCATCCGGTTGTAGGCCGCCAGGCCTTCGGCGCCCTGCTCCCACAGCCGGCCGTGGCGGGCTTCAAGCCAGGCGGGGCTGATCTCGGGCCGGAAGACCTGGAGATTGAGGCGCAGGCGGCGCTGGAGCTCGTCGGCGAAGCGGTAGGTTTCGGGAAACAGGTAGCCGGTGTCCACCAGGATGACGGGAATGTCCGGCCACGCCCGCGTCGCGAGGCTCAGCATCACCGCCGCCTGGGCGCCGAAGCTGGTGCTCACCACCAGCGTGCCGGGGTATTCCGCCACGGCCCAGGCCACGCGCTCCTCGGCCGTCATGCGGGCAAGCCGCTCGTTCACCGCGGCGAGCGCCGCGGTGGATTCTGTCTCCGCAGTCGCCATCGTTTCAGATCAGCCGGCAGCACGCGCCGGCCATCGGGCGCGAGGTGCAGAGGCTGCGGACAACAGAACGGGTATTCACGGACGAAGGGGAATCGTGCCGCAGCTTGCCCCGCCCGTCAAGATGGCCGCGGTGTCATATGCCGCCGCGAACTTCGCCCCCGCGCGGCGGTCAAAAGTCGTTGAACCCAATTACCCTATGGCACGAGGAAGCAAGGCCAGTTACTCCGGCAAGCAGAAGCGGCAGGCCGCCCACATCGAAAAAGGCTACGAAAAGCGCGGCGTGCGCAAGAAGACGGCCGAGGCGCGGGCCTGGGCGACGGTCAACAAGCGCTCGGGCGGCGGAAAGAAGAGCGGTACAGGGCGAAAGAAATCAGCCAGGTGACGGCAAAGATCGCGATCACGAGCAGCCCGAGCAGGCCAAAGTGATCGTTGAGGGCCGCGACCTCGCGCCAGGCGGGGCCGGCGAGCTTCAACCGGTCCGCGGCCAGCCCCAGGAGCTCGAGCCCGCCGATCAGCACCGCGACCACCACGGAGACGAGCGTGATGGTGAGGTTGTAATGGAGCTTGCGCAGCGGATCGACCAGCGCCCAGCGGTAGGCGCCGAGCATCACGACCCCGTCGGTCGTATCCACCAGGGTCATGCCGGCCGCGAACAGGGTGGGGAAGACAAGGATCGTCCAGATCGGCAGGCCGCGGGCGGCGCTCTGGGCGGACAGGCCGAGCAGGCCGATTTCCGTGGCCGTATCGAACCCCAGGCCGAACAGCACGCCGATGGCGAACATATGGCGGCTGCGCGTCACCAATCCGAACAGGCGGCGGAACACCCGCCCCATGAACCCGCGCCGGCTCAGCAGGAGATCCAGGTCCTCGTCCCGGTAGGGCGCCCCGGCCTGGACGGCGCGGAAGGTGCGGTAAACGCCGGCCAGGACGACCAGGTTGGCGGCCGCGATCCCCAGGAGGAACGCGGCCGAAATCAGCGTGCCGACGGTGGCGCCGGCCGCGGCCCACGCGCCGAAGTGGGTGCTGATCGCGGCCGAGGCCACCGCGATGGCCAGCGTGAGGGCGAAGACGATCGTCGAATGCCCGAGGGAGAAGTAGGCGCCAACGCCGATGGGCCGCAGTCCGCGCTGCATGAGCTTGCGCGTCACGTTGTCGATGGCGGCGATGTGGTCGGCGTCCACCGCGTGCCTCAGGCCGAAGGTGTAGGCGAGGGCGGCGGTGCCGATCAGCACCGGAAAGCGGTGGAGGGCCGCCAGGGCCCACAGCCAGGCGCCGCCGTTGAACAGCAGCAGCGCGGCGTAAAGGGCGGTTATCCGTCGCGACATATATCAGGGCGAGACCCCAGGCTCAGCATTTCCGGCAACGTGTCGATGCAGGAGGTAAGCGCCTTCGGCTCAGGCACACAGGATTGTCACCAAATACGGCATGGACAAAGCGGACCAAAGCCCCATTGTTATTCACAACATATCCACACCGATGGAAAGCCTGCGTGGAGCGTCAGCTCCCAAATCGCGGATCAAGGTTTCGGGCAAAGTTAAGACTTTCGTGCTGGACACCAACGTGCTGCTGCACGATCCGCAGTCGGTCTTCAAGTTCCAGGACAACAACTTGGCCATTCCGGTCGAGGTCCTCGAGGAGCTGGACGAAATCAAGAACGAGCAGCAGACCGAGCGCGGCCGCAACGCCCGGCGCGTGCACCGCATCCTCCAGGAGCTTCTGCCCGACGCCCGGTCCATGCAGGAGGGGGTCGAGCTGCCCACCGGCGGCACGCTTTCGGTCATCATCAATCCCTTCCTCGAGTCGACCGGCAAGTCGGGCTCGCCGTGGATGGAGCGGCTGCGGACGATCCTGCCCGACCTGAAGAAGAAGGACAACCGGATCATCGCCGCGGCCCTGCTGGTCCAGGACCAGTTTCCCCCGCCGACCATCCTGGTGACCAAGGATGTCAACGTGCAGCTGAAGGCCCGCGCCGTGGGGCTGGAGTCGCAGGACTACCTCAACGACAAGGTGCCGCAGGAATCGGACGAGGAGGCCAGCTACCGCGAGATTC
>DASRSH010000335.1:0-28221 GCA_035656575.1 Opitutaceae bacterium
GCGCTGACGCTCTCGCCCATGATGTGCGGCGCGCTGCTGCGCGCCGGCGACGAGGAGCGGGGCTTCGCCGGGGTGGTGACCCACGGCTTCGGCGCGCTGCGCCGGGGGTACGGCCGGGTGCTGGCGGTCATCCTCGACAGCCGCGGCTTCGTCTACGCCGTCTGGGTCGTCCTGAGCGCGGCCGGGCTTTTCATGATCGCGCATTCGCCGACGGAACTGGCGCCGACGGAGGACCAGGGCGTCGTCTTCGGCTTCGGCATCGAGCCGGCGGCCGCCACGCTCGATCAGCTGCGCCCTTCGGCCACGGCGATCGACCATGTGTTCCGCTCCGTGCCGGAAGCCAACTTCACGTTCCAGATCACCAGCCCGTCCATCATGGTCGCCGGCCTGGTGGTCAAGCCGTGGGACGAGCGCAAGCGCACGATTTTCCAGATCAACCGGGAAGTGAGCCCCAAGATCGCCGCGATCCCCGGCGTGCAGCTCTTCGCCCAGCCGCCCCAGGCGATCCCCGGCGCGGACAATTATCCGGTCGAGTTCGTCCTCTCCTCGACCGCCGATTACGATGAGCTGCTGCCGCTCGCGCGGCAGATCGCCGCGGACGGGGCCAAGAGCGGCCTGTTTTTCATGCCGCCGGTGCTCGACGTCCACATCGACCAGCCGCAGTCCGAGGTGGTCATCGACCGGAACAAGGCCGCCTCGCTCGGCGTCAATCTGCAGCAGGTCGGCAGCGACCTCGCGGTCGCGATGGGCGGCAATTACATCAATTTCTTCGATATCGCGGGCCGCAGCTACAAGGTGATTCCCCAGGTCAAGCGGGTGGACCGGCTGAATCCCGACCAGCTGAAGCACATCTACGTGACCGGCCCGGACGGCGGCCTGGTGTCCCTCGACACGATCGCCACCATCAGGAACTCCGTGGTCGCCCGCTCGCTCAACCGCTTCCAGCAGCTCAATTCCGTGACGATCGACGGCATCCCCTCGCGCGGCCTGGGGGCGGCGCTGGACTTCCTGGATGCCGATGCCGCGCGGATTCTCCCCAAGGGCATGCGCGTCGACTACATGGGCGAGTCGCGGCAGCTGCGCCGCGAGGGCGGCTCCAGCCAGTTCTGGCAGATGATGGCCCTGGCGCTGGTGCTGATCTTCCTGGTGCTGGCCGCGCAGTTCAACAGCTTCCGCGATCCGTTCATCATCCTGCTCGGCTCCGTGCCGCTCGCCCTGTTCGGCGCGGGCATCTTCATGTTTCTGCGGATGCCCAATCCGAACCTGCCGTATTGGACGAACGCCTTCACGTCGACCTTCAACATCTTTTCCAAGGTGGGGCTGGTGACGCTCGTCGGGCTGATCGCCAAGAACGGCATCCTCATCGTCGAGTTCGCGAACAAGCTCCAGCTGAGCGGCAAGGCCAAGCGCGAGGCGGTCCTCGAGGCCGCGATGACCCGGCTGCGGCCGGTGCTGATGACCAGCGTGGCCACGATCGCCGGCCACCTGCCCCTCACCTGGGTCACCGGCCCGGGCGCCGCCGCCCGAAACTCCATCGGCCGCGTGCTGGTGGGAGGCATGGCGATCGGCACCTTCTTCACGCTGTTCGTCGTCCCCTGCGTTTACATCCTGCTGGCCCGCGATCACGCCAAGGACCGCGAGCGTGAAGCCAAGATCACCGAGCCGGGGGCCGGCTCCCTGCATCCCGCCGAAGCATGAAACACCTGCTGTTTGCCCTGCTTGCGACCGCCACCGCCGTCGCCGCTCCCAACGACCTGCCCAGCCCGCTCGACCTGAACGCGGCGATCCGGTACGCCCTGGATCACAACTATTCGATCCTGCAGGCCCGCCAGCAGGTGCAGATCCAGGAGGGCATGGTGACCCAGGTCGTCGGGCAGGCGCTGCCCAACCTGGGGGCGAATGGCAGCTATGGCAGAAACGACGCCACGGTGTCGGAGACTTTTCCGCAATCGACCGACACGTGGATTGCCCAGGTCAAGCTGACGCAGCTCGTGTTCGCCGGCGGCGGCGTGCACGCGGCGATCGAATCGGCGCGGTTGAACCGGGCGGCGGCCAGGGCCGACCTTCAGGCCGCCATCGACACGGCCCTGCTCGATGTGCGCACGAAGTTCTACAACGTGATCCTGACGCGCGAGCAGGTTCAGGTGCAGGAGGACAACATCCGCCTGTATCAGCGCGAGCTGTCCGACACCCGCAACCAGTTCCAGGCCGGGTCGGTCTCGAATTTCGAAGTGCTGCGCGCCCGGGTGTCGCTGGCCAACGCCCAGCCCGACCTGATCACGGCGCGCAACAACTATCGCCTGGCGGTCGAGCAATTGCGCCAGTCGCTGGGCGCGCCCGCGCCGCTGTCGGGGGTGTCCGGCATGCCCGACATCGTCGGGTCGCTCGACTATGTCCCGGTGAGTTTTGACCTGGATCAGGCGCTGGAGTCCGCGCGGGCCCGCCGCCCGGAGCTGGTCAGCCTCCACAAGCACACGGCGGCCGGCGAGGCGGTGGTCCGCCAGGCCGCGTCCACCTACTATCCCAACGTGCAGCTTTTCGGCACCTACGAATGGGAAGGGGAGGGCGGGTATGTCATCAGCCCTTCCAGCTACGCGCAGTTTGGCTTCCCGGTCCTGAGCAGCGTGCGCGGCTGGCTTTACGGCGTGCAGGGATCGTGGTCGATTTTCGACGGGGGCCAGACCCGCGGCAAGGTGCACCAGGCCAAGGCCCAGCTCGAGCAGGAACGCCTGTCGGAGGCGACGGAGGACCTGTCCATCGACGTCGAAGTGCGGCAGGCCTATTCCAATTTTCAGCAGGCGCGCGAACTGGTGGATGCATCGCAGCAGACGGTCGCCCAGGCCGCCGAGGCGCTCCGGCTGGCCAACGAGCGCTTTCACGTCGGCTCGGCCACGCAGCTCGACGTGCTGACCAGCCAGGTCGCGCTGACCCAGGCGAAGACCAACCAGGTCCAGGCCAACTACAACTATCTGGTGGCCGTGGCGGCGCTGCGCAAGGCGATGGGCCTCTCCGACGTGTCGGTGGGCTCCTGACGGGCGTCCGGCGGCCGGGAAATCCGGGGGCATGAGACTCCTCCGCATCCTCTTCCTGGCCGTGGCGCTGGCCCTTGTGCTGGCGGCCGGCCTGTTCGCGGCGATGCTGTCGCCGCGGCTGCAAACCTGGTTCGTGCGCCGCGAACTCGAGCGCGCTGACCCGGGATCGACGGTGGGCGGCGTCGCGATCGGCCTGAGCGGGGCGGAGGTCACGGACCTGACCTTGCGCCGCGGGGGCGCCGTGCTGGCTTTGCCGAGCCTGCGAGCCGACTTCCCGCCGCTGGCGGCGATGCTGGATCACCGGCTGCTGATCGGGACGCTGGTCGCGAAAGGCTGGACCCTGGACCTGCGGCACCTCTCGCGGACGCAGGCGCAGGCCTGGCTCGCACCCGCTCCGGACCGGACAGGGACGGCAGGCCCCCGGTCATTTTCGTTCCTCTCCTCGGCCGAGGCGGAGGAGCCGCTCCCGGCGCCGGCTCCCTTCCGCGGGATCTTCGAACGGGTGCGGCTGCCCTTTGACCTGGCCCTGGGGAGCGCCGATTTGGAGGGGGAAATCCTGCTGCCCGCGGGCTTGGGCGCCGGGCCCGCCCGCGTGCGGGTGGCCGCCGGCGGCGGCGGACTTGGCGCCGGCCGGGAGGGCCGTTTCGTGTTCAACGCGGAAGCGACGCCGGACGCGGCCGGAGCGGTGAGCCGGGTGAGCGCGCAGGGCGCGCTGACGGCGGAGATGGATTCTCCGCGGACCTTCACGCGGGCGTCCATCCGCATGAACGCGGTCGCCTACGGCGCCAAGTTCGCTTCGGGCGTGCGCGCCGTGGCCGAAGTGGGCGCGCAGCGGAGCGCCGACGGGGAAAGCTACTCCATCGTGCTGTCCAGCGAGACCAAGCCGCTGCTGGCCGTACTGGCCGATGTGCCCTACGACGGCGAGCGCCCCAGCGGGACGTGGCGGCTCGACATCGCCGACGAGGACCTGTCGCCGTTCCTGCTCGGGCGCGAATTGCCCAGCTTTGGCGTGGCCGGCCAGGGGCAGGTCGATGCCGACCCGCGGGGGGCGGACGTTCATGTCACCGGCGCGCTGCGCGGAACATGCGACCGGCTGGACGTGTTTCGGCCCGAATTGGCGGCGATCGGCGCCGTGGGAGTCCTGGCCGATTTCGATGTCACCCGCCGCGGCAGCCTGTGGCGGGTGGACCGCATATCCGCCGCCGTGCAATCGACGGGGCCGATTCTCAATCTGCGCAGCCTGCAGCCGTTCGCCTTTGACGCCCGGACCGGCGCCTTTCAGGTCGCGGACGTCACCGGCGATCTCTTCAGCGTCAATCTCGTGGCGGTGCCGGCGGCCTGGCTGCAGGTTCTGGCGCCGGATCTGGTGCTGGCGGGCGGTCCGCTGCATGGCAGTTTCGTCGGCTCGGCCGGACCGGGCGGGCTGAGCCTGCGCACGATCGAACCGCTGGTCTTAGAGGACGCCACGCTCGGCTCCTTTGGGCACAATATCGTGACGGGGCTTGATCTGCAGTCGGCGGCGCAAGGCACCTACGCTCCTGCCGGCTGGCAGGTGGACCTGTCCGACCTGCACGTGCGGGCGGAGCAGGGGGAGCTGGCCGCCGGAAGCCTGCGGGTGGGGCGGCGGCGCGCCCTCGGCGAACCGGCGAAGATCGAGAGTTCGCTCCAGCTTCAACTGGCGGCGCTGCTGAACCGGCCCGGCCTGGCCGCGCCGCTCGGGACCGGCCAGGCGCGCCTCGATTGGTCCGCGGTCTGGGGCCGGGAGCGGGTCGTGCAGGCGTCGCTGGTGGTCACGGGCGTGACCAACGCGGCGGCCCACGCGCCGCCGGTTCCGGACCTGCGCGCCGACGTGCGCGCCGACTGGCAGCCGGATGGGGTGATCGCCATCCACGCGCCGTTCACCTTGTCGTCGGCGGGCCGGCCCTCGTCCGAACTCACCTTTGACGGCGGCATCGGCTGGGGCTTGAGCGGGCCCGCGGTCCAGGGCACGCTGGCGGGGCCCCGGCTCGATGCCGAGGACGTGGCGGGCCTGGTGGCCCTGATCGGGGGTTCGGGGGGACAGCCCGGGCTGGCGCGGGCGGTGAGCGCGCTCCAAGGCTCGCTGCACTGGACGGGCGATCTGAAGCTCGCGCTGGAATCGGCCTCGTGGCGGCGGATAGCGGGGAGCGGCCTCGCCGGGGAGCTGCGGTTTTTCGCCGACGGGATTTCGCTCGACCGGCTGAGCGGCCGCCTGCTGGGAACGGCTCCCTTCACCGCCTCCGCGGCCCTGACTGTCGCCGACGCGTCCAATCCTTCCGCCACCTGGCATGCGCACCTGGAGGTGCAGGATCTGGAGGCGGAAGCGCTGCTGTCGGCGATCGGCGTTGCGCATGCCAACATCATCGAGGGCCGCTTTCGCGGCAGCGCCGACTGCACCGGGCATGGCGACCGGCCGTCGGCGGCGATCGCCGCGACCGATGCGAAGATCGACCTGACGAGCACCGGCGGCCATTTCAAGCTGCTGGCGACCGAAGTGACGCCGAAGACGGTGGCGGGCAACCTGGCACTCGATGCCCTGCGCACGGTGGCCAATACCTTCGAGAGCGTCATCAAGCGGCACAAATCGGAGTTCGCCAGCTCGGTGGACGCCACCCTTTACGCCGCCAAGGCGGTCTCCGACATCGGTTACGACCAGCTCAGCGTTCGGATCACGCGCAGCCCGGAGGGGGACGTGTGGTGCCGCGAGTTCGCCTTGATCGCGCCCGAGGCGCGGCTGCAGGGCCAGGCGCTGGTGTCGAACGAGCCCGGCGCGAAATTCGCCAATGAGCCGCTCGATGCGACCCTGGAGCTGCGCGCGCGCGGCAAGCTGGCCGACGCGCTCAAATACCTCGACGTGCTTGACCCGAAACCGGACGATCTGGGGTACCGGCTCTGTCCCCTGCCGATTTCCGTGCGCGGCACCCTGCATCACCCCGATACGTCCGCCCTGAAGGCCATCCTGCTCAAGCTGCTCGAAGGCAAGGGCTCCGATCTGCTCAATAGCGCGGTCGGCAAATGAAGGCGCCGCGGCGCTGGCACATCTCATACTGCAGCGTCGGCTGGGAATGGCTGGCGCGCGCCGTGGCCGCGCTGCTGTACCGCGTCCGCGCCGTCCATGCGGAGCGCCTGCCGGGCAGCGGCGGCGCGCTGCTGCTCGCCAATCATCTCTCGTATGTCGACGTGGTCGCGCTCCAGGTCGCGGCCCGGCGGCGGCTGCGCTTCATCGCCTATCGCAGCCCCGTGCCCAATCCCTGGTTTGAGTGGGTCTTCCGCCGCGCGGGGGTGATCGCCCTGCCGGGCGGGCAGCCGGCCGGGGCGCTGCGGGCGGCGATCGCGGCCGCGCGCCGCGGCGAGGTGGTCTGCCTGTTCCCGGAAGGGGCGATTTCGCGGACCGGCCAGCTCATGAAGCTGGAACGGGGATTCGAGGTCATCGCGCGCAAGGCGGGCGTGCCGGTGGTGCCTGCGGCGGTCGACGGACTGTGGGGTTCGCTGTTCTCATTCGCGGGCGGACGCTACCTCTGGAAGCGCCCGCGGCTGACGCGAACGCCGGTGACGGTGGTCTTCGGCGAACCCATTGCGCCTGAGCGGGCCACGACGAGCCGGGTGCGGCAGGCGATCCTGGAATTGTGGGCGGAAGGCTTCGGGCAAAGGCCGGTTCTGGACCGGCACCTCGGCTGGGAAGTGGCGCGTTCGCTCGCGCGCAGCCCCGGCCGCGTCGCCATCGTCGACCGCGGCGACGCCCGGCGGACCATCTCCGCCGCCGCGCTGTTCGCGGCTTCGGCGGCCCTGTCCGCGCGCCTGCGGCGGACTGTCCGCGGCCGGCGGGTGGGCATCCTGCTGCCGCCGGGAATCGGCGCCGCCGCCGCCAACCTGGCGGTGCTCTGGGCGGGGAAGATTCCCGTGAACCTCAATTGCACCGTCGGCCGGGCGGCGGCGGAGCACTGCCTGAAGGTGGCGGAGGTCGACACCGTCCTGACGGCGGGGCCGGTGCGCCAGAAATTCCCAGATTTTCCCTATCCGGAGCGCACCTGGGATGTGCGCGCCGAGATTGCGGCCTGCGGCGGACGAATCGGACTGGCCCCCTGGCTGCTCGCCGCGTGGCTTCTCCCCCGCGGCTGGGCCGCGCGGCTGACGGGGTGTCCCCGCGAGGGCGGGGACGCCGAGGCGGCCACGCTCTTCACCAGCGGAAGCTCGGGGCCGCCCAAAGGCGTGGTCCTTTCGCACCGGAACATCCTGGGCAACTGCGAGCAGTTCTTCACCCTGGGCATCCTGCCGCCCGACGCGGTCATGCTCGGCTGCCTGCCGATCTTTCACAGTTTCGGCTTCTCCGTGACGCAATGGTGCGCGCTGCTGCACCGCCTGGGCCTGGTCACGATCTCCAGTCCGCTCGACACGCGGAGAATCGTCGACGCCATCCGGGAGGAGGCGGTCACGGTGTTTGTCGGGGCGCCGACCTTTCTGCGCCCCATGCTGAAAAAAGCCGAGCGGAGCGACCTGCGCTCGCTGCAGCTCACGGTCTCGGGAGCGGAAAAGCTGCCGGACGACCTGCGCCAATCCTTCCGCGAGCGCTTCCAACTGCCGATCCTGGAGGGCTACGGGCTGACCGAAATGTCGCCCGTCACGAACGTCAATCTGCCCGATCCTCCCCGGACGACCGCGACCGCCGGGCCGCAGGCCGGCGGCCGGCCGGGCACCGTCGGCCGCCTGCTGCCGGGCGTGGCCGCCCGCATCATCGACCCCGATTCCGGCGAGGAGCGGGCGCTGAACGAGCCGGGCATGCTCCTGCTCAAGGGCCCGAACCGGTTCTGCGGCTACCTGCAGGAACCCGAGCGCACCGCCGCCGCGATCCGGGACGGCTGGTTCGTCACGGGGGATTTGGCCGAATTCGACGCGGACGGGTTTCTGTCGATCCGGGGCCGGCGCTCGCGTTTCTCGAAGCTGGGGGGGGAGATGGTGCCGCACGCGGCGATCGAAGCGGCGCTGGCCGCCGGCCTGGGCCTCGATCCGGCGGAAGCGCCGGCGCTGGCGATTGTCGGGGTGCCCGACGCGGCCAAGGGCGAAGCCCTGGTGCTGCTCGCCGCGCTGGAGGTGTCCGCGGACGACGTGCGGCGGCTGCTGACCGCAGCCGGGCTGCCGAACCTGTGGGTGCCGAAAGTGGTGCGGCGCGTGGAAAGGATCCCGCTCCTGGGGACCGGGAAGCTGGACCTGGCGGCGTGCGCCGAACTGGCGCGGAAGGGGCCGGGCTAGGCCGCCGCCGCGTTCACGTTCGCGATCGGCAGCAGCAGGGTGAAGGTGGCCCCCTGATTCAGTCCGGGGCTGGCTCCGGTCAGGCTGCCGCCCATCTCCCGCGCGGCGGTCGCGCTGGAATGCAGGCCGAAGCCGTGGCCGTTGGCGCGGGTGGTGAAGCCGTGCCCAAAGATCTTGGTCAGATTCTCCGGCGGGATGCCGACCCCGTTGTCCGCGACCGTCAGGGCGATCTGATTGTCCCCCGCGCGCGCGATGCGCAGCGTGATGGTCTTGGGCCCGGCGCCGTCCTTGCGGTCGTCCAGGGCGTACTTGGAATTGCGGATCAGGTTGATGAGGATCTGCAGCACCTTGCCCCGCTCGGCCCACACCTGGGGGACGTTCGCGTAGTCCTTGGCCACCGAGACGTCGTGGCGGCTCAGCGCCGCGGAATTCATGCGCAGGGACGCGTCCATCAGTTCGGCCGGCGTCAGCGGCTCCGTCACGCCGGCCATGGTCGCGTAGGCCTGCTGCGTCGCGACGATGTCCTTGATGTGATCGATATGGGTGCAGAGCGCGTCGACCTCCGCCAGAAGCTTGGCGCGCTCCTCGGTCAGGTGCTGCGCGAGCGAGGCGAGGAAATCGGGGATCAGCTTTCCCTTGGGATCGGTGGTCAGGAATTCGCCCATCCGGCCGGAATGGGCGTTCAGCAGCTCGGCGATCTTGCTCAGGCTGGCGGCCTTTGACTGGCGCAGCGCGCTCCCGATCACGGCGGAGCCCACATTCAGGCTGTTGAGCACGTTGCCGACATTGTGCAGGACGCCGGTCGCGACCTCCGCCATGCCGGCCTGCCGCGAAGCGTCCGCCAGCTCCTTGCGCGTCTCCTCGAGCGAGGCCTGCATGTCGCGCTCGGCGGTCACGTCCTTGCTCAGGCCGAACGTGCCCACGATTTCCCCCGCCGCGTCGCGCAGGGGCATCTTGCTCGTCACCACCCAGGAGACGCGGCCGTCGGGCCAGTCCTCCCGCTCGAGCTTGCCCTCGATCGATTCGCCGGTGCGCATGATCCGCTGCTCGTCGGCGAAAGCCGCGCCCGCATGGCCGCTGGCAAAGAGCTCGAAGTCGGTCTTGCCGATGATCTGGTCGGCCCGTTCCAGGCCGTGATGGCGCAGCATCGCCGCGCTCACGGCCAGAAAGCGGCTCTGCCGGTCCTTGAAATAGACGTTCGCCGGGACGCTGCCCAGGAAGGCGGCGACCAGCGTGCGCTGAATTTGGTCCTTGGGCTGGCTCATGGGGCGGGAGCGGGTTCCGCGACGGGCAGGTCCAGGTGGAAGCGCGCGCCGCTGCCGGGCCCGTCGCTTTCGGCCTGCAGCGCGCCGCCCATTTCCTTGGCCGCCAGCGCGCTGGAGTGCAGGCCGAAGCCGTGGCCGCCGCGGCGGGTGGTGAAGCCGTGGGAGAAGATGCGCGTCAGATTCTCGCGCGGAATGCCGATGCCCGTGTCCTGGACGGTGATCCGCACCGTCCGCTCGCTTAGCGGGGCGATGCGCAGGGTCATGAGGCGTTCGGCATTGGCGCCATCGTCGATGGCGTACTTTGCGTTGCGGATCAGGTTGATCAGGATCTGCAGCACCTTGCCCCGCTCCACCGCGACCAAGGGCGCGGGCGCGAAGTCGCGCACCACGCTGACATCGTGCCGCACCAGCGCCGCGGCGTTCATCCGCAGGGCGTCCTCGACCAGCGCGGCCGGCGCGAGGGGCTCGACCACGCCCGCCATGGTGGCGTAGGCCTGCTGCATGCTCACGATCTCCTTGATGTGGTCGATGTTCTGCTGGAGGGATTCGAGTTCGCGCAGCAGCTCCGCGCGCTCCTCGGCCAGATGGCCGGCCAGCGCCAGCACATAGCCGGGGATCAGCTTGCCCTTCGGGTCCTGTTCGACGAACGCAGCCAGGTCGGGCCGGTGCTCGCCGAGCAGCGCCACGACCTTGGCGAGATTGTCCACCTTCGATTGGCGCAGGGTGGCGCCGATGACGGCGGCGGAGACGTTCAGGCTGTTGAGCACGTTGCCGACGTTGTGCAGGACCCCCGTCGCGACCTCGGCCATTCCGGCGTAGCGGGAGGCGTCGATCAGGTCGCGCTGCGCCTTTTCCAGCGACTCCTCCATCTCGCGGGCGTGGGTGATGTCCTCGGTGATGCCGTAGGTGCCGATGATGTCGCCGCTCTCGTTGCGCAGCGCCATCTTGCTGCAGCGCACCCAGGCGGCCCGTCCGTCCGTCCACGTCAGCCGTTCCAGCTTGTTGAGGACCGGGACGCCGGTTTCCATAATCCGCAGCTCGTCGCGGCGCGACTGCTCCCAGTGGTTCCCGCTGAAAAGGTCGGCGTCGGTCTTGCCGATCAGCTCCTGCGGATCGGACAGGCCGTCGGAAAGGGCCTTGGAGCGGCTGACCGCGATGAACCGCGATTCGCGGTCCTTGAAGTAGATCCGGTCGGGCACGTGCTCGAGAAACGCCTGGACCAGGGCGCGTTCCAGCTCGGCCTGCGCCTCCGGGTCGGAGTTCGGCGCGGAAGTCGATGCCAGGCTGAATTCGGAGGCGATCATGGCGGCGGGATCAGGCGGCGGCGACGCGCAGGCCGAGGTGCTGGCGCAGCATCGCCCGCAGCTTGTCCAGCTTGACCGGCTTGGTCACGAAGTCGTCCATGCCGGCGTCGAGGCAGGAGGAACGGTCGCTTTCCTGGACGCTCGCCGTCATCGCGACGATGCGCAGGCCGGCTCCCTCGGGCAGGGCCCGGATGCGGCGGCTGGCCTCCAGCCCGTCCATCTGCGGCATTTGGGTGTCCATCAGGACCAGGTCGTAATTCTTTCGCGTCACGGCGGCCACGGCCTCGGCCCCGCTGGAGACGATCTCGGCCTCATAGCCCAGCTCGCGCAGCTGCAGGGCGGTGACCTTCTGGCTGACCACGTCGTCCTCGGCCACGAGGATGCGGCCGCCCTGGGCTTCCGCGGGAGCGGCGGGCAGGGGCGGGGGGGCCGGGGGAACCGGGGCGGGGGAGCGGGACGCCAGCAGGCGCGCGAGCGTGGCCCGCAGCTTGTCCGCATGGACCGGTTTCAATTCGCAGGCAGCGAGGCCGTGGCGCCGCAGTTCGTCGCCGGCCAGGCGGTCCCCGCCGGAGGTGAGCAGGATCAGGATGGGGCCCGCCGCCCCATATTCGGCGCGAATGGCCGCGGCCAGCCCCAGGCCGTCGGTTTCCGGCATGTGATAGTCCAGAACGACCAGGTCGAAGGGTTCGCCGCCCGCCGTGGCGCGGCGCAGCGCCGCCAGGCCGGCCGCGGCGCTTTCCGCCAGGTCGTGGCGCGCGCCCCAGGCGGCAAGGAGGTGGTTTAGGAGCTTCCGATTCGCCGCGTTGTCGTCCACGACGAGGATGCGCCGGCCTTTCAGGCCCGGAGCCTCCTCGGCCGGCGGCGGCGCGGCGGCGGCGCGCCCGACCGTGAGGTCGAACCAGAAGCGCGAGCCCCGGCCCGGCTCGCTCTCGACGCCAATGGCGCCGTCCATGAGCGCGACGATGCGCTTGCAGATCGCGAGACCGAGGCCCGTGCCGCCGTACTTGCGGGTGGTGGAATTGTCCGCCTGCACGAACGGCTGAAAGAGGGTGCCTAGCGTTTCGGGCGGAATGCCGATGCCGGTATCGCGGACCGTGAAGCGCAGGCGCGCCGATTCCGCGGTCGCGGGCGCCAAAGCCTCGACGGTCACGACGACCTCGCCCGCCGCCGTGAACTTGATGGCGTTGCCGATCAGATTGAGGATGACCTGGCGCAGGCGGGTGGGGTCCCCGCGCACGTGCCGCGGCACGCCCGGCTCGACGTCCATCACCAGCTCGAGGCCCTTGCGCGAGGCCACTTCGGCCTGCAGATCCAGCGCCAGCTCCAGCGTCTCCACCAGGTCGAAGTCGATCGATTCCAGGCAGAGGCTGCCGGCCTCGATCTTCGAGAAGTCCAGGATGTCGTTGATGATCGTCAGGAGCGATTCGCAGCTGCGCGACAGGGTGGCCGCGAAGTCGCGCTGCTCTTCGGAAAGGGGGCTGTTGAGCAGGAGGTTCGCCATCCCGATGACGCCGTTCATCGGCGTGCGCACCTCGTGGCTGACGTTGGCCAGAAAGGCGCTTTTGGCGCGGTTCGCGCTCTCGGCCGCCTCCTTGGCCCGCGTGAGGGCGGCGTTCGCTTCGGCGAGGTCGGCGGTGCGCGCCCGCACGCGCTCCTCCAGTTCGTCCGCGTGCGCCCGGGTCTGGCGCAGGAGATTCCATTTTTCCGTGAGCGCGTTGGCCAGCTGCAGCACTTCGACGGTGTCGAACGGCTTCTTCAGAATCAGCAGGCGGTCCGTCCCGCCGATCTTGGCCAGCATCTCGTCCCAGGAATAGTCGGAATAGGCGGTGCAGATGACGACTTGAAGATCCGGCGCCACCTTCCACAGGTGCTGCGTCGTCTCGACCCCGTCCCAGCCCGGAGGCATCCGCACGTCCACGAATGCCATCGCATACGGATTGCCCGCCGCGACCGCCTTTTCGACCAGAGCCAGGCCCTCCTGCCCCTGGTGGGCCGAGTCGACCTCGAACGCGATGGCGGGGCGGCTCCTGTCCGTGGCTTCTCCCAGCAGTTCCGCCTCCAAGGCCGCCACGGATGCCGCGGCCACGCTGACATTCGGGCAGAGGATCTTGCGAATATCCGCGTGGATCGCCGGGTTGTCGTCGACGACGAGAATGCGACGGTTGCGTTCGGTTGGGGGCATGACGGGGCATAGCCCTCATCGGCCCACTGGGGGAAAACTTTAAGGGCCAGCCCCTACCGTACGACTCTGGCCCCGCCTCCGCCGGCGAGCTTCTGAACCTCCTTGAGCGAAGCCATCGAGGTGTCGCCGGGCGTGGTCATGGCGAGAGCGCCGTGGGCGGCGCCATATTCCACGGCTTGAGCGGGCCCCGCGCCGGCCAGGAAGCCGTAGATGAGGCCGCTGGCAAAGCTGTCCCCGCCGCCGACCCGGTCCAGGATTTCCAGCCCCGGATAGGCCCGGCTCCGGTAGAGCTGCCCCTCGGCGAAGCACACCGCGCTCCAGTCATTCCGTGTCGCCGAAATCACGTTGCGCAAGGTAGTTGCGACAACCTTGAAATTCGGGTATTCGGCGACGGCCTTCCGGATCATGCGCTCGAACGCCCCCGTATCCAGATTCGTGTGCCCGGCGTCGAGCCCTTCGACTTCGAATCCGAGGCAGGCGGTGAAATCCTCCTCATTGCCGATCATCACGTCCACGAAAGGAGCGATGGAGCGGTTGACCTCGCGGGCCTTCGCCTGGCCTCCGATGCTCTTCCACAGCGACGGGCGGTAGTTGAGATCGTAGCTCACGATCGTGCCGTGCTGGTGGGCGGCCTTGACGGCCTCGATGGTCAACGCGGCGGTGGTTTCCGAAAGGGCCGCGAAGATGCCCCCCGTATGAAACCACCGCACCCCCCGCCGGCCAAAAATGGCGTCCCAGTCGAAATCGCCGGGTTTGAGCTGGCTCGCAGCCGTGTGGCCGCGGTCCGGAATGCCGACCGCCCCGCGGACGCCGAATCCGCGCTCGGTGAAGTTGAGCCCGTTGCGGACCGAACGGCCGATGCCATCGTCGGGGCGCCAGAGGACATAATCGGTCGAGACGCCGCCCTGAAGGATGAAGTCCTCGATCAGGCGGCCCACATCGTTGTCGACGAAGGCCGTGCAGACGGCCGTGCGCAGCCCGAAGCAGCGGCGCAGGCCGCGGGCGACGTTGTATTCGCCGCCGCCCTCCCACGCCTTGAATTCGCGGGCGGTGCGGATGCGGCCTTCCCCGGGGTCGAGGCGGAGCATGATCTCTCCGAGCGAAAGCTCGTCGAAATTGCAGTCGGCGGCGGGTTTGACGGTGAGGCTCATGGTACGGCGAGGACGAAGACGGCGAAGGCCACGCAATAGTAACCAAAGTAGTGCCACCGGCCCTGCTCCAGCCAGGCGGAGAGCCAGCGGAGGGCGGCCAGTCCGGCGAGAAAGCTGAGGATCAGGCCGATCAATCCGGGGGTCATCAGGTGGGCAAAGGCCCCGCTGTGCCAGGCGGCGGGGTAGGCGCGCTTGAGGCGCAGGAACTCGCGGCCGATCACGAACGGGGTGAGGACGATCACGAGCGCGAAGCTGAACTCTTCGGCGGCGCGCCGCGGCGATCCGGCGAGCAGGCCGGTGGAAATGGTGGTGCCGGAACGCGAGAGGCCCCGAAACGGAAGGCAGATGGCCTGGGCCAGGCCCATCCAGGCCGCCGCGCCGGTGCCAACCTGGGCTTCGTCCTCGCCGGCGGCCGGCGCCTTGCGGGCGAGGCCGGCGATGATGATCAGGACCCCGGCGGCGGCGAGGGCGCCGGCCAGGAGCGGCGTGTTGCGGGAAAGCTCCTCGATGTCGCCGTGGGCGGGCGCGCCGGCGAGGACGCCGGTTCCGGCCGGGCGGCGGAGCCAGTGATGCTCGATGAAATGGACCAGGCCGAGGTATCCGACGATTCCCGTGATCGCGGTGGCCAGCACGACTTTCTTCGCCACGGACCAGAAGCGCTCCGCGGACGAAAAGTAGCTGCGCCGCCACGCGCCCCAGAAGTAAATCAGCACCGCGAACATCGTGCCGGTGTGGAGCATCGCCAGCACGAACATCGCCTCGGGCGTCGACGGATCGAGGTGCATGAGCTTCTCCGCCACGATCACGTGGGCGGAGCTGGAAACGGGGAGGAGCTCCGCCGCCCCCTGCAGCACCGCCAGAATGAGGACTTGCAGCAGCGTCACGTTACAGCTCCACCGTCTTGAATTCCGCCGCGCTCCAGGCCGGCTCCCCGGCCTCGCGGGCCAGCTCGTTGAACGCCTCGATCTCGGCGGGTGTGAAAAGCAGACCGCCGGCCTGCGCCGTGCGCTTCGCCCATTCGGCCTCGAGCTGGCCGGGCAGCATGGCCTTTTCATTGCCGTGCCCCAGCACGTCCTCGATCACGGCGCGCACGTTCTGGGCCTGCGACCGGCCCTTGGCGAAATGCCCGCTGCTGATCGCCTCGGGATGGATGACCTGGAAGAAGAAGTTGCAGGTGTACTTGTCCCCCGGATCGCGGCCGCGGTTGCGGATCGTGGGCAGCGAGCCGCCGATGTACGCGCCCATGAGTTCGTTGATCAGCGCCAGCCCGTAGCCCTTGTGCTGCCCGAACGGCAGCAGGTAAACGGCCTGATTGGGGTCCGTGGTGGGATTGCCCTCCTTGTCCACGGCGGCAAAGGGCGGCAGCGGCTTGCCCTCGCGCTTGAACTGCTGCACCCGGCCCATCGCCACGACCGACGTCGCCCAGTCGACCACGATGGGAAATCCGACCGCGTCCACCGTCGGGAACGCCCAGCTGTGGGGATTGGTCCCGAGGGTGGGGAATTTTCCGCCGAAGGGCACGACTTCGGCCAGCGAAGCCGTGCAGTTGGTGTAGGCGATGTAGCCCTTGCGCGCGGCGTCCATCACATACCCGCCGCCCCAAAGATAGTGGAACGCCTGGTCGACCGACACCGTGCCGACGCCGTATTGGTCGGCCAGCTTCATCGCCGCGTCCATCGCCCGGTAGGCGACCGCCTGGCCCAGCTTCTTGTTGGCGTCCCATACCTGGGCCGCGGGGAAGCGCGAGGGCACTTCGCGGATCTGCGCGCCGGGCACGCAGCCGCCGCCGCCGCTGCCGAACAGGTGATCGAGGTGGAGGGCCTTGATCCCGTTATGGGTGCGGATCCCGTGGCGCGAGGCCTCGGCGCAGAAGCGCGCGCCTTCGGCCGCTTCCTCGGGATGGTAGCCGCGGTGGCGGTAGGCCGCCTCGACCAGGCGATTGTGCCGGGCTTCGGGCACGATGTGAAAGATCTCGGGCATGAGGCGGATCAGTTGAGATTGGCCTGGGCGTGCGGTTTTTTCCCGGCGAGAAACAGCGTCAGGTTCTCGATCGCGCAGGTCGCCTGGCGCTCGACGCTCTCGTAAGTGCGCGAGCCGATGTGCGGAGTGAGGAGCGCGTTGGGCAGACCCACCAGCGGATGACCGGGCGGCGGCGGCTCCGCGTCGAGGACGTCGGCCGCGTACGCCAGCAGATGCTTCGAGCGCAGGGCTTCCGCGATGGCTTCGGTCTCGACGATCTCGCCCCGGGCGCAGTTCACGATGACGGCGCCGCGCCGCAGCAGGGGCAGATTTCGGCGATTGATCAGGTGGCGCGTCTGCGGCGTCAGCTTGGTGTGGAGGGACACGATGTCCGCGTCGCGCAGGACGGAGTCGAAGTCGGCGTAGCGGGTGACCCCCAGGTCATTGGTGTAGTGGTCCTCCCAGTGGTGGCCGTAGCCGATCAGCTTCAGCCCGAACGCGCGCCCGCGGATCGCGACCTCCTGGCCGATCCGGCCCAGGCCGATGATCGCAAGGGTCTTCCCCCAGATTTCGTTGCCGGTGATGCGCTTCCACTCGCCGCGGGCGACATGGTTGGCCTCGGGCACGAGGTGGCGGACCGCCGCCAGCAGCAGCGCGAAGGTGTGCTCGGCGACGGTGGTGTGATTGACCCCGGGCGTGAAGAGGACGGGCACGTGGTTTTCGGTCGCGGCCTTGAGGTCGATCTTGTCCAGGCCGATGCCGTACTTGCTGATCACCTTGAGCCGGGGCACGGACTTGCGGATGACGGCGGCCGTGATGGCGTCATCGCCGCAGAGAAAGGCGTCGAACTGCCCGGCCAGTTCGAGCATGCGGGCCTCGCTCAAGGGGCCGCGCTCGCGCACGAGGTCGAATCCCGCCTGCTCCAGCAATGAGTGATGCGCTCCCGGTGTGTCCTGGAAAGAGGTCGTGGTCAGCAGAACCCTCGGCATGGAGGGACAATTCAAGCGGAAGGAGGCACGGGATGGAAAGCGCAAATCTTGCGCGCTTGCGCCGCGCCGGCTTACCGATTCGCTTCCTGCTTGCCGTGAAACCTCGCACCCATGCTGGCGCGACCCGACAGCTCGTCCGGCGCCTGGGGTCCGACCGGGTGCGGACGGACGCGGCGTCCTGCGCGGCCGCCGCCTTCGACAGCTTGAAGCTGCCCTTCCAGCCCGAGGCGGTGATCCACCCGCGCCGGCGCGAGGACATCGCGGTGGTGCTGGAATTGGCGAACCGGCACCGCGTGCCGGTGACTCCCCGGGGCCGCGGCACCTCGCTGACGGGATCCGCGGCCCCCCGCGGTGGCGGCTGGGTCGTCGACATGCTCCGCCTCAACCGCATCGGGATTGATCCGGCCGCCGGGATGGCCTGGGTCCAAGCCGGCGCCAAAGTGGCCGACCTGCACCGCGCCGCCGAAGCGGCGGGCTGGTTCTATCCGCCCGATCCGTCCTCGCGCGACTATTGCACCGTCGGCGGCAACATCGCCTGCAATGCCGGCGGCATGCATGGCGGAGCCTACGGCGTGACGCGCGATTTTGTGCTCGCGCTCAAAGGCTACCTGCCGACGGGCGAGTGGGTGGAGTGGGGGACGCCGACGCGCAAGTTCTCCGCCGGCTTCAACCTGCGCGACCTGTGGATCGGCAGCGAAGGGATGCTCGGCATCGTGACCGACGCCGTGCTGCGGCTGCTGCCCCTGCCGGCGGCGCGCTGGACCCTGCTGACGTCCTTCCCCTCCGAGATCGCCGCCTTCGGGGCCGTGGAGCGGCTTTTTCGCCGCCGGCTCCGGCCCGCGATCTGCGAATTTCTCGACCGCTTTTCGGTCGCCTGCGCCGAGGCGGCCACCGGCCAGCCGGTGTTCGCGGGCCAGGCCGGGCGGCCGGTCGTCCTGCTGGAGGTCGCGGGTGCGAAGGCCCAGGTCCGCGCCGACCGGCTCGAGCTGCTGCGCTGGGCCCGGAGCGAAGGCGCCGTATTTCGCGCGGCGCCCAGCCGGGCGGCCGCGGAGCGGCTTTGGGCCGTGCGGCGCAAATGCTCGGGGGCCATGTTCGAACTGGGGGACTCCAAGCTGAACGAGGACGTGGTCGTGCCCCTGGCGGCGTATGGGCGCTTTGCCCGCTTTCTCGAACGGCTGCGCCGGCGCTCCGGTTTGCCCATCCCCACGTTCGGCCACCTGGGGGACGGCAATCTGCACGTGAATATCATGTACCACCGCGCCAACGCGGCGGAGGCCGCGGCGGCGGAGCGGGCGGTCGGCGAATTGATGCGCGAAGTGGTCGCCCTGGGCGGCGCCATCTCGGGCGAGCACGGCATCGGCCTGGCCAAGTCGCCTTTTCTCCGCGTGCAGCATTCCCCGGCGCAGGTCCGCGCGATGCTGGCCGTGAAAAAGGCCCTGGATCCGCGGGGCATTCTCAATCCCGGCAAGATGTTCGCAGCCTTCCCGGTGTGGGAGCATCCGCGCCTGGCGGTGGCGCTGCCCTGGGACCACAAGTGAGCCGGGCGCCCCGCGCTCGGTTGGGTGCCAATTAACGGAATTTTAACGCTCCGCGCGCGGAGCTTAACATAAATTTTTGGCCCGGGCGTGGCACGCCTTCGGCTCCGGGGAGGGGTCGTCACGACTCCATCAATACATATCCCATCCCATGGCTGAATCCACCACCTCCTCCGCACCCACGATGAAGCCCACCCTCGGGCTCACCGGACTGACTGTGAATGCCATGGCGCTGATCGCCCCCGGCGCCTTTCTTTGGCTGACGTTTCAGGAACAGGCGCTTTACGGGGCCCCGGCGGCCGGCGCCGCCATGTGGTTTGGGTTTCTCATGGCCCTGCTGCTCTGCTACGCGACCGCCGTCAGCTACGCGGAGCTGTCGCGGCTCTACCCGGGGACCGGCTCATCCTATTACTATGCGGAGCAGGCCTTCCTGGCCAAGACCAAGGCCTTTCGCTTCGCCCGCATCGCCAAATTCTTCACCGGCTGGGCGAGCCACCTGTATTATTGGGTTTATCCCGGCGTGATGGTCGGCGTGACCGCGATGCTCGCCGGCTATCTCGCCGGGTACCTGCTGCCCGACACCTTCAGCTCCACCTACAACAGCCCGCTGCTCATGTACGCTTTCTGCGTCGGCTTCGCGCTGGTGGTCGCGTGGATCGCCCATCGCGGCGTGGTCGGGAGCACGGTCGTGAACGTGGCCGTCAACGCCATCCAGATCGTCGCCCTGGTGGTCTTCGCGATCATCGCGATCGCCTACCGCGCGCAGCATCCGCAGGGCTCGGTCGGATACCACCTGTCCAACGGCGTCGCGATCAACTACCAGGTCGCACAGACCCCGCAGCTCGACGCCAACAACAAGCCGATTCCGGCCCTGGACGCCAACGGCAAGCCGACCAAGAACCCGGACGGCACGCCGGCCTATCAAATGCAGGATGCGCAGGATGCCAGCGGCAACCCGGTGCCGGCCGACGCCAATGGCAAGCCGACCACGGCCGACAAGGCCGCTCCCTTCACCCTCGACTACAGCCAGGCGTGGACGAAGGACGCCAACGGCAATCCGACCTTCAACTATCATCCCAACTTCAAGTCGGTGATCGCCCCGCACAGCTTCAGCTACATCCTCGTGCAGGCCGGCATCGCGATCCTCTGCCTCTGCGGCTTCGAGTCGATCACCTCGCTCGGCGAGGAGGCGAAGAATCCGAAGAAGCATCTGCCGTGGGCCATCCTCCTCGCCCTCACGATCCAGGGCGGATTCTGCTACCTGCTGGAGTACTTTGGCGCGAATTACTTTCTCAACAGCGGCTATCCGATTCAAAGCGCCGGCGCCTCCAGCGCGCCGATCGGCGACATGATGGTCCTCGGCGGCACCTGGCTCTTCGGCAGCTATTCCGCCGGCCGGGCCTTCATGCTCGTCGAGGCCGCCACGGTGTTCCTCGCCCTGGTGGGCACCACGCTCGCCTGCCTCAACACCGGCGCCCGCGTCACGTATGCGATGGGCCGCGACCGGGAAGTCGGCGCGCATTTCGGCCTGCTGCACGGCAAAAACCTGACGCCGCACCGCTCCATCTGGACCCTCTGCTTCATCTCGATCGTCATCGGCTGGATCACGGTCGCGGTTTATCTGGGCGACCAGGCGAGCGACCTGGCGCCGCTCGACAAGCACAACATCTGGTACAGCTTCGGGATCTTCTCGCCGCACGCCTACACCTGGCTGCCGAATTCCTACCTGATCACGTCGCTCGTGAGCACTTTCGGCATGAACATCCTTTACGCCACCACCTGCGTCCTCGCGATGGTGGCCTTCCGGGAGCATCACCTGTTCAACGGGGTCAAGCACGTGCTGATACCCGTGTTTGGCTTGCTGGCCAACCTGGCCTGCATGGCCTACTACCTGATCGGCCCCTTCTCGATTCCCGGCATGACCTGGCACGAGCCGTTCATCGCCGTCGGGGCCGCCCTCCTCTGGGGCCTCTATGGCGCCTTCTATTTCTGGCGCGGCAGCAAGGTCAAGGGCCGAGAGATTCTCCTATCCGCCAAGCCCGCCTGAGGTTTCGGACGCACGGCGGCCGGCCCGAGGGCCGGCCGCCCTCCGGGGGCGCTCAAACGCGGCTGGCCGGTCCGGCCTGATCATGCCAACCTCGCGCATGCAGCTCGGCCGCGAATGCGTCCTGGTCGCGACGGCTCTCGGCGCCGTGACCGGCGTAGGGCTCGCCCTTTATCCCGGGCTGTCGCCGCTGTCGATCGGGCTGCTCTATCTGCTGGCGATCATCGGCATGAGCCTGCGGATTGGCCGCGGGCCGATGCTGGCCGCCGGCGTCCTGAGCGCGGTGCTGTGGGACTTCTTCTTCGTGCCCCCGCGCTTCGCGCTGCGGATCGACACCTTCCAGGACACGATGATGGTCGCGATCTACCTGGTCCTGGCCATCGTGGCCGGCCAGACGGCGGCGCGGATCCGAACGCAGGCCCGGCGGGAGCGGATGGCCGCGGACAGCGAGCGGCTGCACCGCACGATCCTGGAGGGCGTCTCCCATGAGCTGCGGACGCCGCTCGCGGTGATCGGCGCGGCCCTGGAGAACCTGGAGAATGCCGATGCCGCGCGGTCGGCTCAACTGATCGCGGAGATGCGGATGGCCGCCCGCCGTCTCAACCGCCAGGTCGGCGCCCTGCTGGACCAGAGCCGCCTGGAGACGGGAGCGCTCCGGCCCCGGCTGGATTGGTGCGACCTGACCGACCTCTTGCAGGCGGCGGTGACGGCGGCCCGGGACGCCCTTGCCGGGCACCCCTTGAGCGTTTCGATAGCGCCGGGCCTGCCGCCGATTCGGGCGGATTTTGGACTGATGGAGACCGCCTTGTCCAATCTCGTGCTCAACGCGGCGCTCCACACCCCGCCGGGAACGGAGATTCGCCTCGAGGCCGGCCGAACCGCGGACGGCGCCCGCGTTTTCCTGCGGGTCGCGGATCGCGGCCCCGGACTGCCGGCCGCGCTGCGCGAGCGCCTGTTCGAGAAGTTCGAACGGGGCGAGCGCGGCCGGGCCCGCGGCCTCGGGCTCGGCCTTTCGATCGCGCGGGGCTTCGTGGCCGCCCAGGGCGGTGAGCTGGTCGCCGAGGAACCGGCCGGCGGAGGAACCGTGTTTGCGATTTACCTTCCGCGCTGCGATCCCCAGCCTGAAAGCGGGTGATGTCCCCTGCCCATCCATCCGTCCTGGTCATCGACGACGAGGTGCAGATTCGCCGGATCGTGCGGTTCACTCTCGAGGCCGCGGGCTTTCGCGTGGACGAGGCCGAGACCGCCCAATCGGGCCTGGCCCGGGCGGCGACCCAGCAGCCGGATGGCATCATTCTGGACCTGGGGCTGCCGGACCAGGACGGCACCCAGGTGCTGCGCCGGCTGCGCGAGTGGTCGCGCGCCCCGGTGCTGGTCCTGACCGTTCGCGACACCGAGGAGTCGACCCTCCAGGCCTTCGAAGCCGGCGGCGACGACTATCTGACCAAGCCCTTCAGCAGCCGGGAGCTCGTGGCCCGGCTGAAGGCGATCCTTCGGCGGGTGCAGGCGGCGCCGGAGTCGGCAGTCATCGCCTTTGGCGAAATCGAGATCGATCTCGCGGCCCGGCAGGTCCGCCGGGGCGGAATCGAGGTCAAGCTGACCGGGAAAGAGTACGCCCTGCTCCAGCTGCTCGCCCAGCACCGCGGCCGGGTGGTCACCCACCGGCAGATCCTCCGGGAGCTCTGGGGGCCGCACGCGGTGGAAAGCACGCACTACCTGCGGGTGCAAATGGTTCACCTGCGCAAGAAACTCGAGCGCGACCCCGAACGGCCCCGGCATCTCCAGACCGATTCCGGGATCGGCTACCGGCTGGTCGAGACCTGACCACCCGTCCCTGGGCGGTCCCTAAATCCCCGACTGGCGGACTGTTCCGCAGGGGGGCGGGGGGCTTGACAACTTTTCCACCCGGGAGATAGATTTTCCGACTCACTAAAACCACTTTTGCAGAAAAGGTGGGCCCTGCGGCCCGCTTTTTTTTTCCACATACCGACCCGTTTATGAGCAGCGAAATTCTATCCGTCCTCGAATACATGGAGAAGGAGAAGGGTATTCCGCGCACGGACATGATCGCGACGATCGCCAATGCGCTGAAAACCGCGGCCCAAAAGGGCGTAAATTCGGGTCAGGAGCTGAAGATCGAGATCAATCCGCGCAACGGCCAGCTCCATGCCTGGGCCGTGCTCAAGGTGGTGGATTCGGTCAGCAACCCGCGGACGGAGATCCATGTGGAAAAGGCCCAGGCGGTGAAGCCCGGCGTGCAGATTGGGGAGCTTCTGGAGCGGGAGATCGACCCCTCCTCGCTGGGACGCATCGCCGCGCAGACCGCCCGCCAGGCGGTGATGCAGCGGCTGCGGCAGTTCGAAAAGGACCGCATTTACGACGACTTCAAGGACCAGGTCGGCAATATCGTCACGGGCACCGTGCGCCGCCGGGAGCGCAGCGACATTGTCGTGGATCTGGGCAAGGCCGAGGCGCTGATGCCGGCCAAGGAGCAGATGCCGGGAGAGGAATACCAGCCCGGAGACCGCATCCGCTCGCTGCTGCTGGAGATCGAAAACACGCCGCGCGGGCCCGAGATCATCCTGACGCGCGCCAGCGCCAAGTTCGTGCGGCGCCTCTTCGAATTGGAAGTGACCGAAATCGCGGACGGGACGGTGAAGATCGAGGCCTTCGCCCGCGAGCCGGGCTACCGCACCAAGATCGCGGTCACCAGCGGGGATCCCAAGGTGGACCCGGTGGGAGCCTGCGTCGGCGCCCGCGGCGCCCGGGTGAAGACGATCGTCCGCGAGCTGGGCGGCGAAAAGATCGACATCATCAAGTACTATTCCGACCCGCGCGAAATGGTGATCGAGGCGCTGAAGCCGGCCGTGCCGCGGGACATCATCCTGGACGAAAAGAACCGCCGGATCGTGCTCAAGGTGGCCACGGACGACCTGGCGGTGGCCATCGGGCGCAAGGGGCAGAACGCCCGGCTGACGTTGCGGCTCATCGGCTGGCGGCTGGATATCGAGGAATTCAAGGCGGCGGGGGATGATCCGCGCGGCAACGCGGTGGCCTCGCTGATTCGCGCCTTCAAGCTGGACGCCGCCGTGGCGGGCCGGCTGGTCGACATGGGCATCAATTCGCCCGCGGCCTTCGAAGGCGTCGGGGCGGAGGATCTGGTCGGGGGTGGCTTCACCGAGGACGAAGCCCGCGACATCATTGCGCGCGTATCGTCATGAGCATTCGCATCCACGAGCTGGCCAAGCGTTACAACATGGAGGGCAAGGACCTGCTCGCCCTCTTGAAGGAGCGCGGCTACGTGGCGGCGGACACCAAATCGGTGTCGAGCACCGTCAGCAAGATTTACGTCGAGGAGATCGAAAAGGAGCTGGGCTCGCGCGTGGCGGCCAAGCCGGAGCCGGCCCATGCCGCGGCCGCCGCGGGGCACCCCGCCGCGGTTGCGGAACCGGCGGTGACCGCCGGCGTTGCGCCCGAGAACGCCCAGGTGCGGATTCCCTCCTCGGTCCGGGTCAAGACCGCCGACGACATTGCGCGCGAGCGCGAGCAGGCGGCGGCGGCCAAGGCGGCCGCCGCGGCGGCCTCGAACCCCGCGCCCGCGCCGATCGCACGGCCCGCGCCGCCGGTCTCCCGGCCGCCCACGCTGCCTCCGCGCGCGCCCGTTCCCACGGCCAGCGCGCCCAAGCCTCCGCCGGCTCCGCCCGCGCCGCGGGCTGCGATTCCGGGGGTTCGGCCCTCGGCAGAGGGGCCGCGGACTTCCGCCTCGGCGGCGCCGGTGGCGCCCACCGCTTCGGCTCCCGCCGCTCCCGCCTCCGCCCCGGCAGCCCGCCCGAGCGTTTCGGCTCCCGCCCGGATTGAGGCTCCGCCGCCCGCTCCGGCGCCGGTGCAGCCCAAAGCCGCCGCCTCGCCGCCGCCCCTGCCCGTGTCGGCTCCGCGGCCGCCGCCGGCGCGGCCTCCCGCCGCTCCGGCCGCTCCGGTTTCGACCGTCACGGTCGAGGGCGACGTCAAAATCATTCATTTCAAGCCGCCGGTGATTGTGCGCGATTTCGCCATCGCGCTCGGCCTCAAGCCCTTTCAGCTCATCTCCGAACTGCTGCAGATGGGGCATTTCGCTTCCATCACCCAGTCGCTGGAGGAAGGGGTCGCGGGCAAGATCGCCGAAAAGCACGGCTTCCTGCTGGAGGTCAAGCACCGGGGCGACGTCGCGGCGCAGCAGCAGGCGCAGAAGGACCGCGCGGCCAAGAAGACCCAGCCCGAGGAGGACCAGTCGGCCAATCTCGTGCCGCGGCCCCCGGTCGTCTGCATCCTCGGCCATGTCGACCACGGCAAGACCTCCCTGCTCGACGCGATCCGCAAGGCGCACGTGGCGGAAGGCGAGGCCGGCGGGATCACCCAGCACATCGGCGCCTACCAGATCGAATTCAACCAGCGGCGCATCACGTTTTTGGACACGCCGGGCCACGCCGCATTCAACCAGATGCGGGCGCGCGGCGCCTCCGTGACCGACATCGCGGTGCTGGTGGTCGCGGCGGACGACGGCTTCATGCCCCAGACCGACGAAGCCCTGGCGCACGTCCAGAACGCGAAGGTCGCCCTCATCGTCGCGGTCAACAAGATGGACGTGAAGGGCGCGAATCTCGACCAGGTCAAGGCGCAGATGCAGCAGCGGGGGATCGCCCCGGAAGACTGGGGCGGCGAAACCATCACCGTCCCGGTTTCCGCAGTCAAAGGCACCGGCGTCAACGAGCTGCTGGAGATGATCCTGCTGCAGGCCGACGTCCTCGAACTCAAGGCCAACCCGAAGGCCGAAGCGGCCGGGGTGGTGATCGAGTCGCAGGTGGACGTGGGGCGCGGCCCCCTCGCGACCGTGATCATCCAGCGTGGCACGCTCCGGGTGGGCGATGCCCTGGTTTCGGGACCGTATTGGGCCAAGGTGCGCGCGATGTTCGACGACCAGGGCGGCCCCCTCAAGGAGGCTCCGCCCTCGACGCCGGTGCGGATCATCGGCTGGTCCGGCACCCCCGAGAGCGGCGCTCAGGTGCGCGCGGTCAAGAACGCCCGCGAGGCGGAGAACCTGGCGGAGGAGGAGCAGCAGCGGCTGCGCCAGGTCGCGGGGGCGGCGGGGCCCAAGGAGGTTTCGGTCGAGCAGCTGTTCGCCAACATCGCCGCCACCCAGGCGCGCGTGCTCAAGGTCATCGTCAAGACCGACGTCTACGGTTCGGCGGAGGCCGTGCGCAACGTCCTCGAGGGCATCAAGAGCACCAAGGTGCAGCTCGAGATCGTCTCGGCCGAGGTCGGCCTGGTGACGAAGAACGACGTCCTCATGGCCAGCGCGGCCGGGGCCACCATTCTCGGCTTCAACACCAAGCTGGAAAACGGGGTCACCCCCCTGGCCAAGCACCACGGCGTGCGCATCGAGACCTTCGGGATCATCTACGAGCTGGGCGACCGCGTCCGCGAGATGATGGCCGACCTGCTCGAGCCCGACCTGAAGGAGATCAAGCTCGGGGCGGCGGAAGTGCGGGCGGTGTTTCCGCTCGCGAAGGGATTCGTCGCCGGCTGCCTGGTCACCGAAGGCCGGATCACGCGGGGCGCGACGTCCCGCCTGCGCCGCGGGCGCGAAAATGTGCACGAGGGCCGCGTGGCCACGCTCAAGCGCTTCAAGGACGACGCCAACGAGGTCCGCGCGGGGCTGGAGTGCGGCATCAAGCTCGACGACTTCAACGGCTACCAGGTCGGCGACGTCATCGAGTGCTTCGAGGTGCAGAAGGTCCGCGCCTCGCTCTGACGGTGTCCCACCGCACGGTCCGCATCAACGAGCTCGTCCAGCGCGAGCTGAGCGACATCCTGCGCCGCCGCTACCAGAGCGAGTCGGTCGCGATCACCATCACCGAGGTGCGGGTCGCGCCGGACCTGCGCGACGCGCGCGTGTTCGTGTCGATCGTCGGCGGCGACGACGTGGTGGAGGAGCGCCTGCGCTGGCTGCGCCGGCACGCGCCGGCCATCCGCGAAGAGATGGGCCGGCGCATCGTGCTCAAGTACCTGCCGCGTTTCGACTATGTCCTGGACCGCTCCGTGGTGCGCAGCGTGCGCGTGCTCCAGCTGCTGGACGAGCTGGACCGAAAGGAGCCGGGCGCGCCCGCGGCCGACTGACCATGGCGTACTTTCCCGGATTGGCCGCCGGCTTCCAGCAGCTCCTGGGCGCGCTCGAGGGGCGCCGCGTCGCCGTGGTCGGCCACGCCCGCCCGGATGGCGATTGCATCGGCAGCCAGGCGGCCGTGGCGCGGCTGCTGGCCGCGGCTGGCCGCGAGGTGGTCTGCGTGAACCCCGACCCGGTTCCGCGCCGGATGCAGTTTCTGGTTCCGGGCGTGTCCTTCCTGCGCACCGACGGCCTGCTGGCCCTGCCGGGGGACTTTGCCGCCGTCTTCGTCGACTGCGCCGACCACGCGCGCGCGGGCGAGCGGCTCAAGGCGCGCTTTCCCCGCCCGGCGGGGTGCATCGACCACCACCTCTCCAACGTCGGCTATGCGGACGTCAATTTGGTCGACAGCGCCTCGGCCGCGACCTGCGAGATCATCGCCGGCCTGGCCCTCGACCGCGGCCTGCCCATCGACGCCCTCACCGCGCAGGCCCTTTACGTGGGCGTGCTGACCGACACCGGGCAGTTCCGCTTCACCTCCACCTCGCAGCGGTGCTTCGCCCTGGCCGGAGAACTGGTCGCGCGGGGCGCCAATCCCGCCGATGCCGGCTACGAGCTGTATGAGCGGGAGTCGCTCGGCCGGCTGCGGCTGCTGCAGCGGTTCCTGGCCTCCCTGACCCTGGAGTGCGGCGGCCGCGTGTGCGTCGGCCTGCTTCCGGACGGGATCTTTGCCGCCACCGGGACGAGCGCAGAGGATACGGAGGGCCTGGTGGACTACGCCCGCAGCATCGACGGGGTGGACATCGGCGTGCTGATCGAGGAACGGCCGGGCGGGGCCTTCAAGGCGAGCCTGCGGGCCAAGGATCCCCGCTTTCGGGTGGATACCATCGCGGCCCAGTTCGGCGGCGGCGGCCACGCCTGCGCGGCCGGCCTGAACGTGACCGGCGGAGCGGAGGATTTTCGCGGGCGGCTGATCGCCGCCCTGGCGCGCCGGCTGGAGGAAGCCGGCCGCGCGCGCGGCGCCTAGGGCCCATGCTGCAGCCGGTCAAGGAGCTCGAAGGCATCCTGCTCGTCGACAAGCCGACGGAGCACACCTCGCACGACGTGGTGGCCCGGCTGCGGGGCAAGCTG
Source organism: Opitutaceae bacterium (assembly GCA_035656575.1). Classification (GTDB taxonomy): domain Bacteria; phylum Verrucomicrobiota; class Verrucomicrobiia; order Opitutales; family Opitutaceae; genus Palsa-1447. Next base: position 27,997 of record DASRSH010000335.1, read on the forward strand.
CGCATGAAGCGCATCGGCCACGCGGGCACGCTCGACCCGATGGCCACGGGCCTGCTGGTCATCCTCCTGGGCAAGGCGACCCGGCTGTCCCAGTACCTGATGAGCGTGGACAAGGAATACGAGGGCGCGGTGGAGCTGGGCAAGGTGACGGATTCGCAGGACGCCGAAGGCCAGGTGATGGAAACGCGGCCCGTGCCGGAGCTGAGCGCCGAGCAGATCGCGGCC
>DASRSH010000336.1:0-4701 GCA_035656575.1 Opitutaceae bacterium
GGCCGCCGTGGTGGACCGCCAGAACGCCTCTGACCCGAATTACCGTCCGATGCTGCCCGACCTCGACCGCAGCGCCGCGTTCCAGGCCGCCACCGACCTGATCTTCAAGGGCGCGGAGCAGCCCAACGGCTACACGGAGCCCATTCTGCACGCGCGCCGGCGCGAAGTGAAGGCGCGCGGCTAGGCCGCCAGCCGCGCCAGCACGCCGGCCAGCACCTGTACGCCGCGGGTGATCGCCTCCGGCGAGGCGTACTCGTCCGGCCGATGGCTCCAGCCGTTGCGGCAGGGGATGAAGAGCATGGTCGTCGGGCTGACGCGGGAAAGAAACAGCGAGTCGTGATAGGCCCGGCTGACCATCCGGCGGCTTTTCAGGCCCAGCTCGTCGCACACCTCGGCCGCGATCGCGACCGTCCGGGGATCGGCGGCGGCCGGGGGATCGGCATTGATCTCGGTGAACTCCGCCTCCACCCGGCGGCGCCCGCTCACCTCCGCCACGGCGCGGCGGATCGCCGCCAGCGCCCGCTCGCGGCTGTCCAGCCGCGTGTCCCGCAGGTCGATCTCGATCAGCGCGCGATTGGGTACGCTGTTGATCGCCCCCGGCTCGATGCGCCACACCCCGGTCGTGGCGACGGTGTCCGGGCTCCCGCTTTCGAGCGCGGCCCGCTCCACCGCCAGGGCGATTTCCGCGGCGGCCAGCGAGGCGTCGCGGCGGCCGGGCATCAGCACGGCGCCGGCGTGGCCGCCCTCGCCCGTCAGCACCAGCCGGTAGCTGCTGGGCCCGGCGATCGCCTCGACGATGCCGATGGGAATGCCTTCCTTTTCCAGCAGCGGACCCTGTTCGATGTGCAATTCGACGAAGGAATGGTAGTGGCCGTCCGGCAGCCGCACGCCCTCCAGCGGGCCCGCGAAGCCGGCGGCGGCACGCAGCTCATCCAGGCTGCGTCCGTCCGGATCGCGCAAGGCCCGGGCCCGCTCGAGCGGAAGGGCGCCCGCCATGAGGCGGCTGCCCAGGCAGCCCAGGCCGAATCGGGTGGGCTCCTCCGCCGTGAACATCACGACTTCGAGCGAGCGCCGCGGGCGGAATCCGGCCCGCTGCAAGGCCTGCAGGGCGGCGAAGCCGCCGAGGACGCCGACCACCCCGTCGTACCGGCCCGCATTGGGGATGGCGTCGCAGTGCGACCCGGTGCCCACCGCGGGCAGCCGCGGCTCGCTGCCGTCCCAGCGGGCGAACAGATTGCCGACCGCATCCTCGCGGACGGCCAGCCCCGCCTCGCGCGCGCACCCCCGCACGTACTCGCGCCCGCGGCGGTCCGCCTCCGAATAGAGGACGCGCGTGACCGCCGGGGCCGGCGCTTCGGAAATGGCGGCCAGTTCGTCGATCCGGCGGCCCAGGGCCGGCGCGTCGATCAATTGGGCGAGGGAGGTGGCGGACAAGGTCATGGCGGGGAGGTCATCGGCTCAGCCACGCCATCTCGGAGTGCTGGAGCAGCAAGGCGACCGCCGCTGTAAGCCCCGCGGCATCGTCCTGGTCAAACCTTTTCAGCCGGGGGCTGTCGAGGTCGAGGACTCCGAGCAAGCGGCCGGCCTGCAGCAGGGGGATCACGATTTCCGAGCGCGAAGCGGCGTCGCAGGCGATATGCCCGGGAAATTGCTCCACGTCGTCCACGACCACCGGCTGCCGCCGCTCGGCCGCCGTTCCGCACACGCCGCGGCCCAGGGCAATCCGCACGCAGGCCACTTTTCCCTGGAAAGGGCCGAGGACCAGTTCACCGCCGCGCAGAAAATAAAACCCGGCCCAGTTGAGATCAGGCAGCCCCTGATAAAGCAGCGCGGCCAGATTGGCCGCGTTGGCCAGGCCGTCGCGCTCGCCGGCGAGGATCGCCGCCCATTGCTCGTTCAGTTCCCGATAGGCCTCCGCCTTCGAGAGACCGGTGGTGGTTTTGACAAGATGCATCGGCGAAAAGAGGCCGGATGATGAGTGGTTAACCGGATCGGCTCGCCACCGCCACCGGAATCAACCGCCCGCCACCGGCCCCCTTGCCGAGATCAGTGCTTGTCGGCGAGCAGCGTGATCTTGTGGATCCGGGGCGGCTCGGCGAGCAGTTCGCCCGCCTTGCTCATCAGCGCCTTGGCGATCGGTCCGTCGAGTGAGCCTGGCGCCCGGCCTCGGTGTCGAAGGTATCGAAGATGCCGTAGGAGCCTTCATCTTCGGTAAAAGCGTACCAGGTGACGGTCTGCTGCTCCTGCTGGGCAAGCGGAAGCGCGGACTTGAGGAATTCCTCCACCGCGGCGCGCTTGTCGGGTTTGGCTTTCAGGTGGGCGTAGAGGGCGAATTTGGCCATGGTGAGGGAATGAGTTTACGGCGACCGCGCGGGAGTGCGCGATCCCCGATTCACCGACCCGATCCGAGCGAAGGAGTTCGGCCAATCTTGCCCGGCGAGCGAAACCCCCTGGCGCGGCGGCATCCCCGCACGCCGGGGACGCGGGGATGAAAAATACCGGGGAACCAGAATTGATACTTGATTATCATATTAAGCGGCGGTACCTCTCGTCGATGCCCTATACCACCCAGCAGAAACTGGCCTTGGCCGAAACGATCATGAAGGCCGAACGCCCGCTGACGCCGGACGAAATCTGCCGGGAGGTGCAAAGGGAGATTCCGCACTTGGGAAGGGCGACCGTTTACCGGGCGCTGAAACAGTTCGTGGCGGAAGGACAGGTCAGGCCGGTGGAAATACCTGGCGTGCCGACGCACTACGAATCGGCGGCGCGGCAGCATCATCACTTCTTTTTCTGCCATCATTGCCGGCGGCTCTACAATCTTCTCGGGTGCGTGCGAGGGGTCTTGGGCCTCGCCCCCAAGGGATTCGCGGTCAAACGGCACGAGATCGTGCTTTACGGCGACTGTGCCCGTTGCCGGGCGCGGGCTTAGTGGGGTACGCAGGCGCCGGTGACCTCCAAAACGCCCGGATTTTGAGCTTCCAGTATCCTAGCTTGATCCCGTCGCTGAGCCGCGCGCCGGGGCTGAAGGCCATGCGATTCCAGGATGGTGGCGGCCGCGCCACGGCCTTTGCCCGAGGAGTCGGACTGGCGGCCATTTCCTTGGTGCTGCTCCTGGTTTGGCTCGCTGCCGATCCGCAGGCCCATGAACATTTCCATCACGACGCGGGCCATGAGGATCACCGCTGCGTCATCACGGACTTCGCGTTGGGGGAGGGGTTTTATCTTCTCCCGGCGATGGAAGTCCGTCCCGTGGTCGTGGCAGTGGAGTGGGTGGCATTCGAGGCGGTGGACAGCCCGCGCGAAGCGGTTGACTACGCCCTGCTGCCGAGCTGCGGCCCTCCCTCTGGGGCCGCGAGCGCCTAAGTCCCATCCCGGCGCGCCTCGCGCGGCGCCGTTGTGTGCTTTCGCACGCCGAGTCCGCAGCGGCCGCGCATGACCTGTGCCGGCCCGAGGGCGGCCGCCGTCCGAAGCCGCCGTGCTTTATTCCCTGGTCTCTTGCGCTGGCCCCCAGCGCGACCAGCAAACCGCAATTTTTCGCATATGTTCATTCGCCAAATTTCCCTTTTCCTTGCCCTCGGCGCGGCTCTCGCCCGCGCCGATGTGGCTCCCGCCGGCTCGTCCAACGACGTCCCGGCCTCAGCCGTCGCCAATGCGGCGCCCATTCAACTCGACCCGGTTGTGGTCACCAGCCAGCTCGACCAGGACCGAGAACAGATTCTGCCGAACCTGGGCGCGACCGCCTACATGATCTCGGATCAGAATATCCAGGACATGTCCCAGGGCGACAACGCGCCTTTCAATCAAGTCCTGTTGCGCGCCCCGGGCGTGGCGGAGGATTCGGCCCCGAATGGCGACCTCCACGTCCGCGGCGAACATGCGAATCTCCAATACCGCATCAATGACGTCCTGCTTCCGGAGGGAATCAGCGGCTTCGGCTTGGAGCTCTCCTCCCAGTTCGTCGACAGCATGCAGCTCATTACCGGCTCGTTGCCCGCACAGTACGGCTTCCGCACCGCCGGCATCGTGGATATCAAGACGAAGAGCGGGGTGCTCGACCCGGGAGGCGATGTGTCCTTTTATGGCGGCAGCTACGATACCGTGCGGCCCAGCGTGGAGGCCGGAGGCTCCAGCGGAAACCTGAGCGCCTACGTTGATGCCAGCTACGACCAAAACGATTTGGGCATCGAAAATCCGACACCCAGCGCGACGCCGATCCATGACCAGACCGACCAAAAAAAGGCGTTCGCGTACATCTCGGACATCTTGGACTCGACCAGCCGGCTCAGCTTCATCGGCAGCGCGTCTTACAGCACCTACCAGGTTCCGGATACGCCCGGCCTTCCCGCGGGAACGTCGCCGGATGGGGACCAGTGGCTTCCCGGAACGTTCGATTCGGCCAAGCTGAACGAGACCCAGAACGAGCAGAATTATTACGGGGTCATCGCGTATCAGAAGTCGGCCGGCGACTTGAATTATCAGGTCTCCACCTTTGGGCGGCTGAGCATCGTGGATTTCATGCCGGATCCGGTGGGCGATCTGTACTTCAACGGGGTCGCGAGCAATGTGGATCGCCGCCTCGAGTCCGCCGGCCTGCAAACGGACGCCAGCTACGCGGTGGGCGATCAGCACACCGTGCGCGGGGGCGTGTTCCTGTTGAGCGAAACGGTCCAGGCGAACTCCACGACGACCGTCTTCCCG
>DASRSH010000337.1:0-11201 GCA_035656575.1 Opitutaceae bacterium
GGATGGTCATGAACGCAAAGCAGATGGCGCCGAAGGCCCGGGTGGATTCCCCGTAGCGCAAGCGCAGGTAACCCGGCACGGAATGCGTCTGGGAAATATAATAGAAGGGCATCATCACGAGCCCGAGGAACACCATGGCCGGTATCGCCCCGATCCAGTACCAATGGGCCGCCAGGATGCCGTACTCGTACGCGCTCGCCGCCCAGCCCATGAGCTCCAAGGCGCCCAGATTGGCCGCGAGGAAGCTGAGGCCGGCGACCCAGGCCGTCATGCTGCGCCCGGCGAGAAAGAAGTCCTCCCCCGTGCTCGTGCGGCCTTTCAGATACCAGCCGATGGCCAGGACGGCGACGAAGTAGATCACGACCATCGCAATGTCCAGGGGCGACATCGTCACGAGGGTCGCGGCGAGGGGTAAGGGGCAGACCGCCATGAGCGATTCTTCAACCGCCCCGGCGCCCTGGTCAAGCCGCGCGGCTCGGAAAATCCTCCCCGCCTCCGGGGGGGCACGCGGGGGGCATCCCTGCGGTCCAAGTCGGGCATGCGCGCTCACCCCAAGCCGGAAACCGCCGGCCCGTCCCACTGGCTGCGGTCCGCCCCCTTCCCCCGCTTTCCGCGCCTCGACCGCGACCTGGCCGTGGACGTCGCCGTCATCGGCGCGGGGATCACCGGCCTCACGGCGGCCTATCTCCTGCGGAGAGCCGGCCTGTCGGTCGCGGTCCTCGACCGCGCGCGCGCGGGCGGCGTCGACACGATGTCCACCACGGGGCACCTCACCAGCGTCACGGACGAGAGGCTGCATACGCTCGCCCGGCGCTTTGGGCCGGCCGCCGCCCGGGCGGTGTGGGACGCCGGCGGGGCGGCGATCGATCACATCGACGCCTGCATTTGCCGCGAAGGCCTTCACTGCAATTTCGCCTGGGTGCCGGGGTTTCTCCACAGCGCGGTGGATCGGCCCGGCGGCTCCCCTTCCCGCCCGGCCCTCGCGGACCTGGAGAGCGAAGCCGCCTCAGCCGCGGACCTGGGCATTCCTTCCCATTTTCTCGGTGAAGTTCCGTTCTGGAAGGTCCCGGGTGTCAAATTTCCCCACCAGGCCCTGTTCCATCCGCGCAAATACCTGGCCGGCGTCGCCCGCGCCTTCCACGGCCCCCGCGGCCTGCTCTTCGAGCACTCGGCCGCCGACGAAATCAAGGTTCGTCCGCAGGAGGTCCGGAGCGGGCCCCATCGCGTGCGCTGCGGCTACATCGTGCTGGCGACCCACACCCCGCTCATGGGCAAGACGCCGCTGCTCCCCGCGCTGCTGCTGCAGACCAAGCTTTTTCTCTATTCCAGCTACGCGGTGGGCGCGCGTCTGCCGGCCGGCACGATCCCGGCCGGCATGTATTGGGACACCCGCGACCCATACTATTATCTCCGCGTGGAATCCCGCCGCGGTCACGACTATGCCATCTTCGGCGGCGCGGACCACAAGACGGGACAGGCGGACAGCGCGGCGGCGATCGCGACCGTGAAGGCCCGCCTGCGCCAGTTCGCTCCCCGCGCGAAAATCGACAGCCAATGGTCCGGCCAGGTGATTCAAACGCCCGATGGGCTCCCTTTCATCGGCGAAACCGGCCGCCGCCAATTTGCCGCCACGGGCTACAGCGGCAACGGCCTCACTTTTGGCACCCTCGGGGGCATGATGGCGGCGGACGCGGTGCTGGGCCGTTCCAATCCCTGGCGCGCGCTCTTTGACATGCACCGCAAGCCCCTGCACGGAGGCCTTTGGACGTACCTGAAGGAAAACAAGGACTATCCTTACTACATGGCGCGGGACTGGCTGGGGCCCGCCCAGGGATCATCGCTGCGTTCGCTGCGACCCGGTCAAGGCAAGGTGCTGAAGCTGGGAGGCCGCAAGGTGGCCGCCCATCGGGACGCGGCGGGCAACACGACGCTGTGCTCGGCCGTCTGCACGCACCTGCAGGGCATCGTGGCCTGGAACGCGGCGGAAAGCACGTGGGACTGCCCGTGCCACGGCTCGCGCTTTTCGCCCACGGGGGCCGTCATCTCCGGTCCGGCCGAGGAGCCGCTGGAGCGGATTCCCGAAGCGCCGGGGTCAAAGTAGCTCCAGCCGCTTGAATCCAAAATATGCCCCGTCGCGGTTGGGTCGCCCCAGCAGCTGATCGCGAATCAGTTCGGCCGCGATCAGGCTGAAGGTGATCCCGTTGCCGCCATAGCCGAGGGCAAACCACGTGCGCGGAATCTGCGGATGGGCGCCAATCAGCGGCAGTCCGTCGGCCGTCTTGGCAAAGGTCCCGGCCCAGGCGTAGGCGGGCTCGAAGGAGATCCGGGGAAAGAGCCGCCGAAAGCGGGCGTGCAACGCCGCGGCTTTTGCCGCCACCGCGCGGTCCCGGGCCGCCGGATCGCGGAACGGCAAATCGAGGCCGCCAATGATCGCCCGGTTGTCCGGGGTCGTCCGCAGGTAGAGGTAAGGATCGGCCGTTTCCCAAATCAGGCAGCGATCGGCGGGCCACCCGGAAAACTCGCGCATGGGTTCGCTGATCAGCGCGAACGTGCTGTGCAGCGCCGTGAGGCGGCGGGGCAGCAGCGCGTCCGCCTCGTAGCCGGAGGCGATCACGACTTGTCCGGCGCGGATGCGCGCGCCGCGATCGGTGATCAGTTCCACCCGCCGGCCCGTCGCGCGGCGGCGAATGACGCGCGTCCGGTCGAACACCCGCGCGCCGCGCCGCTGCGCGGCCTCGAGCAGTCCGTACGTGAGCCGGTAGGCATCGACCTGCGCGCCATCGCGCGACAGAATCGCCGCGGGGTGCGGCAAGGTGGACGCCCGGCTCACCCGCGATCGCGGCCACCATTCGACGGCCAAACCCGCCGCCACCCTCGCCTCGAATTCGCGCCGCAGGCGCGGAACGTGCCGCGCGCCGCTCGCGACCAGCAGGCTTTCCTTGGCCTCGTAGCCGCACTCGATCCGCAGCCGCCGCGCCAGCGACCCGAGCGCGTGCACCGCCCGGCGGGAACGGCGGTAGCAATAGGCGGCGGCGGGCGTCCCGAAGCGCCGGGCGAGGATGTGCAGGGGCGTATCGATTTCGTACTGGAGCAGGCTGGTGCTGCCCGACGTGCTGCCGTGCGCCGCCTCCCGGCGGTCCACCACCACGGTCTCGATCCCCGCCTCCGCCAGATGCCACGCGACCAGAGCGCCGCTGATGCCGGCGCCGATCACGGCCACTTCGGCGGTCACATCCCGCTCCAGCGCCGGAAAGGCCGCAGGGAGTCCATCCTTGATGGGCCAATACGGGCCGGGAGAAAGCAGGTCCACCCGGACTTAGACCGTCAAAACGGCGATAGCTGCCCTCCTACGGAGTCTCAGCGTCAGACGTCTGGCCCGGCGGTCGGGAGTCGAGGACGTAACGGGCGGCCCGGCGGACCTGCGGATTGGGATTATCCTGCATGGATTCGGCCACGGTGGCGAATTCCGCGGATACCGGCTCGGGAATCGAATACAGGGCGGACGCCGCCATGCCTGGAATCGGATCGTGAACGTGCTGATAAAACACGGTCTTCCATTTCGCCGGCCGGACTTTCCAATTGTTGCGAAAGGAGTGAAAATAGGCGTAGGCCACGGCCTCCGAGGCGATGGGGCCGTCAAATACTCCCGCGCCCCGGGCGGCCAGCGAGTCGAGCGCGTTCGCGCACATATCGGCCGCGTAGGCGGCGGCGTCCCTGGGATCTTGTCTCCCGGGAACGCCGTAATCCCACGCCCAAGCAAGTTCCAGGTTGGGCCATTCAGCCAGGCACGTGGTCAGGATCGCCTCGAGGCGGGGCGCATCGGAGGCAGTGAGGCCTCCCTTTCGGTCCAGAAGACGGATCGCGCTACCGCAAACGGCCAGGTCGCTGAGCGCCAGCCAGCGCCGGGCGAGCGCTTCCACCCTCGGCAGGATTCCCTGGCCATAGGCCTCTCGGCGGTCGGTCAGCGCCTGCGCCACCGCCACCGCCAGCGCTCCGTCGGCCTGGGCGCCGATGTCGATCAAGGCCTCGGCCGCAGCCGGGCCGCTGATGGAGTTGAACCCCTGAATCGCTTCCACGTCCCCGGCCAACGCTCGCTCCGAAAGAATCGGAACGTAAAGCTGGCTGTGAAGGGAAACCAGGCCGGTCCGCCGGCGTTCGAGATCTTCGACGATCTTCCGCGCCCGAGCTGCCGTCGGCACCTTGAATGTCACCGTGCAGTTTGCGTCCGACACCTTGCAGCCTTCGGCCGCCGCCCAACGGCCCGCAGTGACGCGGATCCGATACCGGCCGGGCACGGCGATATCGAACGCATCGGTGAGCTGCGGAGAGATCAGCGTCCGCCTCGACTCCCCGGGCGGCACTTCCTCGGTCAGCGGAAACCGCGTGGAAATGATCGTCGGATCGGGAGGCCGGGCAAAGGTCTGCCCTTGGGGACCGACCAGATCGACTTCGACGACTCCGAAGGTGGGTACTTGGAGGGGGGACGAGGTGCGGTTCTCGATCGTGACATGAACCGGCACGGATTCGCCCAAATAATAGGAAGAGCGATCCAGCCGAGCCGAGATCCGCACTTCTTGCGCCCGGGAGGCAGGCGCCGCCGCGCAGAGGAGCACACAGGCCAATGACCGGCAGAGGGTCACGTCATTCACCGCTCCCGCTCACTGCGGCGGGGCCCCGAGCACCCGGGCAGCAACAGTCGCGAAGGGAAGCGCGCCGGCCGAGACCAGGATCACCACCATCGGCCAGCGATGCGGTTCGAGATGCTCCGCCAACGTCGCATCAGCGATTATGAGCGCGAGAGAAAAGATGACGCTGAATCGCTTCATGCGCAGATCGTAAACCGTGTCCCCAGGCTGGGGGTTTGCAACAAGACTGCAAGGCCGATCAGGCGGCGAACGCCGAAGCCGCCGGTTCCCCGCGAGCATCCCGTGCCAAAGTCGACGGCTGCTTGGGCGCCGGCTCCGGGCGGGCGCTGAATCGGGTGGTCTCCATTCCCAGCGCCAGCAGCGCGGCCAATCCGAAGTACAGCACGCCCATGGTCCAGCGCCGCGCAGGACTGAGCTGATAATAGGTGCTGTCCCGGATCTCCCGGTGGTTGAGCGTCCGCCAGACGCGGGGCAGCGAGATCAGCACCAGAATCAGCACAAAAACATTGAAATAGAAAAAGAGCAGGATCCCCAGCAGCACCACGCCCACGACCCAAAGCCAGGGCGACACGGCGCCGGCGATGCGGCCGCCGTCGAGCGGCAGGAGGGGGATCAGATTGAAGAGATTCAGCCAGAAGCCGGAGTAAGCCAGGGCGCGGAAAAGCAGGTCGCCCGTGCCGGCGTAAACCAGAAAACACACCAGCGCTCCCAGCGTGCCGAGCAGCGGGCCGCCGATGCCGATCCAGGCCTCCATCCAGGCGTCGCGCGGATGCTCCTTGAGGGCGATCATCGCGCCGAGAAAGGGGATGAATATCGGAGCGCCCACCTTGATGCCCAAAGACCGCGCGGCAAAGAGATGGCCGCACTCGTGCACGAAAATCAGCAGCACGAAGCCCACGGCAAAGCGCCAGCCGAAGACCAGCGCGTAGAACCACATGGCGATCAGCATCGTCCCGCCCGTCTTGAGGAAAACGAGCAGGAACTTGAACTTGGCGAGCAGGGCGACAATCGCCGCCCCGGCCGCGGCGAGCGGCGAACGCCGCTTGGGCGGCGGAGCTCGCAGGGCCGACGGGTCGGATGAACTGGGTTCGAGCGTCACGGGCGGGACAAATACGGCCGAATCCCCTCGGCCCTGGGCGCCAGGGTGGATTCCCGCCGCTGGCAGTCAATCCGCGAGGACCGCATTCCCTCCGCCCGCCGCGCCAATCAGCGGGATCGCCGGCGGCCGCAGCCTGTCCGTGAAGGGCATGGGAGCCCGCGTCGCCACTCCGATCCGTTCCCTGCAAACGGACGTTTACCGTGTTCCCACCGATCAGCCGGAATCGGATGGGACGCTGCAATGGGGCCATACGGGAATCGTGGTCGTGCGCGCGGCGGCCGGGGATGCCTTCGGCCTGGGCTGGACTTACGCTTCGGGTGCGGCGGCGGAACTGATTCGCGCCACGATCGAGCCCGCCATTCGGGGCCTGCCCGCTTTCGCCATCGAGGCGGCCTGGGGGAAGATGGCCGACGCCCTGCGCAACGCCGGCCGCCCCGGCGCGGGCGCGATGGCCCTCTCGGCGGTCGATATCGCCCTCTGGGACCTCAAGGCCCGGCTCCTGGGCCTGCCCTTGGTCGAGCTGTTCGGCGCCGCCCGGAAATCGGTCGAACTCTACGGCAGCGGCGGCTTTACCAGCTACAGCGAAACCGAACTCGCCGAGCAGCTGGGAGGCTGGGCGGCGAGCGGGCTGCGGAGCGTGAAGATGAAAGTCGGCCGCGAGCCCGCGGCCGATCCCGGCCGGGTCGCCGCCGCGCGCAAGGCGGTGGGACCGGACGTTCGCCTGATGGTGGATGCCAACGGCGCCTACAACCGGAAACAGGCCGCGGAGCTCGCGCGCATCTTCGCGGACCAGGACCGCGTGCGGTGGCTTGAGGAGCCGGTCTCTTCGGACGACCTGGAAGGCCTGCGGCTCCTGCGCGACCGCGGCCCCGCCGGGCTGGAGATTGCCGCGGGAGAATACGGGGATTGCCCGGGATATTTTCGGACCATGCTGGACGCAGGGGCGGTCGATTGCCTGCAGGCGGATGCCACGCGCTGCGGCGGCTTCACCGGCTTTCTGAAGGCGGCGGCCCTGGCTGAAGCCTGCCATCTGCCCCTCTCCGCGCACTGCGCGCCCCAGGTGCACGCGCACGTCGGCTGCGCGGCGGCGGCGCTGCGGGACGTGGAATGGTTTCATGACCACGTGCGCGCCGATCCCCTGCTGTTTGACGGCGTGCTGGAGCCCGCTGACGGAAAGCTGCAGCCCGACCCCGAGCGTCCGGGCCACGGCCTGACGCTCAAGGCGGCGGACGCGGAGCGGTTCCGCGCCTGAGCCGCGGCTCAGTCGCGGTGCGCGAAGCTGTGCATGACCCCCTTGATCGCCTGCTTGACCATGCCCGCTTCGTTGGGGTCGCCGCGCAGCACGCTTTCGGTGAACTTCTTCGCCTGATCGAGGGTGATGTGCGGAGGCAGAGTCGGCGTATCGGGATCGGACAGCGCCTCGACGACCACGGGCCGGTCGCTTGCCAGCGCCTGGTCCCAGGCGTCGGCGATGGCTTCCGGCTTGTCCACCCGTATTCCGCGCAAGCCGATGGACTCGGCGAACTGAGCGTAGGGAAAGTCGGGTAATTTCTGGCTCGCCGTGAACTTGATGTCGCCCGCCATGATGCGCTGCTCCCAGGTCACCTGGTTGAGATCCCGGTTGTTCAGGACCAGCGTGATCCAGCGCGGGTCCGACCATTCCTTCCAGTACTTGGCCACGGTGATGCAGGCGTTGAGCCCGTTCATCTGCATCGCCCCGTCGCCCGTCACCGCGATGCACACGCGGTCGGGATAGCAGAACTTGGCGCCCACCGCATAGGGCACCGCGGCGCCCATGGTGGCCAGATTGCCGCTGCCGCTCGCCATCATCCCCCGGCGGATCTTCAGGTCGCGGGCGAACCAGTTGGCCGTCGTGCCGGCGTCCGCCGAAAGGATGCACCGGTCCGGCAGCCTCGGGCTCAGCTCCCAAAAGATCCGCTCGGGGTTGAGCAGGCCGTTGTTGCCGTCGGTATGGGCCCGCTCCTCCAGGGTCTTCCACCAGGCGCGCACATTGGCGCACACCTTGTCCTGCCAGCTGCGGTCCGACTTGCGCTTCAGCAGTCCCTTCAGGGCCTGGAGCGTCTGCCGGGCATCGCCCTTGAGGTTCACCTCCATCGGAAAGCGCACGCTCAGCAGCCGCCCGTCGGTGTCGATCTGAATCCCTCTGGTCTTGTCGGGCTTGGGATAAAATTCCGCATAGGGAAAGGTGCTTCCGACGACGAGCAGGGTGTCGCAGTCCTGCATCAGATCCCAACTGGGCTTGCTGCCCAACAGGCCGATATGCCCGGTGCAGAACGGCACCGCCTCCGGCATCACCGCCTTGCCCAGCCAGCTCTTCGCCACGCCGGCGCCGAGGATTTCGGCGATCTCCTGCACTTCGTCCTGCGCGCCCAGGGCGCCCGCGCCCACCAGCAGCGCGACCCGCGAGCCGGCGTTGAGGACCTCGGCCGCCGCCCGCAGGTCCGAATCGTGGGGCACCATGTGGAGCTTGGGGCAGCCGATCCCCGAAAGGGCCATGTCATGGTGCTGCTTCGGATCCGGCACGGCCTTCTCCTCCTGCAGATCCTTGGGCAGGATGACGCAGGTCACGGCGCGCTGGTCGATCGCGATTCGCATCGCCCGGTCGATGCAGTGGCGCACCGCTCCGGGGCTCATCACCGTGACGCAGAATTCGCTGGCGACGTCCTTGAAGAGGTTCTGGAGGTCGAGCTCCTGTTGGTACTGGCTGCCAATCGCGGTCGTGGCCGACTGCCCGACGATCGCCACCACCGGCTGATGATCCATCTTGGCATCGTAAAGCCCGTTCAGCAGATGGACGGCGCCGGGGCCGCTGGTCGCGATGCAGACGCCGACCTGCCCCGTGAACTTGGCGTGGGCGCACGCCATGAACGCCGCCAGCTCCTCATGGCGGGCCTGGATGAAACGCGGCTTGTCCTTGTTCTTGCGCAACCCCGTCGTGAGTCCGGTGATCCCGTCCCCCGGATACCCGTAGAGCCGCTCGACGCCCCAGGCCGACAGCCGCTGCATGACAAACTGGCCGACTGATAGTGACATGATCTTAAGTCTCCTTTTCCGTGAGGTTGATGAGCGCGAGGCCGAACTCCGGCCGATCCGTTTTCCGCAAATGCGCCGGCGACTCGATGAGCACGACTTCCAGGGTCGGCCGGACAACGGCCTTCTGCAGATGCCCCCCGTGGGCGGTGCCGTCGCGCTTGGCCACGCACAGGTGAGCGTGCACCGACGGACGGCCTTTCGCTTCCGCGACGTCGCCGAGAAAGCTGAGCACCTCCACCTGCTCCGAAATCGGGATCGGGCGGTAGGATTGGGCCTCGAGATCGAACCAGGCCACGGTCAGGCCGGAAAAGGCGCCGATGCCGGTGAAGTGGGCCGCCTGCAGGCGCTCCCGTTCGGCGAAGCCCTTCAATTCCGCCATGACTTCGTCGCCGGCATCGAAGACCAGGGCCCATTCGCGGCGTCCGCCCACGTTGCTCAGCAGTTTCGACTTCATGGGATAACGGCGAGCGCCGCCTAGGACTTTCCGCGCTCGCGCAGCGCGAGCTGGAGGACCTCCGCGAAGTGCAGCGGGCGGCGCCCCGTCTGCTGGATGATCTGCTGCTGGCAGCTGAAACCGTCCGCGATCAGGAGTTCGGATTCCGGGCTGCTCCGAATGGCGGGCAGCAGCACCCGCTCGCCCGCCGCGACCCCGACCTCGTAGTGGCCGTTTTCCTTTTCGTAGCCGAATGCTCCCGCCATGCCGCAGCAGCCGGTCTCCGGATCGCGGTGCTCCACGCCCATCCGGTCCAGGATTTCCTTCTCGGCATAGAGCTTCCCGAATTCGCGGTCGTTGAGCGTTTCCAGCGCCTTCTGGTGGCAGTGCCCATGCAGGAGCGCCTTCCGTTTCAGGGGCGGAATGTGGTAGTGCTTGGCTTTCCGCCGCAGGAAGTCGCTCAGCGTGAACGCCAGCTCGGACAGCCGTTTGGCGTCCTCATTCGCGGGAAACAGGTCGACCAGCTCGTCCTTGAACGAGGACCAGCAGCTGGGCTCCAGAATGACGAGCGGAATCCCCTGGCGATAGTACGGCTGGAGGGTCTGCAAGGCCCGCAGCCATTGCCGCTGCGCCAGCTTCAGGAAGCCATAATCGTAGAGCGGCCGGCCGCAGCAGACGTCGCCCATCGGCACTTGAACGTCGAACCCGGCGTCCTCGAGCACCTCAACCGTGGCGAGGGCGATCTCGGGGCGAAAGTAGTTGTTGAAGGTGTCGGGGAACAGCGCGACCGGCGGGCCGCCGGCATTGCGGGGCGGGCGCCGCCGGAACTGCCGCTGAAAAGACGAGGAGGCAAAGGGCGGAATCGAGCGCTTGGGATGCACCCCGGCGGCGAATTTCGCCAGCGCGCGCAGGCCCGGAGTCTGGGTGAAGAAATTGGGCAGGCCCGGCCACGGCGAAACCAGCCGCGACCAGCGGTGGATGAGCCCAAAGGCGTAGGCATGGCGGGGGCGCAGCCGCCCCTCGTAATAATGGCTGAGGAATTCCGCCTTGTACGTCGCCATGTCGACATTGACGGGGCAGTCGCCCTTGCAGCCCTTGCACGAAAAGCAGAGGTCGAGCGCGTCCTTGACCTCGGCGCTCTGCCAGCCGTCCTTCAGGATCTCCCCGTTCATCATTTCGAAGAGCATGCGGGCCCGGCCCCGCGTGGAATCCTTCTCCTCGCGCGTGACCATGTAGGAGGGGCACATCGTGCCGCCCCCCGCCCGCCGGCAGGCACCCACGCCCACGCAGCGCAGCGCGGCCCGCGCGAAGCTGCCGTGGTCCTGGGAGAACGAGAAATACGTGGACGGCCGCACCGGGCTGTAGTCGGTGCCGATGCGCAGGTGGTCCGTGATCCCCTTGGCCGGCCCGTCCAGATCGACCACCTTCCCCGTGTTCATCCGGTTGGCCGGATCCCAGATGCGCTTGAACTCCTTGAATGCCGCGAAGATCTCCGGCCCGAACATCTGCGGCAGGTACTGCCCGCGCGCTTGCCCGTCGCCGTGCTCGCCGGAAGCGACGCCCCCGAACCGGACCACGAGCGTCACCGCCTCATCCATGAAGCGCCGGTACTTGTCGATGCCCGGCGCCGAATAGAGATCGAACGGGACGCGGCAATGGATGCAGCCCTGGCCCAGATGGCCGTAGAGGGACGGATTGTAACCGTAGCGGTGGTACAGGGCCCGCAGCTCCCGCAGGTACTCGGGCACCGCCTCGACCGGAACGGCCGAGTCCTCCCAGCCCGGCCAGGTGTCGGGCATCCCGGGAACCCAAGCGGTGCTGCCCAGCGCGCCCTCGCGGACGTGCCAGATCATCTTCTCCTGCTCGGCGTCGTCGTACAGCTTCATGTCGACCGGACGTCCGGAAGCAAGGCCGCTCACATGCGCCATCATCCGTTTCGCCTGCGCATCGGTGTCCGCCTTGGAGTCGC
>DASRSH010000338.1:0-22070 GCA_035656575.1 Opitutaceae bacterium
CGATAACCGGCCGAAACCTTCCAGCGATGGGCTGAGAGCCCACCTCGGGCGGTTTCGGTCGATTCTCGCGCGGCGCTTCGTCGATCTTGAAGCGTTTTCATGAAAAATTGGGGCTAATCCCCCGGCTGCCCGTCAAGGCGCCCCCGGCGGCGGCGCGAAAATCCCCATGATGCGCGTGGGCTTGAAGAAGAGGGCGCAGGCGAGGAGCAGATAGAGGACGGGGCGCAGCTCCGCGGCGACCAGCTGAAACTGCGGAAGCTCGTTGGGATAGGCGCGGACGTAGCCGGGGACCAGCCGCGCGTAGCTCAGCGCCGTGACCAGAAACCAAAAGGCGGCCATCCGCGCGACCACGACGCCGAGTTCGACCGCCTTCAGCTCATCGAGCGGAGCGGAGCGGCTCCGGCCCAGGAAAAGGGCCAGGACCGTGTCCGTGGCACCGAGCAGGATCGCCGCGACGAGCAGGTTGAGGGCAATGTGGGAATATGCTTCCGGCGAAAAGTGCTGCCAGAAACGGGGCGCGTCCGCCCGGTAGAAGGAGGCGTCGGCGACGGAGATGGCGAGCGCGCTCAGGCCGCCGAGCCGGAGGAGGAGCCGGGCAATATCGAGCAGTCTCATGGAGAGGACGGTACGACCATTCCCCCCGGAAGCGAGAGCAACGGGTCGTTAGACGCTCGCCTCGACCTGCTCGGCGCTGAGATTGCGCCAGCGGTCGAGCACGCGCCGGTACATGTCCGCCTGGGACAGGCCCGCCGCGGCGCGCAGGATCTCGACGCTGGAGCCGTGCTCCACGAACTTGTCCGGCCACCCGATCCGCTCGACGGCGGCCGGGCAGTTGGCCTCCTGCAGCGCCTCGAGGACCGCGCTGCCGAAGCCGCCGGCCAGGACGTGGTCCTCCATCGTCACCAGCAGGGGCACGACGGCGGCATGGCTGAGCAGCAGCGAGCGGTCGAGGGGCTTGACGAAGCGGGCGTTGACGACGCCCACCGACACGTGCTCCTCGGCCGTGAGGCGCGCCGCCAGCTTGAGGGCGTCCTGCACCATCGGGCCAAGCGCCCAGATCATGATGTTCGAGCCGTCGCGCAGCACCTGCGCATGGCCGATCGGCAGCGGCGTGGGATGCAGCTTGACCGGGGTGCCCAGGGCCGCGCCGCGCGGATAGCGGATGAAGCCGGGTCCGGGAAGCTGCAGGCTGGTGTAGAGCATGTCCGCCAGCTCGTCCTCGTCCTTGGGCTGCATGATGGTCGCATTGGGCACGCAGCGCAGATAGGACAGGTCGAATAGCCCGTGATGCGTCGCGCCGTCGGCCGGCGACAGGCCGGCGCGGTCCATGCAGAAGGTGACGGGCAGGTTCTGCAGGGCGACGTCATGGATGACCTGGTCGTACGCCCGCTGCAGGAAGGTCGAATAGATCGCGCACACCGGGCGCAGCCCGCGCGTGGCCAATCCGGCGGCGAACAGGACGGCATGCTCCTCGGCAATGCCGACGTCGAAGAACTGATTGGGCAGCTCGGCCGCGAGCGCGGACAGGCCGGTGCCGCTGGGCATCGCGCCCGTGATCCCGATGATGCGTGGATCGTTGCGCGCCAGGCGCAGAATCGCGTCGCCGAACGCTTCCTGGTAGGTCGGCGGCGTGCCGGGCGCGGGCTTGCGGCTCTCGCCGGTGACCGGGTCGAAGGCGCCCACGCCGTGGAATTTCTCCGGAAAGCGGCGGGCGGCATCGAGGCCGTGGCCCTTTTTCGTCAGGACATGCAGCAGGATCGGGCTGTCGGCCTGCTTCGCGAATTCGAGGTTCTTGACCAGCTCGTCGATGTTATGGCCGTCGATCGGCCCGAGATAGCGCAGCCCGAACTTTTCGAACAGGCTCGAGGAGACGAAAAAGTCCTTGGTCTCCCGCTTCCACTTGGTCCAGATCCGGTTCACCTCATCGCCCCGCGGCAGCCCGAGAAAGAACTTTTCCAGGTCGTGGTGCACCTTGTTGTAGGTCGAGCTGGTGCTGAGGCGATTGAGGTAATGGGCGATCGCGCCGACATTGCGGGCGATGGACCACTCGTTGTCGTTGAGAATGACGATCAGGCGCTTGGTGCTGGAAACGACGTTGTTCAGCGCCTCCATCGTGATCCCGCAGGTGAAGGCCGCGTCGCCGCAGAGGGCGACCACGTGCTCGGAGGTGCCCAGCAGGTCGCGGGCGGTGGCCATGCCCAGGGCGGCGCTGAGCGCCGTGCCCGCGTGGCCCGCGCCGAACGCGTCATGGGTGCTTTCCGTCCGGGTCAGAAACCCGCTGGTGCCGCCGCTTTGGCGCAGCCGGCGGAAAAAGTCGCCGGAGCGGCCGGTCAGGAGCTTGTGGCTGTACCCCTGGTGGGCGACGTCGAAGACGAAACGGTCCGTCCCCGAGTCGAACACCCGGTGCAGGGCGATCGTCAATTCGACCACCCCCAGGTTCGGCCCCACATGGCCGCCGTTCGCCGCGGTGACGGCGATGATTTCCTGGCGCAGCTCGTCCGCCAGCCGGGGCAGATCGGCGGCGGACAGCGCCTTCACGTCCTGCGGGCCGCGGATCTTCGGCAACAGTGGTTCGCTCATGAAAGGTCGCGTTCGGCGCCCGCCGGGGCCAGGACGACGCTGCCGTCCTTTTGCTTTTTCAGCAGCTCGATCTTCAGCTCCGCCTCCTTGAGCCGCCCTTCGCATTGCCGCAGCAGGCGATTGCCCTGCTCGAACTTGGCCACCAGGTCGGCGAGGGGGACTTCGCCCGACTCCATGGATTCGACCAGCGTTTCAAGTTGCGCCAGCGCCTCCTCAAACGAAGGCGCGGCAGCGTCGGTTGTGCCAGTCGGTTCCAATCGGTAACATAAGCTGTAACCGCTCTCCCGTAGTTTCAAGGGAAAGGTGTGTTATCTAACCCCGGCCCGGGACCGGGGTTACCGGGGGCTGACCGACACCGGGATGGTCAGGCCGCTGCCCGGGCCGCGTAAAACGAGCGATCCGCTGCCGGGCCGCCCGCCGGTCACGGTCACGGTGACGCTGGTCTGACCTTCGGGCACGACCACCTCGGGCATGATCACGCTTTCGGGGACGTCGGTCGCCACATCGAGCAGCAGCCCGCCCGCCGGAGCGGGGGAAGCGATCGTGAACGTGAGCGGGGCCGACTGTCCGGAAGTGAGGGTCAATTCGGAGGGGGACGCCGTCACCGCCCCCGAGGCATCGATCCGGAAGGACCCCACGGGGGAGCTTCCGCCCGAATTGGTCACGGAAACCTGATAGACGCCCGGCGGAAGCGCGGGCACGAGGAAACTGAGCGAATTCGGGGATTCGAAGGTGGTTCGGCCCACCGGCTGGCCGTTGAAGGCCACCTGGTCCTCCGGGGTGAAGCCCCGGCCCAGCACCCCGACGCGGGCGCCCACCGGCCCGCGGTTGGAATCGAGCATGGCCACATAGCGGCGGACGATTTCGGCATGCTGCAGCCCCGTGTAGGCCTCTCCGGCCTGGGTGCCGTTGTTGCCCGCCACCTGGTAATCAACCAGATAGTAGTACGCAATTTCCGTCCGGCCCGCGGGGATCTGGTAGTCGAACTCCCAGATGTCGGGCAGAGAGCTCGGCTTCATCAGGTAGCTCTGGCCATCGACCACGATCCGCGGCGTGATCGACGGCTGCTCGACGACATTGGTGCGGGGACTCACGCGCAGCGTGAAGGTGTAGATCTCCGACGCATTGTCCGGCAGGGCGGGAGGAGTCAGATTGGTGAGCACCACGGCTCCGCAGCCCGACAGCAGCAGAGCGAGGCCGGCGGCGATCCCACCGAGGATTGTTCTCGCGAGAGAAGCGCGTTTAGTGTGCATGCCGATGAAAGACGGATACGTACGAAGAGTCGTTCTGATTAATGAATCCTCCCCCGACAGAGCAAGCCAAAGCTGAGGCGGACGCTCCGCCCGCGCTGGGACTGTACGTGCATGTGCCCTTTTGCGCGTCGACCTGCGACTTCTGCGCCTTTTATCAGATCCGGCCCGACGCCGCGGCCGTGCGGATGTATTTTGATGGCATCGACGCGGAGCGCCGGCTCGCCCCGCCCGATCGCGGGCTGGAAACCCTCTTCTGGGGCGGGGGCACGCCCGGGCTCCTGGCGCCGCGCGAACTGGCGCGGCTCGCAGCGGCGATGCCGTCGGCGGGCGTCCGGGAGTGGACCGTCGAACTGGCTCCGGCGTCGGTCACGCCGGAGCGGCTTCAGGTCCTGCGCGCGGCCGGCGTCAACCGCGTTTCCCTCGGCGTCCAGAGCTTCAGCCCGGCCTGGCTCGAGGCCTTGGGCCGGATGCACACCCGCGCGCAGGTCTATCGCGCCTACGACCGCATCCGCCAGGCGGGCTTCTCCAGCGTGAACCTCGACCTGATGTTCGCCCTCCCGGGGCAGACCGCCGCGGAATGGGAGGCGGACGTGCGCGAGGCGGTGCGGCTCGCCCCGGAGCACCTGTCGACCTATTGCCTCACGTTCGAGGAGGACACCGCGCTGTGGGTGAAGCTGGCGCAGGGCCGGGTGAAGCTCGATCCCGAGCGCGAGGCCGAGCTGTACGTGCGCACCTGGGACGCGCTGGGCGCGGCCGGCTACGCGCAGTACGAGGTGTCCAATTTCGCGCGGCCGGGGCACGCCTGCCTCCACAATCTGAATACATGGCGCATGCAGGAGTGGATCGGCTGGGGGCCGGCGGCGGCCTCGCAGCACGGCGGCCGGCGGGGCCGCAACGCGGCCGACCTGCGCCGCTGGCGCGCCGGGCTGGACCGGGGCGAACGCGCCGCGGAGGACGCGGTGGCGCTGACGCCCGAACTGCTGTGCGAGGACGCGCTGATCTTCGGCCTGCGGATGAACGCGGGGGTGGACGTGGGCCGGCTGCGCGGGCGCGACGCCGGGCTGCGCGGCAAGCTGGACGACCTGGTCGCCGACGGGCTGGCGGAATGGGCCGGCCCCCGGCTGCGCCTGACCCGCCGCGGCCGGCTCCTGGCCGACCGGGTGGGCGCCGAACTGCTCGGCGCCGCCACCGGCTCCGCGCCCCCGGCGTATTGACAGCGGCGGGCCGCCGGGCGAGTAATGGGACGGTGAGCATCTCCGCCGCGCGCGAAAAGTTCAAAGGCTTCCTGTGCCAAAAGGGGCTGCGCGTCACGAACCAGCGGCTCGCGATTTTCGACGCGGCGCTGGCCCAAACGGAGCATTTCACCGCGGAGCAGCTGCTCGATTACGCGCGCGCGATCGACGACTCGGTGTCGCGCGCCACGGTCTACCGCACCCTGCCGATCATGACCGAAAGCGCGCTGCTGCGCGAGGTGGACATCGGTTCGGGCGAGAAGTTCTACCTGCCCAATGCCGGCAAGGGCACCCAGGTGGCGCAGGTCGTCTGCCTGGACTGCGACCGCATCTTCGAGATCAGCGCCCCCTTCATGGAGTGGTACGGCAGCACGGTGTCTTCGAAGCTGGACCTGACGCCCGTGTCCCAGCGCCTGCAGGTCAGCGCCCGCTGCAACGTGCTGCGCGCCACCGGGACCTGCCCCCGCCGCGGAAGCTGACGATGGCCAAGGATCGCCACCACGACCCCGCGTTCGAGATCGGTTTCTTCGAGTCGGTGCTGCGCCGGGACGCCTCCTACACTGACGTGATCGAGATCCTCGGCGGCCTCTACACCCAGACGGGACGGATCGCCGACGGCCTGAGGATGGACCGCCGGCTGGTCCGGCTCCAGCCGCGCAACGCGACCGCGCACTACAATCTGGCCTGCAGCCTGGCGCTGACCCGCCAGAAGACGGCGGCCCTGCGCTCGCTGCGCCAGGCGGTGGAGCTGGGTTACCGCGATTTCGAATGGATGGCGCAGGATCCCGACCTGGAGAGCCTGAAGCGGCATCCGCAGTTCCTGGCGCTGCTGGACGCGCTGAAGCCGCAGAGCTGACGCGCGGGCGCCCGGCGATGCCGCTCTACGAGCAAGCGCTGCTGCTGCTGCTGCTGACCGCGCTGTTCAGCATCGTGGGGCGGTGGCTGCCCTGGCCCGCGCCCATCACCTCGGTCATGGGGGGCGTGGCCTTCGCGTTCGTGCCGCATTTTCCGCGCATCGCGCTCAGCCCGACCTACTTCTTCCCCTGTTTTTTGCCCCCGCTGCTGTTCTCCGACGGCTGGCTCATGCCCCTGCGGGAATTCGCCAAGGCGCGGACGGCCATCCTGCTCATGGCCACGGTCCTGGTCGTGTGGACGACGCTGGTCGTGGGGCTGGTGGCGCATGCGCTGGTGCCCGGCCTGCCGCTGGCGATGGGCTTCGCCCTGGGCGCGGTCGTTTCGCCCACCGACGCCGTCGCCACCAGCGCCATCATCGAGAAGCTGAAGGTGCCGGCCCGGCTCAACGCCGTCCTGATGGGCGAGAGCCTGATGAACGACGCCACGGGCCTCGTGGCCTTCCGCTTCGCCCTGGCCGCGGTGGTGGCGGGGACCTTCTCCTTGCGGGCGGCCGCGGCGACGTTCCTGCTCATCGCGGCTGGCGGCCTGGCCCTGGGCCTGGCGATCGCCTGGGCCGTCGGCCGGATTCGCGACCTGTTGATCCGCTTTCGCAGCTCCGATCCCCTGATTGAGATCACCGTGTCGCTGCTGACCCCTTATGCGGCGTTTCTCGCGGCGGAGCGGCTGCACCTTTCCGGGGTGCTGGCGGTCGTCGCCGCCGGGCTTTATTCCGGCTGGCGCGATCCGGTGCGGATGGACGCCGAGACGCGGCAGACCACGTGGACGGTGTGGTCCACGGTCCTGTTCTGGCTGAACGGCCTGGCTTTCCTGCTGCTCGGGCTGCAGTTTCCCCGGCTCCTGGCGGCCGTCCATGGCGAATATTCGACCGCGCAGCTGGCCGGATTCGTGGCCGCCGTTTCCGGCGCCGCCATCGTCCTGCGCCTGGCCTGGATTTTTCCGGCGGTTTACATTCGCGTGGCGCTGCGCGGCCGCGCCCCGGGGGGCGAGCCGCGGCCGCCCTGGCAGGCCGTGCTGGCCGCCGGCTGGTCGGGAATGCGCGGCACGGTGACCCTGGCGGCCGCCTTGTCGATCCCCCTGGCCCTGCCGTCGGGGGCGCCGTTTCCGGGGCGCGACATCGTGATCTTTCTCTCCTTCGGCGTCATTGCCGTGACGCTGCTGCTGCAGGGCACGACCCTGGAAGGACTGATCCGGCGCCTCGGCCTGCGCGGGGACGGCACGATGGAACGGGAGGAATGGCTGGCGCGGACGGCGGCGGTCCGCGCCGGCCTGGAAGCCCTGCGGGCGCTGGGCGCCGGCGACCTGGCGGTCGAGGAGCGGGAGGCGCTCGGGTACATTCTCGCCGAATACGAGGTGCGGCTGTCCGAACTGGCCGCCGAGGGGCCGGTGCAGTCGACCGCGGCCCGGCGCCGGGCGGCCGACAAGCGCTTCCGCTTCGCGGCGCTCGAAGCCGAGCGGCGGGCGGTCGATGACCTGTGGCGCACCGACCGGATCGCCGACGAAGTGCACCGTCCGCTGCAGGCGCTGCTCGACCACGAGGAGGGGATGCTGCGGCGGTCATGATCGTCGGCATCCATCCCCTGGCCGGGTTCGACAAGCTGCTGCACTACCGCGTCCCGCCCGAACTGGAAAATCAGGTGGCGGTCGGGCAGCTGGTCCGCGTGCCCGTCAACGCCGCCCTCCGGCTGGGGGTCGTGGGCACGCTCGAGCCGCCCCGGGACTTTCCCCTGGAGCGCCTGAAGGCGCTGGCGCAGGTGGTGTACCCCTTTCCGGCGCTGGCCCCCGACCTGCTCGGACTGGCCCGCTGGATGTCCGGCTATTACGCGGTGCCGCTCGACGCGGTCATCGAGACGATCATTCCCGTCGCGGTGCGCCGGGGGGCGGGCATCAAGCAGGAGAAGCTGCTTCGCATCGCGGCGCTGCCGGATGCCGACGAGCGCGAGCGCCTGGCCAAGCGGGCGCCGCAGCAGGCGCGCCTGCTGGCCTTTCTGGCGGCGCAATTCCGGCCGCAGCCCAAAGGACTGGTCCTGTCCCGCCTCAAGGTGGGGCCGGCGGCCGCCGCGGCGCTGGTCCGGCGCGGGTGGGTGGCGGAGGAGGCCCGGCGCGTGGTGCGCGAGGCCTACGCCGACGACTTCGCCGACGAGGAACGCGTCGCCTCCGCGGCGCCGACGCTCAATGCGGAGCAGGCGGCGGCGGGGGAGGAGCTGGCGGCGGCCCTGAAACGGGGCCGCTTCGGGGTCTGGCTGCTGCACGGGGTCACCGGCTCGGGCAAGACCGAAGTGTACCTGCGGGCGATCGACGAGGCGCTGCAGGCCGGCGGCGGGGTCCTATTTCTGGTTCCGGAGGTGGCGCTCACCCCCCAGACCGTCGGCCGGCTGCGGTCGCGCCTGGAGGCAATCGCTCCGGGCCACCGCTGCGTCGTGTGGCACAGCCACCTCAGCGAGGGCGAGCGCCTCGATGGCTGGCTGGCCCTGGCGACCGGCGAGGCGCGGATCGCGGTCGGGGCGCGCTCGGCCGTGTTCGCGCCCATCGCCTCGCTCCGGCTCATCGTCGTCGACGAGGAGCACGAGCCGGCCTACAAGCAGGACGAAACCCCCCGCTATCACGGCCGCGATGTCGCCGTGATGCGCGGCAAGCTCGCGTCCGCCGTCGTGCTCCTCGGCTCCGCGACCCCGTCGCTGGAGAGCCACGCCAACGCGCTGGCGGGAAAGTACCGCCGGCTGACGCTCAGCCGGCGCGTCGACGGCCGCCGCCTGCCCGACATCGACATCGTGGACATGCGCATCGAGATCGCGCGCCAGCGCGGCTTCACCGCGCTGTCCCGCCGCCTGGTCGACGCGATGCACGCCCGCTTCGAGCGGCGGGAGCAGACGATTCTATTCCTCAACCGCCGGGGCTACTCCTCGTCGATGCTCTGCACGCAGTGCGGGCACGTCGAGGAATGCGAGCATTGCAGCATCGCGATGACTTACCATCGCACGAACGAGACCCTCCGCTGCCATCTCTGCGGCGCGGAGCGGGGCGCGCCCGTTCGCTGCCCGAAGTGCGGCGCGCCCGACATCCGCTGGCGCGGCATGGGCACGCAGCGGGTGGAGGAAGCGGTCCGCCGCGTGCTGCCGCGCGCGCGGATCGAGCGCGTGGACGCCGACACGATGAGCCGCCGGCACCGCTACCGCGAAATTCTCGCCGACTTCCGACGGGGGCGGATCGACGTGCTCGTCGGGACCCAGATGATCGGCAAGGGCCTGGACTTTCCCAACGTCACGCTCGTCGGGCTGATCGACGCCGATCTCTCGCTGCATATGCAGGATTTTCGCGCCAACGAGCGCACGTTCCAGCTCCTGGTGCAGGTCGCCGGGCGCGCGGGCCGCGGCGACCGCGCGGGCGAGGTGGTGGTGCAGACCTTCACGCCCCAGGCCGGCCCCATCCAGTTTTCGCGGCACGCGGACTACGACGGCTTCGCCGCCGTCGAGCTCGCCGTGCGGCGCGAATACCGCTACCCGCCCTACCGCCACCTCATCCAGCACCAGTTTCGCGGCCGCAACGCGGAGAAGCTGGCCTTCTACGCCGCGCAGTGGAAGAAGCAGGCGGAAGCGGCCCTCGGCCGCCGCGTGGAGCTGCGCGGCCCGACGCCGTCGCCGATCGAGAAGATCAAGGACCATTACCGCTGGCAGCTCTGGTACTTCACCGACCAGGTCACGCCCGTCATCGGGGAATTGGCGCGTCTGCGATCGGAGTTTGCCTGGGGCGACGACGTGATTCAAACCCTGGACGTCGACCCGGTGAATCTCATATAATTGCGGCGCGTGAGCCTGCGCCAAGTCATCTACAGCGTGTACGCGGCCCTGGTGGCGGCCTTTGCCGTCGCGGCCGGGCTGTATTTCGTCAACATCAACGAGGAGTACGCGCACCTGAAGAGCGTGGAGGCGCGCAATCGGCACCGGCTGGACGACCTGCAGAAGCATTTGGCGGAACAGCAGCAGACGCTGGACCGGCTGCGCCACGATCCGGCCTACGTCGAGCGGGTCATCCGCCGGAACCTGGGCTACACGAAAGCGGACGAATCTCTTTTCCGTTTCGACAAGTAAATGAGTGACCCGGAATCCCTCCGCGCTTCGTTCGCGCGCGCCGGACAGGCGCAGGTATTTGCATTCTATGACCGGCTGACCCCGGCCGAGCGCGAACGGCTCGTGGCCGACGCCGGCGAAATCGACCTGGCCGAGGTGGACCGGCTGAACCGCACCCTCGTGGCGCAGCGCGGGGCGTCGGCCGTCGACCTGTCCGGCCTCGAACCCGCGCCCTATGAGGCGCGGCCCGAGCACGGCGGCGATGCCGCGGCCTGGGCGCGGGCGAAGGCCGAGGGCGAGGCGGCGCTGCGCGCGGGCAAGGTGGCGGCCTTCACCGTGGCCGGAGGCCAGGGCACCCGGCTCGGCTACGACGGCCCCAAGGGCACTTTCCCGGTCACTCCCGTCACCCGCAAGTCCCTGTTCGCCGTGTTTGCCGAAAAGCTCCGGGCCGCCGGCCGGCGCTATGGGCGGCCCCTGCATTGGTTCATCATGACCAGCCATCAGAACCACGCGGCGACGGAGGCGTTTTTCGAGTCGCAACGCTATTTCGGCCTGGACAAGGGGCGGGTGCATTTCTTCCGCCAGGGCCGGATGCCGGCGGTCGATTTCTCGGGCCGGATCCTGCTCGAATCTCCCGCCACCATCGCCCTCTCGCCCGACGGGCACGGCGGCTCGCTGCGGGCGCTGGACCGTAGCGGGGCGCTGGACCTGATGGCGGCCGAGGGCGCCGACACCATCAGCTACTTTCAGGTCGACAACCCCCTGGTCCGCTGCGTGGACCCCGCCTTCATCGGCTGGCACCGGCTGCGGGAATCGGAAATGTCGAGCAAGATGGTGCCCAAGGCCTATCCGGAGGAGCGGGTGGGAGTGTTCTGCCGGCAGAAGGGCCGCCTGGTCGTGATCGAGTATTCGGATCTGCCGCTCGAACTGCAGCGGGAGAAGGACGCCGGCGGGGAGTTGCGCTACAAGGCCGGCAGCATCGCCATCCACATCCTGGACCGCGAATTTGTCCGCCGGACCGCGCGCGCGGGCGCCGAGGCGGCGCTGCCCTTTCACCGGGCGGACAAGAAGATTGCCACGATCGACGCGGAAGGGCGCCCGGTGAAACCGGAAAAGCCCAACGGGATCAAATTCGAGATGTTCGTCTTCGACGCTTTGCCGTTCGCCCGCCATCCCCTCGTGATCGAGACGGTCCGGGCCGACGATTTCTCGCCGGTCAAGAACGCCGACGGCGTCGATTCGCCCCAAACCTGCCGCGACGACCAGATCCGCCAGTTTGTCCGCTGGCTGGGCGCCGCGGGCGCGGCTCCGGCGAGCGACCCGACGGGCCTGCCGGGCCTGGCCCTCGAGGTGTCCCCGCTCTTCGGTTACGACGAGGACACCTTTGCCGAAAGCTGGCGGAAACTCTCGCCCAAGCCCGCGGTGGTTGACGGCCTCGTCCTTTCCTGACTCGCTGCGGGGCTGCGCCATGCCGAACACCGTTGACCGGATCACCGCCGCGGCCAAAGCCGGGCACGTGCTGCCCTCGACCGCCGAAAACGCGGCGCTCTTCATCGCGGCGGGCTTGCCGGAGTGGGCCCTGGCCAGCATCGACGAACTTGTCGCGGGGGAAGCCTGGTCCGAGCTGAACGACCGCTTCTACCAGTTTTTGGAATTCGGCACCGGCGGGATCCGGGGCCGCACGATCGGAAACATCGTGACCCGGGCGGAGCGGGGCGCCGCCCATGGCGTGCCGGAGCGCGCCGCGGTCGGCAGCAACCTGCTCAACGACTTCACGCTCATCCGCGCCACGGTCGGGCTCTTCCGCTACACCCAGCGCCACCTCGAGGCGCGGGGGCAGTCGGTGAAGCCCCGCCTGGCCATCGCCTACGACGTCCGGCACTTCTCCAAGCACTTCTGCGCGCTGGCCGCCTCGACCTGGAGCAAATTGGGCGGCGAGGCGTTCATCTTCGACGAGCCGCGCCCGACCCCGCAGCTCAGCTTCACCGTCCGCTGGCTGCAGGCCCACGCCGGAGTGGTCATCACCGCCAGCCACAATCCGCCCCACGACAATGGCTTCAAGGCCTACTTCGACGATGGCGCGCAGGTCGTGCCGCCCGACGACACGGGGATCGTCCAGGAAGTGAACGCCGTGCCCCTGTCCGAATTGAGCGGCTTTCTCGAAACCGACCTCAAGGCGGTGACGGTGCTGGGCCGCGCGGCGGACGACGCCTACCTCACCGTCGCGGCCCGCGCCGCCCTCGATCCGGCGGTGTTTCGCGCCGCCAAGGTCAAGGTGGTGTTCACCAACATTCACGGCACGGGCGGGGTGCATGTGCCGCCGCTGTTGCTCCACGCCGGCTGCGAGCTGCTGCAGGTGAAGGACCAGGTGGCTTTCGACGGGGCGTTCCCCACCGTCAAGTCCCCGAACCCGGAAAATGCCGAGGCGCTGTCGCGCGCCGTGGCGGTCGCCGAGGCGAACGATGCCGATCTGGTCCTCGCCACCGACCCGGACTGCGACCGCATGGGCTGCGCGGTGCGCAACGCCGCCGGCAAGATGGAGCTGTTGACCGGCAACCAGGTGGGCGCGCTGCTGGCCGACTACCGGCTGGCGAAGTACAAGGAGATGGGCTGGATTCCCGCGGCCGGCGCGAAGAACGCCTGCGTCATCAAGACTTTCGTCACGAGCCGCCTGCAGGACGCGGTGGGCGAGGGTCACGGCGTGAAGGTCATCAACACCTTGACCGGGTTCAAGTGGATCGCCGCCAAGCTGCGCCGCTACGAGGAAAAGCTGCAGGCGGCGATGGGGCCGGATTACGACTACGACGCGGCCCCGATGGTCGAGCGGGCGCGGCTGCATCTGGCGCACTCGACCTTCTTTGCCTTTGGCACCGAGGAAAGCTACGGATACCTGCCCAACGACATGGTGCGGGACAAGGACGGCAACGCGGCCTGCCTGATGATGGCCGAGCTGTGCGCGTGGGCCAAGGCGCGCGGCCGCACCGTCACCGAGTGCCTGGACGAACTCTACGTCCGCCACGGCTTCTATTTCGAGGGGGTGATCAACCTCTACTACGAAGGCGCGAGCGGAAACGCCAAGATCCGCCGGATCCTCGAGACCTACCGCTCGGATCCGCCCCGGCGCTTTGGCGAGGTGGCCGTGGACCAGTTCCAGGATTTCGGCCGCGAGGAGATCTTCGATGCCGACGGAGAGGCGATCCCCAAGCAGGACCTTTATCTGGTCACCCTGGCCAACGGGTACAGTTACGCCGCCCGCGGCAGCGGCACGGAGCCGAAGATGAAGTTCTACCTCTTCGCGCGCGCGGGCGTGGCTTCCGCCCGCGAACTGCCGGAGGTGAAGCGCAAGGCGAAGCTGGAGCTCGACCGGCTCAAGGCGCAGATCGAGGCCGACGCGCGCGCGCGCGCCGAAGGGTAGCCGGCGTCGATCGCAGCCCCCATTTTACACGAAACGCTTCACGGTCGACGAAGCGCCGCGCAAGAATCGACCGAAACCGCCCGAGGCGGCCCGGCGTCTTCCCTCGAGGTCGAAGCGATTTGCCTGAACTATCGAGGGCCGACAGGTGGGCACACTGGGCGCTGCCTGTCGGCTTCAAGTCTTCTGGACCGGTGAGGATTGCCGTTCATCCCCGGGCGCAGTCGGCCGCTGCCGACCGACGGTTGCTTTCAGCATAGCGCTGGGAGGCTGGGCACGTTTGCGGCGGGGGCCCGGGGCGGGCATTGTCGGAATCCGCGACGGACGCGGACTAAACCCAATAAGCTTCACTCAAGAAGACCCCGGTTCCGAATCCCGAGCGAAGTCGACGACACAAGCCGCCTGGAGCGCTTTAAGCAAACCGTCTGGGGGCTAAACCAGAAGCAGCGCCGGCTTTTCGAGCAGCTCCTTGAGCGCCGCGAGGAAGGTGGCGCCGACGGCGCCGTCGACGACGCGGTGATCGACGGAAAGCGTGAGGGTCATGCGCTGGCCGATCACAATCTGGTCGTCCCTGACCACGGGCTTCCGGACCGTCGTGCCCACGGCCAGGATGGCCGCGTTCGGCGGGTTGATGATCGCGCTGAAGCGGTCGATGCCCATCATGCCGAGATTCGAGACGCAGAAGGTGCCCCCGGTGAACTCGGGCGGCTGCAGCTTGCGCTCCTTGGCGCGCTTGGCCAGGGTCTTGGCCTCGGCGCTGATGGCGAACAGGCTCTTGGTGTGGGCGTCCTTGATCACCGGCGTGATCAGGCCGTCGTCGATCGCGACGGCGAAGGAAATATGGGCGGCAGCGTGCTGACGGACGGCGGCGTGGCCCGTGCCCGGATCCGCCCAGGAGCAGTTGACGGCGGGAACCCGGCGCAGGGCGTCGACCGATGCCTTGAGGATGAAGTCGTTGACGGAGAGCTTCACGCCCTCGGCCTCCAGGCCGGCGTTGAGCTGCGCCCGCAATTCGAGCAGCGGCGCGGCATCGATTTCGATGTCGAGATAGAAGTGGGGGATCTGGCTCTTCGATTCGACCAGGCGGCGCGCGATCGTCGCGCGCATGTTCGACAGGGCGACCAGCTTTTCCTCCTGAATCTGGCCGGAGCGGGCCGGAGCCTGGCCTTTGAAGGGGCTGGGCGCGCCGCCGCTGCGGACAGCTCCGGCGGTCTTGCCCGCCAGTCCCGCCTTTTCCGCCGCCAGGACGTCAGCGCGGACAATCCGGCCGCCCGGGCCCGAACCCTGGAGCAGCGCCGGATCGATCTTCTTTTGCTCCGCAAGCTTGCGCGCCAGCGGGGAAATGCGGATGCGCTCAGCCCCGCTGCCCGCGGCGGAGGACGATTCCGGTTCGCTGGGCGCGTCGGAGGATGGCGCGGGCTCGGACTTTGCCGGGGAAGAGGACGCGGGCCGGCCCGCGGACGCCTCAGGACGTCCTTGGCGGGGAGCTTCCTCGCCCTTGCCAGGGCGGGCGTCGGAACCTTCGCCGGCCGATGGAGCGGGGGCGGACTTCGCGCTCCCGGAATCAGCCGCCCCGCCCGCTTTGGGAGCGGGCGCCTCGACGTTCTCGCCCGGCTTTCCCACCGCGCAGAGGGCGGCGCCGATCGGCACGGACGAGCCGGCCGGAATGAAGATCTTGAGCAGGACCCCGTCGAAGAAGCTTTCCAGCTCCATCGTGGCCTTGTCGGTCTCGACCTCGGCCAGCATGTCGCCGGAGGCCACCTTGTCCCCTTCCTTCTTCAGCCATTTGACCAGCGTGCCGGTCGTCATGGTGTCGCTGAGCTTGGGCATCTCGATAACGTCGGCCATGGCGAGAAAAGCGGAGGGGTTACTTGAGCACCGAAAGCGCCGCCTTCAGGATGCGCTGCGGGTTGGGCAGCTGCTCGATTTCCATCGGCGGGCTGTAAATGGCCGGCGCGTCGATCGCGGAAACGCGCTTGATCGGCGCGTCGAGATCGTCGAAGGCCTGGTCCTGGATCAGGTAAGCGAGCTGCGCGCCCACGCCGCAGAAGGGCTTGTTCTCCTCGACCAGGAGGACGCGGTGCGTCTTGCGGACGGAAGCGAGCACGGTCGCCTCGTCCAGCGGCCGGATGGAGCGCAGATCGACCACCTCCGCCGAAATGTCGTGCTCCTGCTCGAGCAGCTGCGCTGCCGCGAGCGCATTGATCACCGCGCGCCCGTGGGCGACGATGGTCAGGTCCTCGCCCGCCCGCTTGATGTCGGCCTTGCCCAGCGGAATCAGGTATTCCTCGTCCGGCACCTCGCCCTTGTCGCCGTAGAGAATCGTGTTCTCCATGAACAGGACCGGGTCGTTGTCGCGGATCGCGGACTTGAGCAGGCCCTTGGCGTCATACGCGGTCGCGGGGCACACCACCTTCACGCCCGGATGGTTGGCGCAAATGTTCTCGGGCGTATGCGAGTGGGTGGCGCCGACGTTCGTGCCGCCGTTCGCCGGACCGCGGATCACGATCGGGCAATGAATGAGCCCGCCGGACATGTAGCGCACATTGGCTGCGTTGTTCAGGATCTGGTCGAAGGCGACGGAGTAGAACGACCAGAACATCAGCTCGATCACGGGCCGCACGCCCAGCATCGACGCGCCGATGCCCAGGCCGATGAAGCCGGCCTCGCTGATCGGGGTGTCGACGATGCGCTTCGGGCCGAACTTCTCCAGCAGGCCCTCGGTGACCTTGTAGGCGCCGTTGAACTGGGCGACTTCCTCGCCCATGACGACCACGTTGGGGTCGCGCTGCAGTTCTTCCGCCAGGGCATGGCGGATGGCTTCGCGGTAGGGAATGACGGCCATGTGGGTGTGCCTCAGTCGAAGAAAATGCGCCCCTCGGATTTCTTTTCCGACGGGTTGTCCTCTTCCCAGTAAACGTCCTTGGTGATGTCCTCGACGGTGGGATAGGGGCTCGCCTCGGCGAACTCCGCCGCCTGGTCGGCCTCCGCGCGCGCCTCGGCGTCGATCTGGCCGGCCCGCGCCTCGTCGAGCACCCCCTCGGCGACGAGCTGGCTCTGGAGAACCTGGATCGGGTCCTTGGTCTTGCGGTACTCCTCGATCTCGGCCTTGGTGCGGTAGGTGTTGTCCGGGTCGGCCACCGAGTGCCCCCGGTAGCGGTAGGTGAGCACCTCGACGACGGCGGGCTTGGAGTGCTCGCGCGCGGCGGTCAGGAACCGGTTCAGGCAGGCCCGGACCTCGTACGCGTCGTGTCCGTCGCAGACGCCCCAGTCCATGCCGTAGGCCTCCGCGCGGCGCGCCAGTTCGCCGGCCGACGAGCGGGCCTGGCTCGTGCCCATCGAATAGCCGTTGTTCTCGATGACGAAGATCACGGGCAGCTGCCACAGGGCGGCGAGATTGTAGGCCTCATGCACGGCGCCCTGGTTCACGGCGCCGTCGCCCATGAAGGCCAGGCAGGCGCCCTTCTTGCCCTGGTACTTAAGGGCGTAGGCGATGCCGGCCCCGAGGGGGATCTGCCCGCCGACGATGCCGTGGCCGCCCCAGAAATTGCGCGACGGGTCGAAATAGTGCATCGAGCCGCCCTTGCCCTTGGAGCAGCCGGTCGCCTTGCCGTAAAGCTCGGCCATCAGCGACTTGGTGTCCATGCCGACGGCGATCGCGTGGCCGTGGTCGCGGTAGGCCGTGATGACGTGATCATGCGCGCCCATCAGCGAACAGCAGCCCGCGGCCACCGCCTCCTGGCCGATATACAGATGAAGAAATCCGCCGATCTTCTTCGCCTGGTAGGCGCGCAAGCTGCGCTCCTCGAAGCGGCGGATCCGAACCATCGTGCGGTACAGCGCGATCTTCTGATCGGCCGAAAGCGAAACATTGACGCCGTCGCGCGAGGCGGGCGTCTCGTTTTGGTCAGCGGCGGCGCTCGGTTTCTTGCTCACAGGAATGTGTCGAACGGAAGAGTCTCCGCTCCTGTCCGGAGAACGCAAGCGGTAAAGGGGTCATGTACCAATTCTCAACAAGCTGAGCGAGGACTTCAAAAGCGAAGCGCTTAAAGGGGTCATGTACCGATTTCCAACAGGCCGAGCGGGGACTTTAGGTGCGGGCGTCAAGCTGCGGCTAGTTGAGAATTGGTACGTGACCCCTTGCCTAGAAAAACATCGCCTCGCTCAGCGCGTTCTCCGGAGGCAGCAGGGCGATCGTCGCGGGCAGGGCCGTGCGGCCCCGGCCGAAGTCGGCGGTGAAGAGCGCCGTGCCCGAAGCGGTGTCGCCCTCCCAGGAAAAGGTTTTCGCTCCGGAGTAGCGGAAGCGGATCCCGAGCGCATGGGGGCGCGCGGCCGGCCCAGCCTGCGTCCCGAACGTCGCCTGGTTGCGGCCGCAGGCCCCGACGCGGTCCTTCAGCCAGGCCAGAAGCACGCGCGCCTCGGCGCCGAGGGCTGAACCGTGGCTCACCTCGACCGCTTGCAAATTCTCGCAGATCGCGGCCATCGGATACCGGCTGAGAAACTGCCCCACCGATTGGCGCACATGGAGGATGCGGGCGAAGGCCAGGTCGCGGACCGCCTCGGGCCGGGGCCAGGGGTAGGTCAGGGCGTCGGCGGGCGCGGTCGCGCTGTCGATCAGCACGCGCTTGGAGCGCGTGAGCAGGTAGCGGTAGTCGGCCAGGCGGGTGCTGGCGGAAAAGCCGTGCGCCCAGTAGTACAGCGGCAGGTCCGTGGACAGGCAGACCGACACCTGGCTCTCCAGAAAGGGGCGCGCCGCCATCGTGTAGCTGAGCATCACGAATTCGCAGCAGCGGGTGTCGCTCTTGGATTTGCCCAGGGTGCATTCGCCGTAAACCTTGGCGCGGATTTCCGCGGCGCGCTTCTCGTCGTGGTCGGAGCACAGGACGACCACCCGGCTGGGATACCGGCGCGAGAACCGCACCGCGACGGCGAATTGCTCCTGGGCATCGTCGGGGGTGGTGTTGCCGCCCAGGTGCAGCACGAAGTTGACCTGCGTGGCCTTCGCGTCCTCGGTGGCCGGAGCGGGCTTGCCGTGAGCCTCGGTGTCTCGCCACATCGCGGCGAGGCTGGGCCCGATGGAGCTCACCGGGGTGTCGAGGCCGGGCAGGGCGTCGAATATCGCGGCCATGCGGCGGATCAGGGCTGGCGCCAGTGGTGCCCCGAGGAGGCGAGCAGGGCGTCGGCGCCCCCTGGCCCCCAGGAGCCGGCGGCGTAGGTCTCCATGCCCTGGCGGCCGGTGGTGTGCCAGTAGTCCAGGACCGGGGTGTAGAGCTGCCACGAGGTTTCCGCCTCGTCGCCGCGGATGAACAGCGTGCCGTCGCCGACCATCGCGTCCAGGACGAGCCGTTCGTAGGCCTCGGGCGTGTTCGACCCAAAGGTGGTCGCGTACTTGAAGCTCATCTTCACCGGCTGGGTGCGCGTCTCCAGCCCCGGGATCTTGCCGTTGAGGATCATGCTGAGACCCTCGTCGGGCTGGATCTGGAAGGAGAGGGTATTGGCCGCCAGGTCGAACCCGCCGCCGGCGAAAAGGGTGCCGGGCGGCCGCTTGAACTGGACGGCGATCTCCGTGACCCGGCGGGCCAGCCGCTTGCCGGAGCGCAGGTAGAACGGCACGCCCTGCCAGCGCCAGTTATTGATGGAAAGGCGGATGGCGGCGAAGGTCTCGGTCGCCGACTGGGGATTGATGCCCTCTTCCTGGAGGTAGCCGGCGACCGGGTTTCCGCCGACCATTCCCGGCCCGTACTGCGCGCGGACGACGTCGCCCTTCGGCCCGACCGTGATGGGCTGGATGGCCTTGAGGACCTTGACCTTCTCGTCGCGGACGGCCTCGGCCTCGAGCGAGACCGGCGGCTCCATCGCGGTCAGGGCGACGAGCTGCATCGAGTGGTTCTGGATCATGTCGCGCAGGCAGCCGCTCTGCTCGTAGTAGCCGCCCCGCTTCTCCACCCCCACCTCCTCGGCGACGGTGAGCTGCACGTGATCGATGAAATTGCGGTTCCACAGCGGCTCGAAGATCGAGTTGGCGAAGCGCTGCACCAGCAGGTCCTGCACCGTCTCCTTGCCCAGGTAGTGGTCGATGCGATACACCTGCTCCTCCGCGAAGACCGAGCGGATGGTGCGGTTGAGCTCGCGGGCCGAGGCCAGGTCGCGGCCGAAGGGCTTTTCGATCACGACCTTGGAGTGGAGCGGCTGGCCCTGGTATTTGGCGGCCAGGCCGCTGGCGCCGAGATTCTGCAGGATGGGCTCGAACACCGTGGGCGGCGTCGAGATGTAGAACAGCGCCTGGACGTCCCGCCCCAGCTTCTTTTCGATGCCGGCCAGGTGCTGGGCCAGCCGGTCGAAGGCCGCCTTGTCGTCGTAAGCGCCCGCGACATAGGTCGTGTTGTCGGCCACCCGGCCCCACACGTCGGGCTTGAGCTCGCGCCGGGAGAATTCCTTGATCGCCTCGGTGGCCAGCGAGCGGAATTCCTCGTCGGGGATGGGCTTGCGCCCGAAGCCGACCAGGAAGAAGTCCGCCGGCAGCAGGTTGTCGTAGCTGAGGTTGTAGACGGCGGGGATGAGTTTCCGCGCCGTCAGGTCGCCCGAGGCGCCAAAGATGACGACAACGGTCGGCGGAGCCCCGCGATGCTTGCTCAGGCCCTGCAGGAACGGATGACGCTCGTTATCGGCCATGACGGCGGTCAGCTTCCGCTGGTTTTCGGGTGAGGCAAGTAAGTTCAAGCCCGATCGTAGCGCGTGAAGAGGGGAATGCGGATGAAGTGGAGCACCACGGGATCGCCGGCGCCCAGCTCGACTTCAACCACGTCCAGCCGAAACGTGCGGGGTTTCGGCGCGCAGCGCCGCAGGTAGGCCTTCGCCGCCCGGCGCAGGACCTTCTTCTTGGCAGGACCCACGCGGTAGAAGCCGGGGACGAGCGGCTGGGCCGAGCGGGTCTTGACCTCCACGAATACCACGATGTCCCCATCCAAGGCCACCAGGTCGATTTCCTCGCGCTCGTCGTCCGGATTGCGCCAATTCCTGGCGATAATCCGATAGCCGCGCCGGCGAATCAGGTAATCCGCCGCCAACTGTTCGCCGTACGGCCCCCGCGATGCGACGGGCGGCAGGCAGGCGTCTTGCGCTGGAGGCGTGTGATCGTCCATAGGTGGATGATGGCAAGCGATCCCCAGATGCCCGCCTTGGGCTACAAAATCGCCGTCCTGGTCTTCCTGGAAAACCCAGCCGGCGAGCATCTGCTGATGCTGCGGGCCAAGCCGCCGAACCTGGGCGTCTGGAGCCCCATCGGCGGCAAACTCGAGATGGCGATCGGGGAATCGCCCTTCGAATGCGCCGTCCGCGAGACGCACGAGGAGGTCGGGGCGCGGATCGCCGCCGCCGATCTGCACCTCTTCGCGATCATCGCCGAAAAGGCCTACGAGGGCCAGTCCCACTGGCTGCTCTTCCTCTTCCGCTGCAAGGTCCCGCTCCCCGCGCTCCCGCCCGACATCGCCGAAGGCAAGTTCGCCTTCTTCACCCGCGAGGCCATCCAGACCCTCCCCATCCCCGAAACCGACCGCACCGCCCTCTGGCCCATCTACGACCGCTACCGCGACGGCTTCGTGATGCTCAAGGCCGACTGCATGCCTGGAAAGCCCGTGAACGTCGAAATCGAGGAGATCTGCGCACGCTAGGGTCCGCGCGATTGCTGGTCTACATGCCATTCCGGAAGGTTCTACTCGCAAGTTTCTGCCTGGCGGTTGCGACCCGCACCGCCGTAGCGGCAGATAAGGTGATCGATCCCAACGAGCGATCTTATAATCAAGCCAATGCAGACATTGGCCGGGGAGATTATAGCAAAGCCGCGACCGAGCTTACGCAACTGCTCAACCTCCTGAACTTGGAGGAGGCGGCAGCCTACAATTCGCGCTCGCATGCCTGGGCGCAATTGGGTGAATCCGCCAAGGCAATTCAAGATGCGCGGACGGCAGTCGCCATGGATCCCGGTTCCGCTTTGACCTATGAGAGTTTGGGGAGATGTCTGGAATTCGCGGGCCAAACGCGAGATGCACTCTTGGCGTATCAAGAGGCGAAAAAGCGGCACGCACGGGAGCCCCACGTGGAGTATTTGATGGGCATTGATGAGGAGATTCTCGGCGATGATGCCGAGGCGTGCCGCTATTTCTGGAGCGCTTACACAAGTGCGACTGACCGCGAGGTCCGGACAATGGCGCTCCTGCATTTTGCTGTCTTGCAGCCCGTCCCGAGTCCTAAGGTCCTGTCCGCGCTTCGCACCGTTTCAGCCACTGAAGACGAGGAGTGGCGCGAAGTGCTGTTTGCTTATGCAATGGGGCAGACGAACGCGAGAGACATGATCATGCTCATGTCCGCACTGGACACCAAGGGCGATCTTTGGGAAACCTGCGAAGGCCATTGCTTCGCCGCGATCCACGCGAAAACCCACGGCAACCTACAATTGGCGCGGCACGAGGCCCAGCTGGCTACGGCCGCCTTCGACAATCCGACTTTGGACGAGGTCCGGCTAGCTCGTGCGATTGCCGCGGCAAAGTGAAAGGGGTCACGTACCAATTTCCAACAATTCTCCTTCTTGTTGAGAATTGGTACGTGACCCCTTTTC
>DASRSH010000339.1:0-5051 GCA_035656575.1 Opitutaceae bacterium
GCCCAGCTTGTTGCTCAGAACGCCCATCGGCGCCCCGCGGGCATGCAGCCCCCGCAGCAGCTCCCCGGCCCCGGGCATCAGGCTGACCTGTTCGAGCATGGTGCGGTCCCAGAACTCCTTGTAGATCGCCAGCGCCTCGGCCATCCGCCCGGGCGGGACGAACTTGGCGAGCGAGTTCTCGATGCCGCCCCCGACGGCGGCCCGCACCTGGGCCGGGCTGGGCTCCGGCAGCCCCATTCGCCCCAGGGTGTGGGCATAGCAGCGGTGGATGGCGGCAAAATGGTCGATCAGGGTGCCGTCGAGATCGAAAAGAAAGGCGCGCACGTGAAATTATTATTTGGCGCTTTGGGAGCCCTGGCAAAGAGTATGTGGGTCCATGACGGCGACCCCCGCCACCCTTTCCGCCTCCGTCGACGTGCGCACGGACGGCGGCTGGCTGGAGGTCACGGTCGCCGGCAGCTGGCGCCTCAGCCGGCGCCAGCCCGACTGGCCCGCTGCGGCCCGCGGCCAGGCGGCCGGCAAGATGCCGGTGCGCGTCCAGGCCGGGACGCTCGAACACTGGGACAGCTCGCTCCTCGTCTTCGTGGCGGGAATCGCCGAGGACTGCGCCGCCCGGGGAGCGGCCTGCGACCTTTCCCGGCTGCCGGAGCGAATCCGCTCCCTGGCCGAGCAGATGAGCGCGGCTGACAGCCAGGCCGCCACGGCGCCGAAAGCCGGCGATTCGCTCACCGCCATCGTGGGGCGCTCCACCGCGATGGCCTGGCTGAGCTTCACCGCCATTCTCCATTTCCTGGGCGAATGCGCGCTCGGGTCCGCCCGCATGATCCGCCGGCCGCGCCGGTTCCGGTGGAACGACTGCCTCGAGCAGATGCAGGAGTGCGGGGCCATGGCCCTGCCCATCGCCAGCCTGATCGCCTTCCTCATCGGCCTCACCTTCGCCTATCAGGCGGCGATGACCCTGCGGCAATTCGGGGCGGACATCTGGGTGGCCGATCTGGTCGGCGTGCTGATGGTGCGGGAAATGGGTCCGATGATGGTGGCCGTGATCCTCGCCGGGCGCACGGGAGCGGCCTTCGCGGCGACCCTGGGCAACATGAATACCAACGAGGAAATCGACGCCCTCGACGTCCTGGGCATCCCGCCGGTGGACTTCCTCGTCCTGCCGCGCCTGCTGGCGCTGTTTCTCATGATGCCGCTGCTCGTGCTGTACGCGGACGGCGTCGGCATGCTGGGCGGCATGCTCGTGTCCTCGACGATCCTGCAGATCCCGCCCACGGCCTATTGGATCGAAACCGAAAGCATCGTCGCCATGCCGGACGTCTGGTCCGGGGTCGTCAAGGCGGCGGTGTTCGGAATCCTGATCGGCCTCTCCGGCTGCCTCCGGGGCCTGCAATCCGACCGCAGCGCCGCCGGCGTCGGACGCGCCGCGACCTCGGCCGTGGTGACCGCCATCGTCCTGATCATCGTTTCCGACGCGGTGTTCGCCGTGCTCTTCCACATTTTCGGAATCTAGCCCTCCATGTCCGCCGACGCCCCGCCCGCCATCGAAGTCGCGCACCTCACGTGCGCCTACGGCGACCAGGTCATCCTCAAGGACGTGAGCTTCTCCGTGCGAACCGGGGAGATCTTTTTCATCATCGGCGGCTCCGGCTGCGGCAAGAGCACCCTGCTGCGCCATATGGTGGGGCTGAACGAGCCCGTCGCGGGGACCGTGCGCTTCTTCGGCCAGGCCTTCACCGGCGCCGAAACCGCCGCCCGGCGGGCCATGCTCAAGCGCTTCGGCATGCTGTTTCAGGGCGGCGCGCTGTGGAGTTCGCTCACGCTGCGCGAAAACGTGGCCCTGCCCCTGGAGGAGCACACGCCCCTGCGGGCGAAGGAAATCCGGGAGATCGCCGCCCTCAAGCTCGCCCAGGTGGGGCTGACGGGGTTCGAGAACTACTACCCGGCCGAATTGAGCGGCGGCATGAAGAAGCGCGCCGGCCTGGCGCGCGCCCTCGCCCTCGACCCCCAGATCGTCTTCTTCGACGAGCCCTCGGCCGGTCTGGATCCGGTCACGGCGCGCAAGCTGGACGAGCTGGTGCGCGAGATCCAGGGCAGCTTCGGCACCACGATCGTCATCGTCTCGCACGAGCTCTCCTCCATCTTCGGCCTGGCCGACCGCGCGATCATGCTCGACCGCGACCGGCAGGGGATCATCGCCGAAGGGCCGCCGCAGGTCCTGGCCGACACCAGCTCCGATCCCAAAGTGATCGACTTCCTGGCCCGCGGACGATGAGACTGCCCAGGCTGCTCGCATGAAAACGCACGTGCGCCCCTCCGTCGTCGGAGCCTTTGTCCTGGGAGCCTTCGGGCTGGGCCTGATCGCGCTGCTGTCCTTCGGCAGCATCAGTTTCCTGCATCACCGCGAGCGCTTCGTCGTGTTCTTCGACGAGTCGATCCAAGGGCTGACGATCGGGGCGCCGGTCAAGATGAGCGGCGTGACGCTGGGCCGGGTGGTCGACACTCACGTCGCCTACAATCCCGCCGAGCCGGCGCGCTCCAATGTCGAGGTGGTGTGCGAATTCGACAGCAATGTCCTCATCGCGCCCACGGGCGCGACGGTCAAGGTGTCCAGTCCGCAGGATATCCTCGCCCTGATCGACCGGGGCCTGCGGGCGCAGCTCACCGTCACCGGCTTCGCCACCGGCCTGGTCGACGTCGAGCTGGGCTTTTACGACCCCAAGCAGTATCCGGCCATCCTCGCGCAGCGCAGCCCGCTGCATCCCGACTATCCGGTGGTGCCGGCCATCCCCTCCACGATCCTCGAGTTTCAGGAAAGCGCGATGGCCATCCTGACGAACATCCGTCGGATCGATTTCCGGGAGCTGGCGTCCAATGTGCAGACCGTCGCGACGCAGATGCAGGCGCTGGTGGCCGACGCCCAGAAAAAGCTCGATGACCTCGATCTCAAGGGCCTGAGCGTGGAATGGACGGCCGCCGGCGCGGCCGTGGCCGCGGTCGCCCGCTCGCCGCAGATTCCGCAGACCCTGGATAATCTCAACCGGACCCTGGCCGACGTGCGGGCGGCGGTGAACCAGGTTGGCCACCAGGTGGACGCCAACGGGGAGCACTTGACCGCGGCCTTGGAGCAGGCGCAGCGGACGCTGAAGCAGTTCAACACGGCGGCGGTCATGGTCCAACGGTTCATCGCCGAACAGAACGGCCTCGGCGACAGCGCCACCACCGCCCTCAACCAGCTCGCCTCCGCCGCCGATGCCGTGCAGCGCCTGGCGGACTTTCTGGAGCGCAATCCCAATGCCCTGCTCGCGGGGCGCAAGCTGCCCGCACGATGAAGCCTCTTCCCTTCTGCCTGATCGCCGCCGCGCTCGCCCTGGGCGGATGCAACGTCCTGCCGGCGCCGCAGAGCGATCCGACGCGTTATTTTGTCCTGAGCAATCCGTCCGACCTGACGGCGCCGGGCGCGCGGGCCGGGGGCTCGGAGGCCAAGGGCCTGCGGGTCGGCCTGCGCACCGTGCACGTCGCCAGCTACCTGGACGCGCCCGAAATGGTCGTGCGCCGCGGCAGCAACGAAATCGAGCTTTCGGAATTCAACCGCTGGGGAGAATCCCTGGACGCCGGCATCACCCGCATCCTGCGCGAGCAGCTCGGCGCGGCGCCGGCCGTCGCCGAAGTGGTCACCCAGCCGTTCCCCCTGGCCACGGACCTGGACTACGTGATCGAGGTCGACGTGCTGCATTGCGAAGGGAGCACGGGCGGCCCGGCCGGCCGTTCGGCGCGCTTCGAGGCCGTCATCCGCATCACCACCGACCGGGGCCAGGCGCAGCTGGTGGTGCGCAAGGTGTTCTCCGCCCCGGCCCTGTCCTGGGACGGGCGGAGCTACGGCGATCTCGCCGCGGACCTGAGCCAGGACGTGGCCGAACTGGGACGCGAGATCATCGCCTCGCTGCCGCCCCCTAGCTGACCGCCGCGGCGATCCGCGCCAGCGCCTGCTCGACGTTGGCGCGCGAATTGAACGCGCTGATCCGCACGTGGCCCTGGCCGCAGCGCCCAAAACCGGCGCCGGGGGTGCAGACGACCTGGGCCCGGTTGAGCAGCAGGTCGAAGAACTCCCATGAGTCGCGCCCCGTATTGACCCAGATATAAGGGGCGTTGTCGCCCCCGGCGCAGGCGAAACCGAGCTTGGCCATGGCCGCGCGGATGAGCCGCGCGTTCTCCAGGTAGAAGTCGGTCAGGGCCCGCGTCTGGGCCTTCCCTTCGGGTGTGTACACCGCGGCGGCCGCCCGCTGGATGGGATAGGCCACGCCGTTGAACTTGGTCGTATGCCGCCGGTTCCATAGGGCGTGCAGGGGCTGCTCCGCCCCGCTCGCATCCTGCGCGGTCACCGTCTTGGGCACGACGGTGTACGCGCAGCGGGTGCCCGTGAAGCCCGCCGTCTTCGAAAAGCTCCGGAATTCGATGGCCACGTCGCGCGCCCCCTCGATCTCGTAGATGCTGTGCGGAATCTCGGGGTGGCGGATGAACGACTCATAGGCCGAATCGTACAGGATCACCGCCCGGTGGCGCCGGGCATACGCGACCCAGGCCGCCAGCTGGGCCCGCGTGGCGACGGCGCCCGTGGGATTGTTCGGAAAGCACAGGTAAATGAGGTCCGCGCCCTGCGCCGGAATCTCCGGCACATAGCCGTTGGCCGGCGTGGATTCCAGATACATCAGCTCGGAGCGCCCCGCCATGATGTTGGTGTCGACGTACACCGGATAGACCGGGTCCGGGATCGCGACCCGGATGTCGGTCGCGAAGATCTCCTGGATATTGCCGCAATCGCACTTGGCCCCATCCGAGACGAAGACCTCGTCGGGCGCGATGTCGCAGCCCCGCGCCCGGTAATCGTGCTCGGCGATCGCCTCGCGCAAAAAAGGATAGCCCTGCTCGGGCCCGTAACCGCGAAAGGTGCCCCGCTGCGCCATCTCGTCGGTCGCCGCATGCAGCGCCTGGACGCAGGCCGGCGGCAGCGGTTCGGTAACGTCCCCGATCCCCAGCCGGATGACGGATTG
>DASRSH010000340.1:0-4607 GCA_035656575.1 Opitutaceae bacterium
CCGCCGGCGCTCTCTATGCCAGCGCGAGCTGGATCGACCCCTACTATCTCGAGGTGCTGATCAATATCGGCATCAATGTGATCCTGGCCGTCTCCCTCAATCTGGTGAACGGCTACACCGGCCAGTTCTCCCTCGGCCACGCCGGCTTCATGTCGGTCGGCGCCTACACCGCCGCCGCCATCACGATGTTCGCTGCCCCCCGCCTGCCCCCGCCGCTGATCTTCCTGCTCGCCCTTCTGGCGGGCGGCGCCGCCGCCGCGATCGCGGGCTTCCTGGTGGGCATGCCCTCGCTGCGGCTGCGCGGCGACTATCTGGCCATCGTCACCCTGGGCTTCGGCGAGATCATCCGCGTCATCTTCCAGAACATCGACGCCCTGGGGGGCGCCCTGGGGCTTAATGGAATACCGCCGTACACGAACATCTTCTGGGTCGGCGCGTGGGTCACCCTCACGATCTTTGTCGTCGTCTGCCTGGTTCATTCCACCTTCGGGCGCGGCTTCCTGGCAGTGCACGACGACGAGATCGCCGCCGCCGCCGTCGGCCTCAACCCCACGAAATACAAGATCGTGGCCTTCGTGGTCGGCGCCTTTTTCGCCGGCGTGGCCGGCGGCCTCTACGGCTCCGACAAGCTCACCATCTCCCCCGCCGGCTTCGACTTCACCAAAAGCATCGAGATCGTCGTGATGGTGATCCTCGGCGGAATGGGCAACACCCTCGGCGTCATCGCCGCAGCCGTGGTCCTGACCCTGCTGCCCGAGGTCCTCCGTCCGGTCGCCGACTATCGGATGATCCTCT
Source organism: Opitutaceae bacterium (assembly GCA_035656575.1). Taxonomy (GTDB): domain Bacteria; phylum Verrucomicrobiota; class Verrucomicrobiia; order Opitutales; family Opitutaceae; genus Palsa-1447. Next base: position 796 of record DASRSH010000340.1, read on the forward strand.
ACTCCCTCATCCTGATCATCCTGATGATCGTCCGCCCCGAAGGCCTCTTCAACCTGCGCCGCGCCAAATAAGGGGTCATGTACCAATATCCAACAAAACCCACCGGCGTTTTCCGCCCGGCTCTACCCGCCGGTGGGTTTTGTTGGATATTGGTACATGACCCCTTTTCCCGATGCTGACCCTCGAAAAGATCACGATGCGGTTCGGCGGGCTCACGGCGGTGAGCGGCGTTGATCTGACGGTGGGCGACGGCGAACTGGTCGGGCTCATCGGGCCCAACGGCGCCGGCAAGACCACCGTGTTTAACCTGATCACGGGGGTCTATCGGCCAACCGAAGGCCGCATCGCCTTCGCGGGCAAGAACCTGGCCGTCCTGCGGCCCGATGAGATCGTGGCCGCGGGAGTGGCGCGCACCTTTCAGAACATCCGGCTTTTCGGCCGGCTGTCGGTCTTCGATAATGTCCGAGTGGCGTGCAACCTCCACCGCCGCACCTCGGCCGTGCAGTCGCTGGTGCGGCTGGGCGGTTTTCAGCGCGACGAGGCGGCGGTCGCCCGCCGGGCGGACGACCTGCTCGGGCTGTTTCACCTGTCCCACCTGCGCGACGCCCCGTCCAAGTCGCTGCCTTACGGCGACCAGCGCCGGCTGGAGATCGTGCGGGCGCTGGCGACCGAGCCCCGGCTGCTCCTGCTGGACGAGCCCGCGGCGGGCATGAACCCGACCGAAAAGCGCGACCTGGTCGGCCTGATCCGACGCATCCATGCGGAGTTCAAGCTGTCGATCCTCCTGGTCGAGCACTCGATGCGGGTCGTCATGGACCTGTGCGAACGCATCGCGGTGCTCGATTACGGGGTCAAGATCGCCGAGGGGCCTCCGGCGGCGATCCAAAGCGATCCCAAGGTGATCGAGGCCTACCTGGGCGACACTTCGAATGCTGCGCATAACTGATCTCTCCGTCTCGTATGGCGCGATCAACGCCGTGGACGGGCTCACCCTGCACGTCGAGGCGGGCGAGATCGTGACGCTCGTCGGCGGCAACGGCGCGGGCAAGACGACGACCTTGCGCACCATTTCCGGCCTGCTGCGGCCGCGGCGGGGCCGGATCGAATTCTGCGGCAAGGACATCGCGGGCCTGCCGCCCCACCAGATTGTCGCCCGGGGCCTGTGCCATGTGCCCGAGGGCCGGATGGTGTTCGCCAACCTCTCGGTCGACGAGAACCTGGCCATGGGCGCCTACCTGCGCCGGGACGCCGCGGAAATCGCCGCGCAGCGCGAGTACGTCTTCAGCATCTTTCCCCGGCTCAAGGAGCGCCTGCGCCAGTCCGCCGGCACCCTTTCCGGCGGCGAGCAGCAGATGCTGGCCATCGGCCGGGCGCTGATGGGCCACCCCAAGTTCCTGCTCCTGGACGAGCCCTCCCTCGGCATCGCCCCGCGCCTGATCGCGACCATCTTCGAGAAGATCGCGGAAATCAACCGCGCCCAGGGCATCACCCTTCTATTGGTCGAGCAGAACGCCAACCTCGCCCTGGAAGTCAGCTCCCGCGCCTACGTCCTGGAAACGGGCCGCATCGCCCTCGAGGGCGAAAGCAAGTCCCTGCGCACCCACCCCCGCCTCAAGGAGGCCTACCTGGGGGGCTGACGGATAGGCCACCCCCGTTCTTCATGAAAGCGCTTCACGATCGACGAAGCGCCGCGCGCGGATCGACCGCAACCACCCCAGGTGGGCTCTCGCCCACCGCGGGAAGGTTTCGGCCGGTTATCGCCCGGCGTCTTCGCTGGAGATTGAAGCGAACCGCATCCAGGTGGATGCCGTCCCCGGGCGAGGCCCAGGTCGGGCCGCCGGCGAACACCGTGCGCTGGTATTCCCGTCCGGGATCGAGGACATAGGTCAGGGGGTCGGTCGCGGCGGCCACGCCGGCGCGGATCGGCCCGGACTTGATCTGCGGCAGCGACCTTTCGTGCCTCCGTCACCAAGCCGGTGAAGGTTGCCCACGAACCCGAGCGAAATCGGCCGAAGCCGACCCAACTGTGCTTTCAGCACAGCGCAGGCAGGATTTGCCGGAATGGGTGATGGATGCAGGTCAAGCGCGACCCGGCCCCGCGCGGGCGCGGAAAGCTTCCGCTGCATCCGGAGCGCGACGGATGCCCATGTTCGCCCGCGCACTTGCCATCATAGGGCATGCCCTTCCGCGCTCCCCGACGCCCCGGACTTGACCGGAAATCCATGTAGATACACCGTGCATACATGAGCCCGATCACGGCGAAAGTCTTCCAGGCCGGCAATTCCAAGGCGCTGCGGCTGCCGCGCAGCCTTCCGGTCAAGGCCCGGAGCTACGCTTTGACTCCCACGGCGACCGGTTTCGTCGCCACGGACCCGGCGGCGGAGGCCCGCCGGCTCCGGGCCCTGAAAGCGCTGCGCGGATCGGCGCCGGACTTTCCGGATGTTCGGCCGTGACTTATCTGCCCGACACGAATGTCTTCTCCCGCTACCTCCGCGGCCGCCCTGAAGACGGGGCGCTGTGCGACAAGCTGGAGGAATCTTTTCCCCAGGTGCGGCTTTCGGCCATCGCCCTGATGGAGCTGGAATATGGCGCGGCCAACCGCCCCGACATTCCGGCATTCCGCAGCCGGGTCAGGTCGCTCCAGCGCCTGTTTCCGGTCGTCGAACCCTTCGCAGAGGCGGCGGCCCACTGGAGCGCAGCCGTGCGGGCGGCGCTGGCGAACCTGAAGCCCAACGCGCAGCCCATCGGCCCCTACGACGCGCTGCTGGCCGGACACGCCCTCGCCCTAGGCGCCACGTTCGTGACGGGCAATGTCCGCGAGTTTGCGCGCGTGCCGGGACTGCTTCTCGAAAGCTGGGCTCCGCCTTGAACCGGATCATCCCTGCGGCGGGGCGGCTTCCGTGGCCGGGTGGCGCCACTTGGCGATCCAGCCGGGCTCGCGCTCGTATTCCTCCGAGATGCGCTGGAGGCGCGCGTTGAGGATCGCCGCGCGGCCCAGGTAGCCGACGACTTTGCGCGGGTCTCCGCGGCTGACCACCGGCAGCCGGCCGCAGCCGCGGCGCAGCATCCGGTCCAGGGCCGTGTCGACCGTTTCGTCCGGGAAGGCAACGGCCGGGGCCTTCGTTCCGGCCGCCAGGACCGAAGCCGTGCCTCCCGGATCGCGCGCGAAGGCGCGCACCAGGTCCCCCCGCGTCACGATGCCGACCAGGTGGTGCTGGCGGTCGACGAGCGGAAATGCCGTGTGGCGCATCAGTCTCGGCTCGCCGCGGGCGATCCGCCCCGACAGGTCGGCGATGGTCGAATCGGCCTCGATCGTGATGGGGTCCTCGTCCATCACCCCGCCCACGGTCACTTGGCGGAACACGTCGGCCTCGTACTCCTGGTTCACGCGCAGGCCCTTGCGCCCGAGGGTCAGCGTCATCACCGAATCCCTCATGGTCGCCAGGCCCACGCCGTGGGCGACCACGACGACCAGCATCAGGGGCAGCACCGCGTCGTAGGAACGGACCATTTCGAACGCGAAAATGATGAACGCGAACGGGGCCCGCGCCGCCGTGCCGAAGAACGCCGCCATTCCCAGCACCGCGCAGGCTCCGGGCGACAGGTTGGCGCCCGGGAACAGGCGGTCGACGACGCAGGCGAACAGGCCGCCCAGCGCCGCCCCCGTCATGAACATGGGCGCCAGCGTGCCGCCCGACGTGCGGGAGCCCAGCGCCGTCAGCGTGACGAACGGTTTGAAGATGAGGATCAGGGCGATCATCATGACGGGCAGGCGGCCGTTGAGCAGGTCGGCGATGGTGCCGTAGCCCGAT